>JAUIHE010000146.1 GCA_030432195.1 Alphaproteobacteria bacterium
CTGCTGACTCGGGCGACGCAGCAACAGCCTAGTCTTTCGAGGCATAGCGCTTGGTTGGGATCGTCGTGAGTCCAACCAAGCCGCAGCGCGCCACCTTTCGGGAAAGAAGCGCGCATAAAAAAACTTTCCCCCCAAAATTTCCAATTCGATGAGGATACCATGGCAGCGATTACAGCAGCACTGGTCAAAGAACTGCGCGACATGACCGGCGCAGGCATGATGGACGCCAAGAAGGCATTGGTTGAAACCGACGGCAACGTCGATGAGGCCGTTGATTGGCTGCGCAAGAAAGGCCTTTCAAAGGCTGCAAAGAAATCTGGCCGCGTGGCGGCTGAAGGCTTGGTCGCCGTTGCAACGTCTGGCACCGCTGGTGCTGTTGTCGAAGTCAATGCTGAGACCGACTTCGTAGCGCGCAACGAGATTTTCCAGGGCTACGTTGGCAAAGTTGCTCAGGCTGCGGTTGAAGCCAAGGGGGACTTGGAAGTTGTTAAGGGCGTTGATTGCCCTGGTACTTCACGCAACTTCGCCGATGAAATCACGCACCTGATCGCCACCATTGGTGAAAACATGGGCCTGCGCCGCGCAGCATATCTGGCGGTTGAACAGGGCGTTGTTGCCTCTTACGTACACGGTTCCATCGTTCCGGGTATGGGCAAGATCGGTGTTCTGGTTGCGCTGGAATCGGCGGCTGACGCTGCTGCTCTTGACGGTATCGCCAAGCAGATCGCTATGCATATCGCGGCGACCAATCCTGCGTCATTGTCTACGGATGACCTGGACCCGGCAATCGTCGAACGTGAGCGCAAGGTGTTGGTTGACCAGGCGGTTGCTTCTGGCAAGCCCCAGGAAATCGCCGAGAAGATGGTCGAAGGCCGTATGCGCAAGTATTACGAAGAAGTCGTCCTTTTGGAGCAGACCTTCGTGATTAACACCGACTTCAAAGTTGGCAAGTTCATCGAAGCGCAAGGCAAAGAGCTGGGCTCTGACATCAAGATGACCGGCTTCATGCGCTTTGAGCTAGGCGACGGCATTGAAAAAGAAGAGAGCGACTTTGCTGCTGAAGTGAAGGCTGCTGCTGGGGTCTAGAGCAAAGCCCGAGCAATCACCTTCGATTGCGAAGGTGCATTTGCTGCAAAATCAAATAGAGAGCGCGTTGAGTGAAGATAATTCAGCTAAACGCGCTCGAAGATCCTAAGCGACGCATACGAACTATTCTTTGAGTTGTTCGTAGCGCCAAGAAAATGAGAAACCCCGTCGAGAAGCTCGGCGGGGTTTTTGCTGGTTTGCGAAAAGTCAGAGCAGGCGAGGGTTTTGCTAGGTCGCAACGCCGCAATTGTCCAGATAGTGGGTACAAAGAACAGCAATCATGTCACGCACGACATCGTTCTTCAGTGAGTAGAGCATAAACTGCTGGGATCGCCGGGCGCTCACCAAATCGTCGGCCCGCAAGCGGGTCAGGTGCTGGGAGACAAGGCTTTGTCGCAAACCCAACTGTTCTTGAATCTCACCGACAGAGGCTTCACCGCTCGATAGAATACACAAGATCAGCAGCCTGTGCGGATTGCCGAGCGCGCGCATTAAAGCAGACGCCTCCTCAGCGCGGTCCGACATGAGCGCCATGTCCACCGCCGACTTGTCGGTCAGCTTTTCATCTATGCTGCGAGATGGCAGATCATCCATTGCTTGCGCCAGGCCTCTGATTTCAATTCTGTTGGACGCGGGTGGTTGTTACATTCTTTCACGCGCGTATGGTTTTACTTTTAGGCGCTTTGCGCCCGAATGTTGAGCTAAAACTCGGGATCCCGGTCGCGCTGTGGGAAACGCGACAGCATTCGCCGTGATGGGGTTCAGTCTCGTCTTGAAGCTCCTTCCTGCGCCCTGGGTTTGCTGCAAGTCCAAGCAGCGGATCGCCGTCTCGCCCAGCATATCACAATATTTGAATATAACAGCATGTGGACGTCGCGAAATCAATTTATCTGGCCATGGAAGAGGATCACCGCACATATCGGGCGGCCGATTGGCCAAGAAAACGAAGATTTGCGGTCGTTCAACAGCGATCCTGTAGATAAAATTGATCTAGATCATCAGCAAGGGCCGGGAACTTAACCGCCACGAGGCGCGGCACAGCCAATCGTACACTTTGCTGGTGGTGGCATTTTATCCCATCTGCATCTTAGAAAGGAACCTAGACAGCAAACTTACGCTGGTCCTGCATGCTGGAATTTATGTATATTCGTATAATAGAATATTGATATCCTCATTTGTCTTTGCTACTTTGCGCCACATACACATTCGAATATCGCGTTAAGTGAAAGAAGCAAACCATGACCAACGCTCTCAACCGTCGCGGATTTCTTGCCGCAGGTGCCGCGTCCGCGGGTGCTCTGGCTGCTGGCAGTGCCAAGGCCGCTAATCCATTTGAGCCCAAAGAGTGGGGCCAGTTCTTGGGAGCTGGCGTCGATGATGAACCCTATGGTACGCCTTCGGAGTATGAGGCTCACGTCATTCGCCGCAACGTACCCTGGCTGACGGCTGACAGTGTTTCTTCGATCAACTTTACGCCTTTGGCAGATCTTGAAGGGTTTATCACACCCAATGGTCTGCATTTTGAGCGTCACCATGGCGGGCGCGCGATCGTTGATCCAGCCGAACATCGTTTGATGATCCATGGTCTGGTCGATAAGCCCCTGGTCTTTAGCTTGGATGACCTCAAGCGTCTGCCTAGCATCAGCCGTTTCTATTTCATTGAGTGTGCTGCCAACGGTGGCATGGAATGGCGCGGCGCACAGCTGAATGGCTGCCAGTTTACCCACGGTATGGTGTCTTGCGTTCAGTACACTGGCGTCAAGCTGTCTACCCTGATGGAGATGGTCGGCGCGAAGCCAAACGGCAAGTGGGTCTTGGCCGAAGGTGCGGACGCGGCGGGTATGAACCGCTCTATCCCCATGGAAAAGATCATGGATGACTGCATGATCGCTTGGGCCCAGAACGGCGAGGCGTTGCGTCCCGGCCAAGGATATCCCATGCGATTGGTCGTGCCTGGGTTCGAAGGCAATATGTGGGTCAAGTGGATCCGCCGCCTTGAGATCGGCGACATGCCTTGGTTCGCACGTGAAGAGACCTCGAAGTACACCGATTTGTTGGAAGACGGTCGCGCACGCATGTTCACCTGGGTACAGGACTGTAATTCCGTCATTACCCGTCCATCCCCAGAAAAGCCTTGGTTGGATCGCAAGGGCTTCCACATGATTTCCGGCCTGGCTTGGTCTGGCCGTGGAAGCGTCAAAGGCGTGGATATCTCGCTGGACGGCGGTAACAATTGGATACCAGCGGATCTGGAAGGCCCGGTTATGCCTAAGTGCTTGACGCGCTTTAACCTTCCGTTCGACTGGCAAGGCCAAGAAATGTTGATCCAGTCGCGCGCCTACGATGACACGGGCTATGTGCAGCCGACCTTCGCGCAGAACCGCGCGGTGCGGGGCGTGAATTCAATCTATCACAACAACTCTGTCCATACTTGGCACATCAAACCCGATGGCCGTGTTGAAAACGTACAGCTGGTGTAAAAACAATGAAATCAGTAGTGACAATGGGGTTGACCGGCCTCTTCGCAATCGGTCTAGCAACGGCTGTTTCGGCTCAAGATTACCAGCGCCCAAGCGTGTCAGGCATCGGCGCAGTCGCGCAACCTGAGCAAATCGCCGCTTGGGATATTGATGTGCGCCCCGATGGTTTGGGGCTTCCGGTGGGCAAGGGGACCGCGGAAGAAGGCGAGGAGCTGTTCGCTGATCGCTGTGCGCAATGTCACGGCGACTTTGGTGAAGGCGTTGATCGTTGGCCCGTCCTGACCGGCGGTCACGATAGCTTGACAGAAGACCGCCCAGAAAAAACGGTCGGTTCCTATTGGCCTTACAGCTCGACCCTGTTTGATTACATCAACCGTGCCATGCCCTACGGCGACGCCAAAACCTTGACACCCGATGAGGTCTACGCGCTGTCAGCCTACATCCTGGCAGAGAATGAGATCGTTGAGCGCGATCAAGAGCTGAACCAGGACAATTTCGCGCAAATCGAAATGCCGAACCGCGCCAATTTCTTCGCCGATGATCGCGCGGTATCCGAGGCCTACACCGAACGCTGCATGAGCAATTGTAAGGCGGAGGCGGTCAATATCGTCTCGGCGGCTCCTGAGCTGGACGTTACGCCGGAGGAGTAATTCCTCACCATGCCTCCTTTGGCATGAAATTGTGGTTTCCAGGTCGCCGCCGGGGGGTAGGGCCTGGAAGCTTTAAGAGAAGAGCAAAATCGAAAGAACTGGAACAACCAGTCAGAGGCAAGCATTATTCACTTCGAAAGGACATCCGAGTGACCAGCATGATCAACCAGCGCCCTCGCCAGCGCGTTTCTGACCAAACCGTGCAGCTTATATTGGCCGAATACCAAAAGGGTGTCAGCGTTCCAGAGTTACTGCACCGTTTTCAGATCACAGACCGCTCATTTTATCGCTGGAAGAAGAAGTACGGCGTTGCAAACGTTGAGCGCAGCAAGGTAGCGCGCGCGGCGTCCTAGGCAGGCGTCCCATGCAAGAATCCTAGTCGGGCATCCTAGTCAGGCATCCTAGTCAGGCATCCCGCTGTTGCCCGGGGCACCAGGCCCGCGGTTACGGCTTGGCCGATATGACTTGGCCGATATAGATCAGCTGGCTGGTTCGGGCGGTCTGTCCGGTCGGTCTGGCCGGTTGACTTGGGCAGATTCAAAGTGAGTTCACCAGCCCAAGTGCAGTGAACGGGCAGGCCCACTGTCGCTCGCTGTTATGTCGTCCGCCCGGTGGTCGCACGATTGAGATCGTTCAGGATCGTCACGAAGGTTTCGTCTTTCTCAATTGCGCGTTTGGCGGCTTGGCGCACTGCGTCGCGGTGGCTCAATCGCAGGTCGTCCGGGCCGCGCAATGCCTTGCGCAAAGCCAGTTCAGGGTTGACCCGAAGGTAGTTTTCTTCGCCCAATATTTCACGCAGCTGGTAATCCACGGTGCCCTGCATGCCGTCTAAGGTCAAATTTAGCATCTTCTTTTGCCAGGTTTGACGATCCCAGCCACGCGCTTGAAGCAGCGAAACGCCCTTGGTATCTTGGCCGGTGCCCAAAGAAACCATGCGATAGGTCTTGGCATCTGGGCGCAGGCGGTGCGAAGAAACGAGCCCGCAAAGACCAGGGTTTGCCGCAAACAAATTGCCGTCAACGACAGTCAGACGCTTGCCGGACTGCGAGCCAACAACTTTAGGGTCGAACAGGCCGGGCTCAGCCATGGTTGCGCCAATCAGATCGCGGACACGGAAGTTGCGATCTTGGTAGATTTCATCTCGGCCTTTGAGTTGTTGGCCTTGGGCTTTCCAGCTCTTGAAAAAATAGGGCCGCCTGCGTTCCAAATCATAGACCGGCAACAAAAGCCCAGTTTTCGCCTCTGACAGCGTGGTGTCCATGTAGTGATGCTGGGCCCAGACCCGTAGGCAGTTGCTGGAGTAGTTGGGCTGTACGCCCCGCAAATGCGCCGCGAATTTCCGCAACCAGCTGCGCCGATACAAAGAGCGTTTGGGCTGCTCGAATATGGTCTGCAATTTCGCCGCGGGCAGCGGATTGCCAGAGCGGGCAGGGATGGTGAGCCCAATCGCCAGCAGTGCGCCGGTGCCTGTGCCCGTGACCAAATCGAACATCTGCCAAACCTGTTTGCCGGTACGCGCCTCAATTTCACTCAGCAAGAGGGCAGGCAAGAGTCCACGAACGCCGCCAGCATCGATGCTCAGTATGCGCATAGTTTCGGCCATGATCGTTTGGGATCCCTTTTAACAAATATCGGCGGCAGGCGCGCCCAACGCAGCCAGATAAGCATAGGACTTTGGGTCTGTCATCACTTGGGGCCGCGCCTGTTCATTTAGCGGGACTGAGGCGCAAAAGGACTGGGCATGCGCACCCACCTGGCACCGGTAATTGGCCCGGCGGCGCTGCCGCAAGACGAGGCTAACGGTCAAACTTTCCTGTCTTAGGGAAACCATTCGGCGCCATGCGGCCAGCCGACCCACGCTTGCCAATCCAGGCAAGCAGATCCTTTTCCGTTCGCGTCTTATCCGCGCCCCACGGCCAGGTGAGCCCCTCTTCCAGGTTGAAGGTTTTGGCGTCGGTCATGCCACCGTCTTTGTAGCGTTGCAGCATGACACCCTTACCACGGGCCATGATCGGCAAATCGGAAACGGGGAAAATCAATAGCTTGCGGTTTTCGCCGACCACAGCCAAGTGATCGCCTTCCACCAAGCGGCAGACAGACAGAGTTGCCGGCGCACTGGGGTTCATGACCTGCTTGCCGCCACGGGTGCCCGCTACTAGATCGCTCTGCGGGGCGACAAATCCGCGGCCATCGCTGGATGCCAACAAGAGCTGCTTGTCGTTCTGCACGACCAGCAAGGAAACGATGGCGGCCTTTGAGGCCATGTCGAGCGTCAAGGAGAGGGGCTCACCAAAGCCGCGCCCGCCCGGTAGCTTGTCCGCAGACAAGGTGTAGACGCGGCCATCAGCCGCGACGACCAACAGCTTGTCGGTCGTTTGGCAGGGGACAAGGAAGCCTGCCGAGTCGCCGTCTTTGTATTTAACGCTGTCTGGCGCGATGTTGTGGCCGCGCATGGCGCGTACCCAACCACGAGCGGACAAAATGACGGTAATGGGCTCTTTTTCGACCAAGGCACTTTCATCGAATTCGGCATCGCTGGGTGCGCCGATGATACGGGTACGGCGACACTGATCCTTGCCACTGGCAAAGGTCTGGCGCACGTCTTGCAGCTCGGTCGTGATGTGCTGCCATTGCAGGTCCGCATCGGCCATCAGCGCATCCAGGCGGGCCTTTTCCTCGCTCAAGGCATCTTGCTCGCGGCGAATCTCGACTTCTTCAAGCTTGTTCAAGGCCCGCAAACGCAGGTTCAAAATGGCTTCAGCCTGAACATCGCTAAGGTCAAAGCGCGCGATCAGTTCCTGCTTGGGGTGATCTTCAAAGCGGACGATGCGAATAACTTCGTCAACGTTCAGATAGGCTACCATCAAGCCGCCCAAGACCTCTAAGCGCCGCTCGATCTGGCCAAGGCGGTTTCGGGTGCGGCGCTGCAAAACGACCTGGCGGTGGTCCAAGAAGGCGCGCAGTATTTCTTTAAGCGACATGACGCGCGGAATGTTGTTGGCGTCCAGCACATTCATGTTGAAGGACACCCGGCTTTCTAGATCGGTGAACTTGAACAAGCTCGCCATCAGCACATCAGGGTCAACGTTGCGCGACCGTGGCTCGATGACAATGCGGATATCCTCGGCGCTCTCGTCGCTGACATCGCCGATCAGTTGGGTCTTTTTCGACAGGATCAGGTCAGCGATTTTCTCGATCAGCTTCGACTTTTGAACCTGGTAGGGCACCTCGGTGATGACGATTTGATAGCTGCCGCCCTTTAGTCGTTCGACCTCATACTTGGCCCGCAGGCGCAAGGAGCCGCGCCCCGTTTCATAGGCGTTAACGATGGTCTGCTTGTCTTCGACCAGCGTGC
>JAUIHE010000147.1 GCA_030432195.1 Alphaproteobacteria bacterium
GCCCTACCTGATGGCCAACGACCGCGTTGCAGAAGCGGTTCTGTCTGGCGACTTCACTCGCAAGATGCGTGAAATGGCCTTGGCTGATTCTGACGGCAGCATCCGTCTGATGACCATCGGCAATACCGGCGGCTGGCGCAACTTCGCCAACACCAAGCGCGTTGTTCAAACACCCGGTGATTTGGCGGGCCTGAAGATCCGTACCGTTGTGGCTGACCTGCCGCAAGAACTGGTGCGTGCCTTGGGTGCGTCACCTACTCCCATTCCATGGCCCGAGCTGTTCACATCGTTCCAGACCGGCGTTGTTGAGGGCTCGAAGAACGGCATCACCGACATCATGGGCATGAAATTCCCGGATGCAGGCTTGCAGTACGTCACTTTGGACGGCCACGCCTACATGGGCGCGCTGTGGTGGATGAACAATGCAAAGTTCATGGACATGCCTGAAGACCTTCGCCGCGTTGTCGTCGATGGCTTTGCGGCATTGCAGCAGGCGACCTTCGCTTCACCCAAGCGTAAGTCGATCCAGGCCTATGCTGACTTTGTTGCAGGTGGCGGTTCTTTGTATGTGCCAAGCCCCGCAGAAAAGGCCATGTTCCGCGAAGCAGCAGCGCCGGTCTATGACTGGTTCAAGTCGAACATCCAAGGCGGTGAAGAGATCTTCAACGCGCTGGTTTCTGCTGTAAGCGAGGCAGAAGCCGATCTGGATGCCGGCATGGCAAAAGACCTGATGTAGGATCGCCCCAGCGACTGACTTCAGTCTCCCTGTGATGGTATTCGGCTCGTCGCTTTTGCGGGCGGCGGGCCGAAACCTGACAGGGCGATCGAAGGGGCGAGGCCTCGTTTGCGGCAACCACAAAGAGCCGCGGATCGCCCTGACGCCAGGCTCTATGTTTGCGCGTGTTTTTTTGGCTCAACACAGTATGAGCGCGCCGAAAAGCATTCGCAAACAAAGACCTAGCTAGCTTTATTCTCTTCGAGCTGGTGCGACTTAGCGAAACGGGTAGAGCCAGACCCGGTAGTCTTCGATCAGAATATTGGCTTTTTCAATTTGCGCGCGTGTCATCTTTTTGACCACCTCCTCTTGGGAAATGGCGGCATCGGGATCCCCCCCGATCGCTGACAAAACGTACCAAGTGTAGGCCCGTACCAGGTCAGGGGCTGGCATGCCGCGTCCAACTTCATAGTACCAACCAACACCCGATTGAGCTCCAGCATGCCCTTTCATCGAAGCGCGCAAATACCACTCGAATGCTCGCACGTCGTCGCGTTCAACGCCAAGGCCGGACGCGTACATGACGCCGATCAGCTCTTCGGCTTCGGCGTTACCCGCGCGGGCGGCGGGCAAAAGCTCGGCCATGGCGGCTTGGTAGTCGCCTGCATCCATAAGATCGCGCGCAGTTTCGATTTCAGCCGCAGCGGGCAGGGCAAAGAACAACAAGCAGGCCAAGCCAGTGGCGGCGACAATGCTCGTGGATCTGCGTCGGGTGCGTTGGGCATTTCGGGACGGTCTGGCAATCATGGTCGCTCCTGGGTTGCTGGCTGCCGATCCGCCAAGTCTTCCCTTATTCGCAGGCTAAGGCAAGCCTGCATCCCGTTTGCTGTCCTGCTTGGCTGTGGTCTTGGCGCAGCGATGGGGGGGCTGTTCGCCACATCGGCCCAGGCAAACCCTTTTCCAGCGCCGCTGAAATCTACCGACTTCCAAGACTTCGATCGCGAGCTGGCAAAGCTGGGCCAGCTGCTTTTCTTCGACCCGATCTTGTCGGGCAATCGCAATATTGCCTGTGCAACCTGCCATAGCCCAGACTTTGGAAGCAGCGATGGCCTGAGCCTTGGCATTGGCGAGGGCGGCGTCGGCCTTGGCCCTGAACGCAGCCCCGGCGAAGGGCGTAGCCGTATCCGCAAGCGCATTCCACGCAATGCACCCGCGCTCTGGAACCTGGGCGCGCGCCAATTCAAGACCCTGTTCCACGATGGCCGCGTCAGTCACTCCGACATCTATGACAATGGCTTTAGCACGCCCGCGCAAGAATGGTTGCCAGATGGTCTTGACAGCTTGCTGGCGGTACAGGCCCTGTTTCCGTTAACGGCGCAGTTTGAAATGGCTGGCGACCCGCTTGAAAACGAAGTGGCGGGCGCTGCCTATGACCGCATCGATGCGGTCTGGCCCATCATCACCAAGCGCGTGCGCAACATTCCCGACTATGCCCAGATGTTCGCGGATGGCTATGACGAGATCGCCGATCCGCTGGATATTTCGATCGTCCATATCGTCAACGCGATTGCCGCCTTTGAAGCGCTGGAATTCCAAAGCATTGATAGTCCCTTCGACGCCTTTCTAGCGGGTGACGATCAGGCGCTGAGCGAGGCCCAGCTTGCCGGCGCGCAGTTGTTTTATGGCGACGCCGGGTGCAGCGAATGCCACGCCGGGGCTTTGCAGACGGATCACGAATTCCACGCTCTGATGTTGCCCCATTTTGGACCGGGCCGCACGCGGCGCTGGGATACGATCGTGCGCGATGTGGGCCGCATGGGGGTATCGGACCAATTGGAAGATGCTTATCGCTTCCGCACGCCTTCCCTACGCAACGTCGCTTTGACCGGCCCCTATGGTCACAATGGCGCCTACACAAGCCTTGAGGCGATGGTGCGCCACCATCTTAACCCGCGCGCTGCATTCGAGGCTTGGACGCCAGAACAAGCCTTGTTGCCCGATGTGAGCTGGTTGGCCGCCAGCGATTTTCTGCCCTTTGAAGACAAGCTTGAGCGCGCGCGCTTATCGCGGCGCGCCGATCTGGCGGCCCAAAGCCTCAGCGACGAGGAGATTTCGCAAATCCTCGCCTTCTTACAAGCCTTGACAGGGCGCGAGTCGATCAAGGGGCGTTTGGGTCGCCCGGATCGCGTGCCCAGCGGCTTAGAGGTAGATTGATGCCCCAAGTCCTTATCATCGGTGTGGCTGTCGTTGATTTTGTCTTCGCGGTTGGCGAGCTGCCGACCCGCGCCGCCAAACACCGGGCCAAGCACGCCGAAATCGTTGGTGGCGGCTGCGCGGCGAACGCCGCGGTTGCGGTTGCGCGCCTCGGTGGGCAGGCGCTGTTGGGCGCGCGGCTGGGTGACGATGCGCTGGGCGATTTGATTGTCTCCGACCTCGTGCGTGACGGTGTAGATACCCGCTTGGTTCAGCGCTCTGGGGGCGGGCAGTCTTCTTTTAGCTCGATCTACGTCGATCAACAGGGTGAGCGGCAGATCATGAATTTTCGCGGGCAGGGTCTGACCCAAGAAACCCGCTGGATCGCCACGGCACCGGCGGTCGATGCCGTGTTGGTCGATACCCGGTGGAGCCAAGGTGCCCTTGAAGGCCTTCGACTTGCCAAATCGCTCGGCGTGCCGGGCATTGTTGACGCTGAAGCCCCGATGGACTTCGAGGTTCTGGCCGAGGCCAGCCACGTTGCATTTTCCAGGGATGGGCTGTTGTCGTTTTATAAGCAAGAGGCGAGCCCCGATCAGGGCGCGGCGCTGGAGGCGGCCTTGCGCGAGGCAGCAGATCGGCTGTCGTGCTGGGTCTGCGTGACCGACGGCGCGCAGGGGTGTTTCCATTTGGACGGCCCCCGGTTGGTCCACGAGCCCGCTTTGCCCGTTCACGTAAAGGATACGCTAGCAGCAGGTGACGTTTGGCACGGCGCCTTTGCTCTGGCGCTCGCGGAGGGGCAAGACGAAGCCTTTTCTGTCCGTTTTGCCAACGCCGCCGCGGCGTTGAAGTGCCAAACATTTGGCGGACGCAAGGGAAGTCCCGACCGTACCGCCGTTACGAATTTCTTAGAGGAGATGCAGAAATGCAGCTAACCCCCGGTAAACTTTGGGGCCTGCGCCGCATGGCCGACGCCAACGGAATTTTTAAGATGACCGCGGTTGACCAGCGCCCGCCGATCAAGGGACCGATCGCCGCTCACCTGGGCGTTGAGACCGCGCCATGGGATCAGGTGGCGCGATTTAAGGCCCTGCTGGTCGAGACCCTTCAGGACCAGAGCACCGCGATGTTGCTGGACCCGCACTATGCGATCCCTGTTGCTGTCGATACGCTGTCGCCGTGCAAGGGCTTGATTGTCACCCTGGAAGACAGTCTGTTCACGGAGACCGAGGGCGGGCGCCTGTCGTCCAACATAGACGATTGGTCGGTTGCCAAGATCAAGCGTATGGGCGGCGATGCGGTCAAGGTTCTGGCCTGGTATCGCCCGGATGCCAGTGCCAGCGTGCGCCAGGCTCAACAAGACTACGTCAAGCACATTGGTGAAGATTGCGCGCGCCACGATATCCCGTTTCTATTCGAACTTCTGGTCTACCCCTTGGCTCACGATGCCCATCAGACCAAGGACTACATCGAAATGAAGGGCAAGAAAGCCGATCACGTCCTGGCTTCGGTTG
Organism: Alphaproteobacteria bacterium; assembly: GCA_030432195.1. Lineage (GTDB taxonomy): Bacteria > Pseudomonadota > Alphaproteobacteria > UBA7985 > JAUIBT01 > JAUIBT01. Next base: position 4,423 of record JAUIHE010000147.1, read on the forward strand.
AGGAGTTTGCCAAGCCCGATTACGGCGTGGACGTCTTCAAGCTGGAAAGCCCGGTTAACGCTTCGGATGCGGACGGATCGGCTCAGGTCCAAAGCGTGTTCGATGAGATGGCTGCCTTGGCCGGGCGCCCCTGGGTCATGTTGTCGGCAGGGGCGGGCAAGCCGGAATTCCGCCAGGTCTTGAAGCACGCTTTTGCGGCGGGCGCGTCAGGGTTCTTGGCGGGCCGGGCGATTTGGCTGGAGGCCTTCGGCGCCTATCCCGACTGGGACGCCATTCGTGCAGGCCTAGAGGGTCCCGCCTGCGACTATCTGAAGGATATCGCCGCTCTTGCAGACCAAAAGGCGCGCAACTGGGCAGCCCATCCATGCTATGGGGGCGATGGGGCGGCCTTCCAGCCTGTCAGCGCCGATTTTCGGCATGCTTATAGCGCGGCCTAGGGGGGAGCTATGAAGCTTGGCATACTAGCGCTTGGGCGCGGGACCTTCGATCTAGCTTTCGCTGAAGAAAACCTGACCGCCATGTTGGCGGCGCTCGATGGGCTGGGGCACAGCCTGGTCGGCCCACGGGCCTTGCTTCTTGATGAAGCGGTGACGTTGGCGGCGATAGACGAGGTTGCCAGCGCCGACGTGAATCAAGTGCTGATCTTGCAGGTCACCTTTACCGACGCGGCGATGACTTGCGCCATTGCTGAGCGTTTCGCGCAACCTTTGGCAATCTGGGCTATTCCCGAACCCAGAATTGGCGGACGCTTGCGGCTCAATTCTTTTTGTGGCCTCAATCTGGCGTCGCACGCTTTGGGTTTGCAAGGGCGGGCGTTTTCTTGGCTCTATGCTGCGCCTGGGGGCGATGTTTCGGCCTCTCTCGTCGCTTTGATCGCGGGCGAGCGGCGGGTGTCGGCCTTGGAATTGGGACCGGTGCCGCCAACGAGCCCAGAGGGGCAGAACCTGGCCGCAGCCGTGGCGGGGCGACGCATTGCCAGAATTGGCGCGCACCCCGCGGGATTTGACACCTGTGCGTATGACGCAGGGGCGCTGCGAAATCTGGCGGGCGTCGAGGTCGACGCGCTGGAGCTGGACGACATGTTCGATGCGGCCAAAGCGGCCTCGCACGAGGAAGCCCAGGCCCTGCGCGCGCAAGTCGGCGAGCAAGTGACCGGCCTGGAGCAAGTTAACGCTGAAGAGCTGGATCGTTCATTGCGGCTCAAGCTAGGGCTGGAGGCCTTGCGTGGCAAGGGCAGCTATGATGCATTTGCCATTCGTTGTTGGCCTGAGACCTTTACCGAATACGGCGGCGCGGTTTGTGGACCGGCGGGCATGTTGGGCCAGTCCCGCGTCCCTTGCGCTTGCGAGGCCGATGTTTACGGCGCGCTGACCCAACTGATATTGGCCGAAGCCGCTGACGCACCGGTGTTCTTGACGGACTTGGTGGATGTGGACAGCCAGGACAATACAGCCGTGGTCTGGCACTGCGGGCAAGCGCCGCTCTCAATGCGCGATCCTGAGGTAGCGGCCGAAGCCACAATTCACACCAACCGCAAACAGCCGTTGTTGTATCAGTTCACGTTGCGACCGGGACCGGTGACCTTGCTGCGCATCTCCCAAGCTCGCAACAAACCGCACATGGTTTTGGGCTTGGTTGACATGTTGCGTCGCCCCATGGCCTTTACGGGGACTTCAGGGGTCATGCGTTTCCAGCGACCCGCGGAACAGGTGTTGTCGGACGTCATTGATAGCGGTTTGGAGCACCACGTCGCGCTTGCCTATGGCGACCATCGCCCGGCCCTTCGAGGGCTGGCCGGGGCGCTGGGCCTTCCCATTATTGAATTGTAGATCGCGGAGATCGCAACATGGTTATACGATATGGACTCATCGGCTCTGGCATGATGGGGCAGGAGCATTTGCGCAATCTGGCGCTGCTGGACGGCGTTGAGGTGACGGCGCTGGCGGATCCCAATGCCGAGATGCGAGCGCAGGCGGCGGCGTTGGCAGGCCCCCAAGCGCAGGTCTTTGCGGACTATCGCCAGCTTTTGGCGGCGGACCTTTGTGATGCGCTGGTGGTGGCCTCGCCCAATGATGCGCACCACGCGATGATGCTGGATCTGCTGGACACGCCGCACGCGATCTTGTGCGAAAAGCCGCTGTGCACGACCGTTGACGCCTGTCGCCAGGTTATCGCCAAGGCGGAAAACCGCGCCGCACCTGTCTGGGTGGCGATGGAATACCGCTACATGGACCCAATTCAGCGCTTGCTGGAGGAAGTGGAAGCCGGACGCGCAGGACAGCCGCGGATGGTGGCGATCCGCGAACACCGTTTCCCGTTCCTTGATAAGGTTGCGGCCTGGAACCGGTTCAACGAACGCACAGGCGGTACCCTTGTCGAAAAGTGCTGTCATTTCTGGGACTTAATGAGGCTCATTCTCAAGTCGAACCCGCGGCGTGTTTACGCATCCGCCGGTCAGGATATCAATCACAAGGGCGAAGCCTATGACGGGCAAAAGCCGGACATTCTCGATAATGCATTCGTGACGTTGGACTTTGAAAACGGCACCCGCGCTATGCTCGATCTTTGCATGTTTGCCGAAGGCTCGCGCTGGCAAGAGGTGGTCTCGGTCACCGGCAATCTGGCACGCATCGATGCCAAGGTGCCGGGCCCCGCGCGCTTTGCCAACAACGGGCATCAGCACGCCGCTGAGCTGGAAATCTCAGACCGGGCGAGCAAAACCGTTAGCCTGGAGAGCATCGAAGGTGATCCGAAGATTTTGGCTGCGGGGGATCATTTCGGCGCCACCTTTTACCAGCATCAGCGGTTCTTGCGCCTGATTCAGACCGGCCAAGGCCGCCCGGAGGTTGATTTGGAAGACGGCTTTTGGTCGGTGATTGCTGGTCAAGCCGCGGAAGAGAGCGCGCGAACAGGGCGTGTGATTGACCTGGAGGGCTACCGATGAGCGATTTTGGGCAGTTGCCGAACGGGCAAACCGTCACCCGGCTGGCCATTGCGGGCGGGGGCTTGAGCGGCCACGTCTTGACCTATGGGGCGGTCCTGCAAGATCTTTATCTTGAAGGTCACGACGCACCGCTGGTCTTGGGGTTCGATAAGCTGTCGGACTATCTC
>JAUIHE010000148.1 GCA_030432195.1 Alphaproteobacteria bacterium
GTGTGAAGAAGCTTGCGTGCGCAACACTGCCGAAGGCGACCCGGTCGAGATTGGCTTGCTGCAACGCTATGCCACCGATCACATGATGGCGCAGCCACACCCCTTCACGCGCGCGCCGTCTAGCGGCAAGCGTGTTGCGGTTGTCGGGGCGGGGCCTGCGGGCTTGTCCTGTGCTCACCGATTGGCCCTACACGGCCATGACGTCAGCTTGTTCGATGGGCGCGATAAGGCAGGCGGGCTCAACGAATTTGGCATCGCCGCCTATAAGTCTGTCGATGATTTCGCCCACCGCGAGGTCGAGTGGTTGCTGCAAATCGGCGGCATCACGGTCGAGACGGGCAAGCGCCTGGGCGACGGACTGTCGCTTGATGGCCTCAGAGCGGACTATGACGCTGTGTTTTTGTCCATTGGCCTGGGCGGCGTCAACGCTTTGTCGCGAGACGGGCAAGACTGGCCGGGCGTCGTCAATGCTGTCGATTTCATTGCAGAGCTAAGGCAAGCGGGCGATTTGAGCCAAGTTGCCATTGGCCGCGATGTCGTGGTGATCGGCGGCGGCATGACCGCGGTTGATGCGGCTGTACAGTCCAAATTGTTGGGCGCGCTGAACGTTACCTTGGTCTATCGCCGTGGCCGCGATCGTATGAACGCCAGCCCTTTTGAGCAAGACCTAGCAGCCAGCAGGGGCGTGCAGATCATCACCAATGCCTCACCGCTCGGGGTTCACAAGTCGGGCGACCAGTGGCAGATCGAATTCGAATTTAGCGACGACGAGTTGAAACCAAGCGGCGAACGCTTCAGTCTGCCCGCGGATCAGATCTTTAGCGCCATTGGCCAAAAGCTGACGGGCAGTGACCTGCCAGAGCTGGACGGTGGCAAGATCCTGGTTGACGAGAACGGACGGACCCGAACCGAGGGCGTGTGGGCCGGTGGCGATTGCGCCAGCGGCGGCGAAGACCTGACGGTCACCGCGGTGGCCGAGGGCCGGATCGCAGCCGAAGACATTAACGCGCAGCTTGCGAGCTGAGGCAGGAAACGGGAGTAAAGATCATGAACAAGCTCGCTAGCAATTTTCTGGGCATTTCTTCACCAAACCCCTTCTGGCTGGCATCCGCCCCGCCGACAGACAAAGAATACAATGTCCGTCGAGCCTATGAGGCCGGTTGGGGCGGTGTCGTTTGGAAGACGCTGGGCTCTGAAGGCCCGCCGGTGGTCAACGTCAACGGCCCGCGCTATGGCGCGATTTGGGGGGCTGATCGTCGCCTGTTGGGCCTTAACAATATTGAGCTGATCACCGACCGTGATTTGTATACCAACCTAGAGGAGATCACGCGGGTAAAGGCCGATTATCCCGACCACGCGCTGATCGTCTCTTTGATGGTTCCTTGCGAGGAGGAAGCCTGGAAGACCATTTTGCCGTTGGTCGAACAAACCGGCGCCGATGGAATCGAACTGAACTTTGGGTGTCCGCACGGCATGGCTGAACGCGGCATGGGTTCGGCCGTCGGCCAGGTGCCCGAGTACATCGAAATGGTGACGCGCTGGTGTAAGGAAGCGTATTCCAAGCCGGTCATCGTCAAGCTGACCCCCAACATTACCGATGTGCGCTATCCAGCGCGTGCTGCCAAGGCCGGCGGCGCTGATGCGGTGAGCTTGATTAATACCATCAACTCGATTGTGTCCGTGGATTTAGATGCCTTCGCGCCGGTGCCGACTATCGACGGCAAGGGTTCACACGGTGGCTATTGTGGTCCGGCGGTCAAGCCTATTGCAATGCACATGGTGGCAGATATTGCGCGCGATGCTGAGACAGCTGGCCTGCCGATCTCCGCTATTGGCGGCGTCACAACTTGGCGCGACGCGGCTGAATTCATCGCGTTGGGCGCGGGCAATGTGCAGGTCTGTACGGCCGCCATGACCTATGGCTTCAAAGTCGTGCAGGAGATGATATCCGGATTGAACGACTGGATGGATTCCAAGGGCTATGACAGTTTGGCCGACTTCCAAGGCATGGCGACACCCAAGGTCTGTGACTGGAAGGATTTGAACCTGAACTACGTCACCAAGGCGGTGATCGATCAAGACAAGTGCATCCAGTGTGGCCGCTGTTACATCGCCTGCGAAGATACCTCGCACCAAGCAATCGACATGAGCGCTGAGCGCATCTTCACCGTCAAGGATGACGAGTGCGTTGCCTGCAATCTTTGCGTCAATGTTTGCCCGGTAGAAGGCTGTATTACGATGAAAGAGATTGCACCGGGGCAGGTGGATGAGCGCACCGGTCGCATCGTCGTAGGCGAGCACGGCGATTGGACTACGCACCCCAACAACCCGGCGAACATCGCCGCAGAATAGGCGATACTGCGAGTCAAAAGCCCGGGCAATCGCACAGGTCGCTCGGGCTTTTTTGTGCTTTGAATTGTTGTGCAATCGGAGAGGCAAACGCGCGGCCTTTTAGGCCAGATTTCAAGGGATAACTGCCCGATTCTAACGCGAGGCCTGGCTTCACGGGTTGCTTTTGAGAGCCAGCCACCGCTCGATCGCCGCTCTGACTCCTTGAAGCGGAGAAGGGGGCACTAAAAGCGATAGCTGAAGCCCAGCCGAACGACAGGATATATGTACTGCGCATTGAAGTTATCGACCGCGCTGGTGAAGTCATCCTTGACCGTTTGACAGTCAGTTTGCGCTTCGGGCGTTGCGAAGTCGGCGCAGTTGAGCGTGGTGTTCTGGCTAGTTGCCACCGGCCCGAAGTAGCTCGCGCCAAGTTCACCAAAAAAGCTGATCCCGGTCGAGGCTTGCAGCTGGGCCGAATAGCCCAAGCTGGCATAGGGGCCAACGGGCCAAGAGGGGTTGATCTTCGCGTTCAGGGCGTAGGGTACGGAGTTCGCGCCTTCGTAGATTCTGCCGCTAGACTTGAGCGTCACCTTAGGGGCCCCGAGTTGAGCGCCACCACCGACAAAGAAGCCGCCATTTGCTGGGTGGTAGTTGGCGCTAAGCGCCACCGAAATATTATCCACGATTGCTGATGCATTGTAGGTATAGCCGGTGGTGCCGCCGCCGCTTGAACTCAAGGCATCGGTGTCTTCGCCCGCGAGCCCCAGACCCAGGTTTAGGAAATCACCGGAGAGGCGGAACGAAGCTTGGGCGTTGGCGAACAGGCCCGCGTGCAGGCCAAAACCCAGCGTGCCTGTATGCGCACCCATGTAGAGTTTGGGGCGCTGGTCTTTTTGGCCGGCATAAAGGGCATCTGTTGGGCTTGAAGTGGTTGGCAGGCCCGGGCCGCTTAGCGCTGCAGCGTAAAAGTCAGACCAGGCCTGTGATGGGGCCTGTGATGGGGCCTGTGATGGGGCCTGTGATGGGGCCTGTGAAGGGGCGTGAGACGCGATCGACCAATCAGCGGCTGTCATCGGTGCATCAAGGGTGTCCGATGGCCCTATCGAAGGCCATGCTGTGGGCCAGATTAAAGGATCGTTTACCGCGAAAGAAAAATCTGGACCACTCTGGGTATTGGATAGATCCAAAGGCGCAAAATCGCTCCAGTCGGAAGACCCCAGGCCGCCCGCAGCGGTGGGGCTTGTTTGAGCCTGTGCAGTCGAACAGGTCACCGTCAGCGCAGAAAACAGCGCGGCAGCGGCTCCGTCGAGGAAGCGGCCGCTCGAAAGCAATGTCTCTTTAGGGCTGGTGTGGTTTCGAGGTGCGGCTGTCATAGTCGTCTCCCATCCATCGAATATTCCAGGACCGCTGCGGACCGCTGGGGACCGCTGACCTGCGGTTGTTGCGGCAAAGCAGCGGTCGCTGGAAGTATCGCGATTAGAAGCGGTAGCTGGCGCCGAAGCGAATGACGGGATAGATGTATTCGCCGTCGATGCCGTCAATCAGGTCATTGAAGGCCTTGCGCGAGGAGATACACTCGGTCTCGTCCGCGCCAAGTGCGCCACAAGGCGTTGACAGAGATAGGTTGGACTTGGCCTGACCCATGTAGCTCACACCCAGATCCCCGTAGTAGGAAAAGCCGCTGGTTGAGCGCTTACGGCTGCCGACGCCGACACCCAGGTAAGGGCCGTAGTTCCATGAGGATTTCAGCGAGCCCTGGAAGTTGGTGCTTCCGCCGTTGGTGAAGGTCTTTGAGCCCGTGGCGTAGACGCCAGGCGCGCCCTTCTGCACACCTGCGGACAGGTGCAAGTTAGAGCTCATGGGGTGGAAGTTCATGTACATCGAGCCTGAATCGCCGTCGATATCGTACTTCAGGTTGTCAATCTTGGTGGTGTCGCGATCAATACCCAGCTTGCCATACTCATAGATGCCGGTGATCGAATAAGCATCGCTCAAAAAGAAGGTGGCATTGACGCCGACGCCCAAGGTGCCGACATGTGCGCCGATCGAGGCCGGGATGCGCGCGTCTTGGAATGTTGGGGCGGGTGCACTGGGGGCATAGAAGCCCGAACCAGCCTGCGGGGTAGGCGCGTAGCCGCCAGCGTTGTGCTGAACCGGCGCATTCAACGGCAAACGGTACAGGCGCCCATCGGGGCCGCGCACGATCGGATCGTTGGCAGCCGCCAAGGTCAGATCGCTGTTCTCAGGCGCATAGGGCTGCGCACCGTTGGCCGTCATTGTGTCTTGCGCGTTGGCCGGAGCCGGGGGCGTCACACTGATGGGCAGCGAAGCGCCTTGCTTGTCACCAAAGCCAAAAAGAGAGAAGGCGGTTGTCTGCTCAAACTCGGCGGGAAACTTAGCGTCCAAGTAGGGGTCGCCATAGCTAAACTCGTTTGAGCCTGCAAAATCGGGGAAGGGTGCAACTAGGGCATCGAAGCCGCTCGCAGAGACACTTGGGTAGTCTGAAATCGCTTTGTCCTGGGCCTGCGCCTGAACCGCCAAAACCAAGCCCAGGGTAGCGGCGATTGAGGCTGCAGCATGCCGTGCAGATAATTCAATCATATCAATGCTCTTAAAAAAAATAAGTTTAAATATGATTGAGGGTATGCAACCTAAAGTTTAGTTAGTCAAGCACTTTTTGGCAAATTGCACAATCCAAAGGTCACAATGCGGTAGAACCGCGCCGATAGGCGGCAAAACCAGGCGTTTTCTGGGCGCGCGGTTTGGAGCAGCGGGGCGGGCTCTTGTAGCTGTTGGTGAACATTTCGCCACGGATGCAAGAAAAGGGCTTGTGATTCTCGTCGGCCTCGTCTTAATAGGGCGCATGTTGATGTTCGACGCGGCCGCTTTGGCCCTGACCACCAAAACCAGCACAAAGACAACGGGCGATTGACGCAAGTCGACCTGCTGAAGTGTGCTGCAAGAGCGCCCGAGGCAGGGCGCTTTTTTTATGTCCGAAATCTTCATCTTTGTCTGATCGGTTGATCGGGGCCGAGTATGCCGCTCAATATGGAGCTGACGGCTTGGTAGAAGTTTTTAATCTTATTGCGCACCAGGATCATTATTTGGCACAGGCCCTTGTGTCCAAGGCCGATGCTGATTTTGGCAAGGGCAGCCAGGTGACCGCGGTTGACGAAGAAGGCCGCTCGCGCGCCTTCCAGGTTGAACGCATGGGATTGGCAACGGCGGGTATTAGAAATGACGGGCGCTTGCTTGTGGACCTTCAGCTCAAACCCATCTCCCCAATCAATCTTTCCCCCAACAGTAAGGACTAGGCCCATGGGCTACAAAGTGGCTGTGGTCGGTGCAACCGGCAATGTCGGCACCGAAATGATGAACATTTTGCACGAGCGCGGATTTCCGGTCGATGAATTGGTGCCCTTGGCGTCCAGTCGCTCGGTTGGTCGCGAGGTCATGTTTGGCGATAAAACGCTGAAGTGCCAGAACTTGGACGACTATGATTTCACCGGAACCACCTTCGCTTTTTCGTCGCCGGGTGCCAAGGTCTCCTCTCAGTATGCGCCGCGCGCTGCGGCGCAAGGCTGCTATGTGATCGACAACACCTCGCACTTCCGCATGGACCCCGACGTGCCGCTGGTGGTGCCTGAGGTAAACCCCGAGGCGCTGCGCGAAGCACACAAAGGCAAGATCATTGCCAACCCCAATTGTTCGACTATTCAAATGGTGGTGGCGCTGAAGCCAATTCACGAACGCTATAAGATCAAGCGCGTTGTGGTCTCCACCTATCAGTCGGTGTCGGGCTCAGGTCGCGCGGCGATGGACGAGCTGTTCCACATGACCAAGAATGTCTATGTGAACGATCCGCTGAAGCCTGAAGTCTATACCAAGCCCATTGCCTTTAACTGCATCCCACACATTGACGTGTTTATGGACGATGGCGCGACCAAAGAAGAATGGAAGATGAAGGTCGAGACCAAGAAGATCCTGGACCCGGCAATCAAGGTCCACGCAAACTGTGTGCGGGTGCCGGTCTTCATCAGTCACGCCGAAATGCTGAACGTTGAGACCGAAAATCCCATTGATGAAGCCGAGCTGCGCGAATACCTGCGGGAAGAAGCAGAAGGCCTAGTGGTCTTGGATATTCGCGACGACGGCGGCTATGTCACCCAAAAAGAAGCGGCGGGCGAAGATGCGGTTTATGTCAGCCGCATCCGCCAAGATGACACCGTTGATAACGGCGTTTCCATGTGGGTTGTTGCGGACAACCTTCGCAAGGGCGCGGCGCTCAATACGGTTCAAATCGCGGAAAAGATGATCCAGATGGGCCTGGTCTAACCAAGTCACATTGAAATGCCAACTTGGCAAAACATCGAAAGGGCCGCTGCCAGCGGTCCTTTTTTTTGCGTCAGGAGGGCGTCGGCCGCTGTTTTTGCAGTTCGCACACGCAGGCTGGAGCCCTCCTGTCCGAACGAGAGCGAGATTTATCCCTTTGCATAGGTATGTTTTGTGAAACGCCTCGGTTATTTTGCATTTTGATACCTTTGCGTTGCTCCCTCGGCAGCGCATTTTGCGAAAATCCCATTTCATTTCCATGGGTCGATTGGGGCTGGCGCATTGATACCTTAGCCGGTCGAGGCAACCCATTATTTTAAGGCCATGCACGACATGAACCCCCAACACCATTTGTTATCGCTTCAGCGCAGTGTGGCCAGACCGACCGTCGCCGTGCTGGCGCTTGTTGTCTTGCTGGGGATTTCGACACAGAGCCAGGCGGTGGATACGGTTCGCCTCAATCAGATCTGTCAGCGGGAAGACGAATCAGCCATAGGCTTTTGTTTTGGCTATCTTTTGGCGTCACTGAAGGTCGGCGTTCGAAACTGTGAGATTCGAAAGAGCGGTGGCAAGCAGTTTGCCGAAAAGGACGTGTCTGTTGCCGATGTCGGGGGGTTAAATGTCGTCGATGTGCGCAGCTATTTTTTGGAATTCGCGAACAATACGCCCTTGAAGGACCTGCCAAAAGATCCCGAATACGCGATCCAGATGTCGTTGGCTCAGTATCCGTCTTGATCAAGAGGTTTTTGGCAGCCAGACGCGGTCTGCTTTGACCAAGGCGTTTGCGGTTTCGATGAGCTTGCGCATGATTGCGACGATGGCGACTTTTGCGGG
>JAUIHE010000149.1 GCA_030432195.1 Alphaproteobacteria bacterium
GGTTTGCGCTACTCAGACGAATTTGTTCGTCACAAGGTTCTAGACGCCGTCGGTGATCTTTATTTGGCTGGCGCCCGCCTGTTGGGCTGCTTCACCGCCGATAAGGCTGGCCACCAGCTCAACAATATGATCCTGCACAGCTTGCTGGCGGACGAAAGCGCTTGGTGCTGGGCTACACAGGTTGCCGACCGTCCCAGCGATTCAAACGTCATCGCGTTTCCTGCTGGCCGCGCCCGTCCGTCCGCCAATATGGTTCCCACCGAGCAGGTCGCCTTGGCCATGGCCAACCCCGCTGAATAGATTACAGCCAACCTCATAATCATTACGGTTGTTGATTAGTGTGCCCCGTTGGGCGCTGCTAATGCGCTGCCGTGGACATGAGGCAGGGGTAGCGCAAGAGTCAAATCGGCCGACACACCGTGTACGGCGGCTAAAATGTGACTTGTCCCCAATAAGATGCTGCATGCTCGCTTGCCTGCGTGGCTTGCAGGTTCTATCTATGGGCCTACAAATTCACGACGGATAATGTTGACGCCATGCTGCGCGCCGCGCCTTTACTTTTCTTGCTTTTGATCGGCTTTGTGTCGGGCTGCGGTGGCCGCACGGTGGCGGAGGTATTGGGCACTGACGCTAAGCCGAAGAACATTGAGGCCATGTCGGCTGAGGAAATCTATCAAAAGGCGCAACGGAAAACGCAAATTGGCGACCCAGAAGCAGCCGCGGGCCTCTATCTAGAAATAGAACGCTTGCACCCCTACTCTGCCCTGGCCCGCGATGCCCAACTGCTGGCCGCCAAGCAGTTCTATGATATTGAATCCTACGACGAGGCAGAAAATGCAGCCGACCGCTTCATTCAGCTTCATCCCAGCGACGAACGCATTGCCTACGCCTATTACATCAAAAGCTTGTCCTTGTTCGACCAAATCGCTGAAACTGACCGCGATCAAGCTAAGACCTTACGCGCCAAAGAAGCCTTGCAGGACTTGGTGAACCGCTTTCCGCGCACCAAGTATGGACTGGATGCCGCCATCAAACTGGATTTGGTCAATGAGCAGCTCGCGGGCAAAGAAATGGAAGTGGCGCGCTTTTACCACAAACGCGACCGCCTGCTCGCCGCAGCAAACCGATATCGCAATGTGGTTGAACAATACGACACAACCAGCCACGTCGAAGAAGCCCTACATCGCTTGGTTGAGGTCTATTTGGCGTTGGGATTGCGCGCTGAAGCCTCGCGCGCCGCTGAGATTTTGGGCCACAATTACCCAAGTAGCCGCTGGTATGCCAAGACCTATCGCCTGATGAGCGGCAAAGCCAAGCGTTCTGACAAACGCAAATTCTTTTTCTTTTGACACCGCTTAGCACGCTAGATCTAGGGTAGTTTACCGCGTCATGCTCCTGCGTCTCGCCATAAAAGATGTGGTCATTATCAACCACTTAGAGCTCGATTTTAGTGCTGGCCTCTCCACCTTGACCGGTGAGACCGGGGCGGGCAAATCCATTTTGCTTGATAGTCTACAGTTGGCACTGGGCGGGCGCGCTGACGCAAGTTTGATCCGTAGCGGCCAAAAACAAGCCAGTGTGACCGCAATCTTCCACCCACGCGGACTTGGCGAACAGCTTGATGCCCTTGGCTTGGTGCCGGACGATGACGATGAATTGCGTCTGCGCCGGGTACTGAACGCCGATGGTAAGTCCCGCGCCTACATCAATGACACCCCAGTTTCAGTGCGCGTCTTGCGCAACCTGGGCAGTGAGCTTGTCGAAATCCAGGGCCAATTCGAACAGCACGGCTTGCTGAGCCCCAGCCGCCACCGCGCCGTGCTAGACAGTTTTGCGCAATTGCAACCTTTGGTGTCCACTGTCGCCAAGGCCTATGAGGACTGGCAGCAGAGTGCTGAGCGTCTGGCAGATGAACAGGCAAAACTGGAAAAGGACCGCCAGGAACAAGATTACCTTGAGCACGTGGCCAAAGAGCTGGCCGATGCCTCGCCTGAGGCTGGCGAACACGATAGCCTGGCCGATCAGCGTCAACGGTTGCAGCACGCAGAAAAGCTGGCCGAGTACCTGCAAGAGGCACTCAACATCCTGCAAGCGGACGTGGGCGTTGAACGCCTTATCAATCAGGCGCTGCGGGTTCTTGGGCGCGCGCCCGATCTGCTTCAGTCTCAAATCACACCAAGCCTGAATGCCTTGGAGCAAGCTGCCGACTTGATCGGCGAAGCGCTTGGTCAAATCGAAACTCTGGCAAACGAGCAAAACGGCGATCCCTATGAGCTAGAGCGCGTGGCCGAGCGGCTGTTTTTGCTAAAAGACCTCGCCCGCAAGCACGATTGCGACCCGAACGAACTTCCTGAAGTCCTGTCACAGCTAGAGGCGCAACTGGGCGCCATCGAACAGGCTGATGAGACCCTAAGGCGCCTCACCCAAGAGGTGGCCAGCCTTCGCCAACGTTATGATGACCTGGCCGACAAACTGAGCGAGAAGCGGCGAAAGGCCGCCAGCAAGCTGGATCGCGCCATTACAAGCGAGCTTGCACCGCTAAAACTAGAGCGCGCAAAAGTCGAGACCCGCATTCAATCGCTGGAGCCCGCTCATTGGGGACCGCAAGGCAAAGAAAGCCTGCAATTCTTGGTCGCGATGAACCAAGGCGAAGCCCTGGGGCCCATTGGCAAGGTGGCCTCTGGCGGCGAACTCTCGCGGTTCCTCTTGGCGCTCAAGGTGGTGCTCGCCGGGGTCAACCCGGTTCCGACCTTGGTGTTTGACGAAGTGGATTCTGGCTTGGGCGGCGCAACCGCCGATGCCGTGGGTGAGCGCCTGGATCGCCTGGCCGAACATCTGCAACTGCTAACGATCACCCACTCGCCCCAGGTCGCGGCAAGGGCCCGCACTCACTATCACGTTGCCAAGTCGAGCAAGAAGGGCAAGACCGAGACGCAAGTTCGCCACTTGAGCGACGACGAGCGGATCGAGGAAATCGCACGCATGCTGTCCGGCTCGACGATTACCGCAGAGGCGCGCGCCGCCGCTCAAGCTCTGCTTGATCGCGCCAATTCGTGAGCGCTCGCGCCCGCTAACACCTCTGTGCCCCACCAGCATGCCGGACTAGACCAAGGCGGCGCTCTAGCCTACATAGGGAGCCTTGGCGGGCGGTCTGTCCGCCCAGCCGGTAGCCAACTCCCCTAGCCTTTCCTCGAAGATCCTCATGCCCAACTCGCGCCCCATCGAAGAGCTTTCCGAACTCGAAGCGACCCTAGAGCTGGCCAAGCTCGCCCGTACGATTGCCGAGCATGACAAGCGGTATTACCAAGATGACGCCCCAAGCGTCAGCGACGGCGAGTATGACGCGCTGCGCCAACGCAACGATGCCCTTGAGCAACGCTTTCCCAATTTGATCCGCCGCGACAGCCCCAACAAGCGGGTCGGCAGCACAGCGCGCTCGGGCTTTAAGAAGGTTCGCCACGCCGTTCCCATGCTCTCCTTGTCCAACGCCTTCAATCGCGACGATGTGCAGGACTTCCATGACCGTATTTGCCGCTTCTTGAGCCTTAAAAGCGCCAGGGAGCTTACCATCGTGGCCGAGCCCAAAATTGACGGCCTTTCTGCGAACCTAAGATATGAAAACGGCACGTTGGTCATGGCCGCCACCCGCGGCGACGGCCAAGAGGGCGAAGACATCACCGCCAACATCCTGACCTTGGACGACATTCCCAAAGATCTTGGAGCGGGCGCGCCCTCTGTCGTGGAAGTGCGCGGCGAGGTCTATATGCGTGGTGACGATTTTGCCACCATGAACCAGCGCCTCATGGAAGCCGGCAAGCCTGAGTTCGCCAACCCTCGCAATGCCGCGGCGGGTTCCTTGCGCCAGCTTGATCCCAAGGTGACAGCAGAACGCCCTTTGCGCTTTTTTGCCTATTCTCACGGCGCGCTTGAGGGCTTGGCGCTCAGCTCACATCTAGCGTTGCTGGACCGACTTCGCGCCTGGGGCTTTAGCGTCAATGAGCTGACCCAAAGCTGTCAAAGCGTTGAGGAAATGATCGCCGTCTATGAGGGCATTCAGGACAAACGCGCGACACTGGGCTATGACATTGACGGCGTTGTCTACAAAGTTGATGACTACGGCTTCCAAGAGCGGCTTGGCTTCGTCGCTCGGGCGCCGCGTTGGGCTATCGCGCACAAATTTCCCGCGGAGCGCGCCACAACACGGCTCAACGAGATTACCGTGCAAGTGGGCCGGACGGGAGCCATCACGCCAGTCGCCAACCTAGAGCCCATCACCGTTGGCGGCGTTGTCGTCTCGCGCGCGACGCTGCACAATGAAGATGAAATCAAGCGCAAAGATATTCGGCCAGGCGACTGGGTGGTGATCCAACGCGCGGGCGACGTCATCCCGCAAGTCGTCGAAGTCCAATTCGACAAGCGCCAGGGCGACCCAGAGCCCTTCGCCTTCCCGCGCAACTGCCCGGTATGCGACAGCCCGGTCGAACGCCCCCAAGGCGAAGCGGTTGCCCGATGCAGTGGCGGCTTGATTTGTCGTGCGCAACGGATTGAGCGGCTCAAGCACTTCGTCTCGCGCGATGCCTTGGACATTGACGGTTTTGGTGACAAGAACGTGGAAGCCTTTGCGGCGCTGGGCTGGCTTGATTCGCCCGTCGATGTCTTCAAACTGGAGCAACGCGCAGACGAACTGCGCACTATGGACGGTTGGGGGCCAACCTCCGTTGACAAGCTGTTGGCCGCCATTGAAAGCGCCCGACGCGCCCCTCTCAACCGCCTGATTTTTGGCCTGGGCATCCGCCAAGTTGGTCAGGCCTCGGCGCGGCTTTTGGCGCGCTACTACACCAGCTTCGACGCCTGGTCTGTGGCGATGCACAAACTGGCAGACGGCGATGCAGTGATTGAAGCTGAGCTGCTCAACATCGACAGTTTTGGGCAAGCGGTGGTAGTCGAACTGCAGCGGTTTTTCGCCAACGAGGGCAACGCAGCCGTAGTTGCTGAATTGGGCGCGATCATGGATGTTGAACCGGTTGAAGCGCCGACCGAAACCGGCTCGGCTTTTGCTGGCAAAACGCTTGTCTTTACCGGCACGCTGCAATCCATGAGCCGACCGGAAGCCAAGGCCTGGGCAGAACGCCTGGGTGCAAAGGTTTCAAATTCAGTTTCTAAGAAAACCAACTTCGTTGTCATCGGTGCCGACGCAGGCTCTAAGGCGAACAAAGCACGCGACCTTGGTGTCCCCATCCTCAGCGAACAGGAGTTCCGCGACATGGCCGACGGCAAAATAGAGACAAGTTCCGACCTGGGGACTGCGCCAGTAGAAACCGCCTCTTTGACAAGCGAGATCTCATCATGAGCCGCAAGGCCCGCCGCACAGGCGGACGCCAACAAGTTGTGCAAGTAACGGCCATTGGCGCACGTGGCGATGGATTGGCCAGCGACGAGACCAACGGCCAACCCCTGTTTGTGCCCTTCAGCTTGCCCGGCGAAACCCTGTCGGTAAAGCTCTTGCAGTCCAAGTCCGTCGGCACGGAAACCCTACCGCTGGAGCTGATTGACGCCTCGCCCGAGCGTGTTGACCCAGCCTGCCCGCACTTTGGACTTTGTGGCGGCTGCCAACTGCAACATTGGCAACAAGAAGCCTACCAAGCTTGGAAGCAAGATCGCTTGCGCGGCTGCCTAGAGCGCGCAGGATTTGCCGATCCACACTTGCGCCCAATGGTGCAAGCGCCCGAACAATCAAGGCGGCGCGCAACCCTTAGCGCTGAGAAGGCCCGCAAGGGCGTTGTTCGCCTGGGCTTTCGCGCCCGCGCATCCAGCCAACTTGTGGATCTGCAATCGTGCTCGATCTTGCGCCCCAAAATGTTCGCGACCCTAGAACCCTTACGCACATTTTGTGAAGCCGTGCTGTCGGCAGGCGAGTCTGCCAAATTTCAGCTTTGCGAGACCGACTCTGGCTTGGATCTTCAGGTCTTGGCCGACCGCCAGTCCACCGCCAAGGACATGCTTGCCATCTCTAAGCTTGTCGAAAGCTGCGACCTGGCCCGATTGGTCTGGAACGACGAGCCCTTGCTCACGCGCCGCGAGCCGATTTTGCGTCTGGGAGCAGAAGAGCATTTTGCGCAGGTTTATGTTCCAGCGGGCGCCTTTTTGCAGGCAAGTGCTGATATTCAGTCCGCCATGGTCGACGCCATGCTTGGTGCTTTGCCTGCCTCTTTGAACAAGGTAGCAGATTTGTTTAGCGGCCTTGGCAGCTTTACCCTGCCGCTAACGGCGCGCGCGCGCCATGTGCTTGCCGTTGAGGGCGACGGCCCAGCCCTCAACGCTTTGGAGCAGGCTGTGCGACGCCATCAGCTGGCCGATCAAATCAGCATAGAGCGGCGCGACCTTGAGGCCTGGCCCCTGCATGGATCAGAGCTAGCGCAGCTGGATGCCGTCGTTTTTGACCCCCCTCGGGCCGGCGCCAAGGCGCAGGCACCCATGATTGCCGCCGCCAAGGTGCCTCTGGTCATCGCTGTTTCTTGCAACCCAGCCACGATGCAGCGTGACCTGCAAGCGTTTGCGCAAGCAGGCTATCGCCTAGATTGGGCCCAGGCCTTCGATCAGTTCCTCTGGTCGGCCCATGTGGAAGCCATGGCCGTGCTGCGTTTGGATTAGGGCCGCAGCACGCCTAGCCGCAGCACGCCTAGCCGATGACCGCCCAACCGGAGACCGCCTAGCTGGAAACCGAGGTCATCCAACCGACCACACCGCCGCCGGGTTGAGCAAGGATCGCAATCGTGCCAATGCCGGGAACTTCGAATGGCTCCTTAACCAGCGTTGCACCGGCTTGCTTCGCTGCCGCGATGCGCTTGTGCACATCATCGACTTCAAGGTAGGCGAACCAATGGTCCGGCACGTGCTCAAACTTGGGATCGTCTTTGGGCATAGCCATTATTCCGGCCACAGATTCCGCGCCAACTTTGGCAATCCAATAGGTGGCGTCTTCGCCCATAGGCATTCCTTCAAACTCCCAGCCGATGGTCTTTTGATAGAAATCTTTGGTGCCCTCGACGTCCCTGGTCATATACTCGTTCCAAACAAATACACCGTGCTTCATATCTTTATACTCCGATTCCTGAGAGATCCGCGTTTTCCTTGACGTGGCAGGCTCCAGCGATTCAGATGTGAACATGCGGATTGAACCCCATTTTCTGTCATTGTCGGAGCGCGCAGCATTGATGTCCTGCGT
>JAUIHE010000150.1 GCA_030432195.1 Alphaproteobacteria bacterium
AACATAACAAAACTACTTGTGCGCGAGGGGTTGGCCTAAACTCTGACCAACAGAGCTGACGGCACGACGCGCCAAATCGGACGAACCAAGACCGAAAGAACATAAGAAAAGAGGTTGCATGGCTAACGCAAAATACGAAGTGATCGACGGCCGCTATGTGCGGAATTTGTCCGTCGAAACCGTGATGGAGATGATCCCACATCGCTTTCCTTTGTTGCTGATCGACCGCGTTACTGAGGTCGATTTGCAGGAGCAAACTTGCGAGGCCATCAAAAACGTCTCTATGGGCGAGCCGATTTTCCAGGGCCATTTCCCGGGCCACCCGATTTTGCCCGGTGTCATGTCGATCGAAGCACTGGCACAGGCGGCAACTGTCTATTTCATCGTGGCCGACAAGGTCGTTGAAGACAAGCTGGTCTATTTCATGACGATCGACAAAGCACGCTTCCGTAAGCCCATCACACCGGGCGACCAATTGGTGTTGAAGATTGGCGTTGAGCGCCGCCGCGGTCCTGTTTGCCGCTTCTGGGGCAAGGGCTACGTGGATGGTGAGCTGGCGACCGAAGCCGAATTTTCAGCGATGATCGTAGATAAAACCGAATGATTCACCCAACCGCTGTTGTTGAAAAAGGTGCTGAGCTGGGGGCCAACGTCTCCATCGGTGCCATGGCTTATGTCGGCCCGAATGTCGTGCTGGGTGACAATGTTGTCATTAAGCCCCAGGCGCATGTGACCGGCCACACGAGGCTCGGGCAGAACTGCAAAGTCTATCCCTTCACGGTCATCGGCATTGAGCCACAGGATCTGAAGTACCAAGGCGGCGACACGCGCGTTGAGATCGGCGACAACAACACCATTCGCGAACACACGCAAATTCACGCAGGCGTGGAGCAATTCGGCGGCCTGACCAAAATCGGCGATAACAATCTGATTATGGGCAATGTCCATATCGCGCACGATGTAATTATTCACAACAACACCATCATCGTGAATGCGGCCAATTTGTCGGGCCACGTGATCGTTGAGGATTTTGCAATTCTGGGCGGTGCCTGCGGCATCCACCAATTTGTGCGCATCGGTCAGCACGCTATGATCGGCGGCATGGCAGCGGTTGAACGCGATGTTGTTCCTTTCTCGTTGGTGCAGGGCGAGCGATCAAAGGTTGTTGGTCTGAATGTCATTGGCTTGAAGCGCCGTGGCTTTGAACGCGAAGAGCTGGGCAATTTGAAAGAAGCCATGCAGGCGATTTTTGGCGCTGAAGACACCTTGGCCGCGCGTATGCAGGCCTTGGCAGAGGCCAAGGGGGAAAGCGCCGTGGTCAAAGATTTGTTGAGCTTTGTCGAAGGGGCAGCCAAGCGCGGCCTCACGCCTGCCAGTGATAGCGCCCGCTTCTAGCGCTCGTTCGGGGCATCCAGAGGCGCTGGCTTGGCTCATCTTTGCTTTGAGGCTTTCATGACCAAGAGCGGTTCCGATGACCAGAACAAGGTTGCAAGGGACACTGACACAAACCCTCCGGTTCTTGGGCTGATTGCGGGGCGGGGGGAGCTTCCTCGCGCAATTCGGCGCGCTTGCGAACGTGAGGGCCGCCGGTTTTTTGTGTTGGCCATCAAGGGTTGTGGCGAGCACGTGTGCGAAGGCCTGCCGCCCGACCGTTTTGCCGTGGTTCGGTTGGATAAAGCCGGGGCGGCGCTGGTGGCGCTAAAGCAGGCAGGCGCGCAAGACCTGGTGCTGGCGGGCGGTGTCGATCGACCGTCGATCTGGTCGTTGCGACCCGACTGGACCAGCCTAAGGTTTCTTTTCAGTATTGGGCTCAAGCTGGGCGGGGAAAACAGCATCTTGGAGGCTGTGCGCGACACGCTGCAACAGCGTGGTTTTCGCTTGCGTGGCGCCGATGAATTAGTGCGCGGCTTGTTGGCAGAGCAGCGGCTGTATTCGCGCCGGGCCCCCAGCCGTGCGGACCGCGATGACATCGCCCAGGCCTGGCGCATCGCAAAGACCTTGGGCACCCTAGATGCCGGGCAGGGCGCGATTGTGCAGCGCTCGTTCATCCTGGCCATTGAAGCGGTCGAAGGCACAGATGCCATGATCGCGCGGGCAGGCGGTTTGAAACGCGGCGGCGGCGGCGGCGCGTTGGTCAAGGTCATGAAGCCCCAACAAGATCGCCGTTTGGACACGCCGACCATCGGTCCCGGCACCGTTGAGGCGCTGGCAGCGGCGGGCCTTGCGGGCATGGTGATTGAAGCCGGCGCAGCACTGGTCCTGAACGAAATGCGTCTGGTCGAGTTGGCAAACCGGCATGGGTTGTTCGTCATCGGCATGACAGAAGAAGAAGCGCTGGCGCCCGCTAGGCAAACGGCCGCGCCAGAGGCAGGGGAGACGGTATGAAGCTCTATATCATCGCAGGCGAAGTCTCGGGCGACCAGATCGCTGCACGGTTTCTGGCGAGTTTGAAGGAACGTGACCCGGCGCTTGAAGTGCGCGGTATCGGTGGCAGCTTGCTCGCTGAACAAGGGCTGCAAAGCCAATTTGATATCAAAGAATTTGCCATCATGGGCTT
Organism: Alphaproteobacteria bacterium; assembly: GCA_030432195.1. Lineage (GTDB taxonomy): Bacteria > Pseudomonadota > Alphaproteobacteria > UBA7985 > JAUIBT01 > JAUIBT01. The sequence continues at coordinate 2,558 of JAUIHE010000150.1, forward strand.
GGTGGAGGTCTTGCGCCACGTCCCGCGACTCAAGCGTCGCATGCGTGAAATCGCCGAGGATGTGCGCGCTTTTCAGCCAGATGTCTTGCTGACCGTAGACAGCCCCGGTCTGTCGCTCAGAATTCACAAGATGTTTGAAGACGCGCCCTTTAAGAAGCTGCATTTCGTGGCGCCGACGGTCTGGGCCTGGAAACCATGGCGCGCCAAGCAAATGGCCGGATATCTGGATCATTTATTCGTCATTTTGCCGTTCGAGCCGCCCTATTTCACGGTCCATGGACTGGCGACCGATTTCGTTGGCCACCCGGTGACCGAGCTGATGGCTCTTGCGACGCCAGAGCTGTTTTTGCAGCAAACCGCGCAGGAGGGGGCCTTGCAGGAAAAACGGCGCAACGTGATAATCGCGCCGGGCTCGCGCAAGGGCGAGGTCAGCAAGCTGCTGCCCGATTTTCTGACGGTTGCCAAACAGCTCTATGCCGATGATCCCAGCCTTCGGTTTGTGGTGCCGACGGTGGAGACGGTCGAGCCCATGGTGCGTGACATGCTCAGCGAGGCGGATCTGCCGCACGAGGTCATCGTGGGGCAAGCGCTGCGTTGGTCCGCCTTCAAGGCGGCAGATTTGGCCTTGGTAGCGTCGGGAACCATTGCCTTGGAGCTGGGTTTGGTGGGCACGCCGACAGTGGTTGCCTACCGGGTCAATCCATTGACGGCGCGCATCGTTCGGGCCGTTGTTAAGGTAGAGTTCGCGTCGCTGATAAATCTGCTCAACAAGCGGGCCATCCAACCTGAGCTGCTGCAGTGGGACTTCACACCAGAGGCCCTGTTGGCGCAGGCCCGGCGCTTTTTGTACGACCAGGCGGCCATTGAGGAATACCGCGCCGCAGTGGGCCAGACCGCAGCCATGCTGCAAGCACCGCAAGCAGGCAAAAGCCCTTCCGATATGGCGGCGGATGTCGTGTTGAAGTTGGCAGGCGCAGCGGGCGCATCGGCGCCATCCAGCGAGCCTCAGGGGCCGCAGCAATGAGCAGTTCGATGAATGCTGCCGACAGCGCCAACAGCCGCAATTTGACCGTTGGGCTGGGCATCTTGATGGGCTGTGCGGCGGTGTTCTTGCTCACCACTATGGACACCACGGCCAAATGGCTGGGCACCGCGGGCATCCCAACATTTGTTGTGGTCTGGATGCGCTTTGTCTCCCCGCAGCTTGTCTTGGGAGCGTTCTTTACGCGCCGTGAAGGCTGGCGGGTGTGGCATTCCAAAGCACCCTGGCTCCAGGTTGGCCGTTCGGTTTCGCTGGCAACCGCCACCGTCTGCCTGTTTGCAGCGCTGCGCTATTTGTCTATGACCACCAACGTTGCGATCATCTATTTCATCCCGTTTTTTGTGGCGGCTTTGGCTTTCCCCTTGTTGGGCGAGCGCTTGAAATTCGTGCAGTGGGTCTGCATTTTGGGCGGCTTGGCCGGCGTAGCCTTGGTCATCAAGCCCTGGACCTTGAGCGATTCGCTGTCTTGGCCCTACCTTATTTCGTTTGGAATGGCGGTCTGTACCGCCTTCTACCAGCTGTTTTCGCGCATGGCGGCGCGCTATGATAGCTTGGCAACCAGCCAGGTTTATACGACCCTGGCGGGCTGTTTGATCTTCGCGCCTTTGGCCTTGTGGCAGTGGCCGCCGTCATTGGATTGGCCGCTGTTGTTGATCTTGTCCTGCTATGGATTGCTGGGCGGTTTGGCGCACTGGTTTATGACCTATGCGCTCAGCTTCACACCGGCATCAATCATTTCGCCCCTATTTTATTCCAACATTCTGTGGGTCGTGCTGTATGACGCGCTGCTGTTCGGCAAGCCGCCGACTTTGCTAACCTTGGCGGGCTGTTTGGTGGTCATCGCTTTTGGCCTGCTGTTTTTCCGCCTTGGCCGTAAGACCAAGGCCGGTTGATCGCAGAGCTAGGCTTTCACCAGGGGACGCAGCGAACCCTGCTTGGGCGGCAAGCCCAGGCGAGGAATCTCTATTTTTGGACAGCGGTTCATGACAACCGACAGCCCGGCGGCGGCGGCGCGCTCTGCGGCGGGCTGATTGACAACGCCAAGCTGCATCCACACGGCTTTTAGGCCCAGGCGGTGGCGGTGCTCTATGGCATCGTCAACGACCGCCCCGGCATCGTCGCTGTTGCGGAAAATATCCACCAGATCGATGGGGTTGGGACAGTCGGCCAAACGCGCGACTATCGTTTGCCCCAGCAGCTGCTGACCCGCAAAATTTGGATTGATAGGAGTGACCTGGAAGCCCTGCTCGATAAGATAGGCCATGACCGCGTAGGAGTCCCGCCAGGGCTTAGGACTAGCGCCGACCAAAGCGACGCTGACGCTGCTTTCCAGCAACTCTGCGAGCTGCGGATCATCGTGTAAATTCATGGTTTTCCAAAGCGTGTTGATTCAGCTTGTTATCGCCAAAAGGCTCGCCTAATCTCCTGCGATGAAAAGGTTTTGTCTATGACCATTCTCAATTTCGGCTCGATTAATGTCGATTTGGTCTACGCGCTGGAGCGCATGCCTCAGCCCGGTGAGACCCTGAGTGCGCGGTCCTTTCAACAGTTCTTAGGCGGCAAGGGCGTCAATCAATCGGTCGCCATCGCGGCATCGGGCGGTAATGTCCGCCACATAGGCGCGGTTGGGCCCGATGGTGACTGGGCTTTGGGCCGCGTATCGGCCCTGGGCGTTTTCACCGATCACATCGCACGGGTAGAGACCGCCACCGGCCACGCCATCATCTTTGTGGATACCAGCGCTGAAAATATGATCGTCATCCACGGCGGCGCTAACCAAGCTTTGAGCGAGAGCCAGATTGATGTTGCGTTAGCCGACGCCCCCAGCGGGGCTTGGGTCTTGCTGCAAAACGAGACCAACCTAACCGTTGAAATTGTCACCAAGGCCAAGCAAGCCGGCTTCAAGGTCGCCTATAGTCCGGCGCCTTTTGACGAAGCGCGCGCGCTGGCTGTGATCGACCAAATCGACCTTATGGCCGTCAATCAGTACGAGGCCGAGGCGCTGCGCGCGGCACGTCCTGACTTGAGCGGCACCGCCTTGTTGATAACGCACGGCGCCAAAGGAGCTGAGTTTATCTCTGCCGAAGGCCGCCGCCACTTCCAAGCGGCATTCCCCGTACAGCCGGTCGATACGACGGGCGCGGGGGACACCTTCTTGGGGGCGTTTTTGGCGCATTATTGCCAAACGCCGGACCAACTCGCTGATGCTTTGCGCTATGCGGCGGGGGCTGCGGCCCTGCAAGTGCAAAAGCCCGGCGCGGCGGTCGCCATCCCGTCAAAACCAGAGGTCGAGGCATTTCTTGCTCAACAAGCAAGAGCAAGCTAAAGTCCGCCATCGACGCCAAAACCAAAGAAACGATAAGAATAAGTATGGCTCAAAAAATCATTATTGATACCGACCCTGGTATCGACGACGCTTTTGCAATCCTGTTTTCGGCGTTGCACCCAGATTTGGATCTGGTCGCGCTGACGACGATTTTCGGAAACGTGACCGCCGATATCGCCGCGCGCAACGCAAAGGTCCTGTCTGAGATGGTGGACCTGGATATCCCCGTTGCCAAGGGCGCCGATCGCCCCTTGGTCATGGAGCCCAACCCGGTCTCCGATTATGTGCACGGCGAACAAGGCTTTGGCGACTTGCCAGCCAAACAGCCCAAAGGATCAATTGATGAGCGTTCATCTGCGCAACTGATCGTCGATTTGATCAATGAATCGCCGGGCGAAATCGTTCTGTGCCCGATTGGCCCCTTCACCAATATCGCCCTGGCGCTGGAGCTGGACCCCAGCATTCAAGAAAAAACCCGTCTAGTGATGATGGGCGGCGGGCTGGATCGGGGCAACGTCACGCCCCACGCAGAAGCCAACATTTGGAACGACCCACATGCCGCCGATAGGGTGTTCGCGGCCAACTGGGATATGACCATGGTCGGCCTGGACGTGACCAGCGACATCGTTAGTCCGCCGAGCGATTTTGAGGCGCTGGCCAAAGCGGCGCCGGTGCTCGGGGGCTTCTTGAACGAGGCCGCCAAATTCTATGCACGCTTTTACATGAGCCACTACAACATCGAAGGCTGCCAAATGCACGACCCTGCGGCTATGGTCGCGGTCTTGTATCCAGAGCTGTTCACCATCGAAGAAACCGCGATCAGTGTGGTGCCCGACGGTGAGTTGGTCGGGGCGACCTTACGCTCGGTAGATCCAAATCGCAGGCTGGTTAAGGCCTGTGTAGGGGGGCAGGACCAGGCTATTAAGGATGTATTCTTAAATACAATCAAAACAGGCCACTAATAGGTTCTGATTTAACAAAAGGGCACCGAATGGCGCCCCATGACGGAGGTATAGAGCATCATGGCAGATGATGAATTTGAAGTATTGGCGGTCAGCTTGAACGACTCCGAAGCACCAAAGAAGTTTGCGGAGTCCTTTCGCAAGACCGGTTTTGCTATTTTGAAAGACCACGACATCTCTGATGAAGAGATAGAAGGCATGTACGACACTTGGAAAGCCTTTTTCGGCAGCGATTC
>JAUIHE010000151.1 GCA_030432195.1 Alphaproteobacteria bacterium
CATCACGGGCGCTGGTCGGCCTGGCGTTTTGCTTGCATCAGAGCGAGCTGGCCGCAACAAGAAACAAACTGAAGTGACACGAAAAGGATACCGTCATGCATGGAAAGCTAACTCTGCTATGTGGCCCTATGTTTTCCGGCAAGACGACGGAGCTGCTCAAGCGCTTGCTTTGGGCTTCCAACGGGCAGGGCAAAAACGTTGCTGCCTTCAAGCCCGCCTACGACCAACGCTATGCCAAGATGAAGATCGTAAGCCACGAGGGCTTGTCTGCGGAGGCTGAAGCAATCTACCACTGGGGCACCACCAACCAGCACCTGCGCGAAGCCAAAGTCAGCTGCGTGTTTTTTGATGAAGTGCAGTTCTTTACGCCACCGAACTTCCGCGGAGACATCGTATCGATCGTTCAAGACCTGCTCGATACCGGCATAGATGTTGTGGCCTGTGGCCTTGATATGGATTGGCAAGGCAAGCCGTTCACGGCGACGGCCATGTTGGCTGCTATGGCTGAGGAAATCAACAAACACAAAGCGATTTGCGCGGTGTGTGGGCGCCCGGCAAGCCGCAGCTATAAGAAAGGCGGCAGCGCGGCCAAGGTGGAAATCGGCGGCAACGATCTGTATGAAGCGCGTTGCCTGCGCCATTGGTCGATGCCCGAAGATCAGCAGGTGGACTTGTTTGAGGCCTTTGATGAGCTCAAACCCATCCGTGTTGTTGAAACCACCCGCCTGCAATCCAATGATGCGGGCCGCGAACAGTCGGTTGAAGCGGGGGTTGCCTAGCAGGCCACGAGTCAGTCGATTTTTTGGCCCGTCGATTTTGCCCGGACTGATTTGGCGGACTGAGCTGGCACAGGCAGTTCTGGGCCTGCAAACTGGGCCTGCAAACTGGGCCTGCAATCTGGGCGCCTAGTCATCCGGGCGGCCCAGCTCGAACACGCGCTCGATCTTCGCATAGTCGCGATAGCCGCAGCGCGCCAGCAAGGTCATCGCGGCTTGGTCAACCATGCCGTCTTTGATATAGGTATCGTCGATGTAGACGCCCGTTACCAGGCCCAAGACCATCGCGTTCCGGCGCCCTGGTTGGCTTGAGGGCAACTCGATGATATCGTGGACTTTGCATTCCAGGCTGGCCGGAGCGCCGTCCACCCGCGGGGCCTTGACCGACTGGCTTGCAACCGCTTGGAGCCCGGCGAATTCAAATTCGTTGACCTCGGAAGGAAGGGCTGTCGAAGAGGCGTTCATCTGCTGTGTCTGGCGCGCTGAGACCAGGTTGGCGACAAACTCTCCCGTGGCTTCACAGTTGCGAAGGCTGTCTTTTTCGCCGGACGAGCAAAACTCAACCATGGCTGGAGCATCGCTGACCAAGTTGAAGAAGCTATAAGGCGCAAGGTTGGGTTGGCCTTGCGCGTTGACGGTAGAAATCCACCCAATGGGGCGCGGGAATACCAAGGCCTTCAGCGGCGTATGCCGTAGTCCGTGATCTTGGGTCAGTGGCTCGTAGTACATGGCTAGGGCTCTATCAGTGCAAAAGGGACGGGTTGCATATATGAAGCTTGACGCGAAAGTCTACTCCCCATCGCAGGCCTTTGCGGAACTCGGCGATGAATTTAGCGATGCGGTTAGCCCCAAAACTTTCCCGGCGCCCCAATTGCGATGGTTCAATGAACCCGCTGCGGGCTCGATTGGCCTTGACGAGATGTCCGAAGCCGATTGGCTGGCGCATTTTTCTGATTTCCGACCTCTCCCACAAGGCATGCCACGGCCGCGCGCCATGCGCTATCACGGCCACCAGTTTCAGGTCTACAATCCCGATCTTGGCGATGGGCGCGGGTTCCTTTATGCGCAGGCCTTTGAAAAAGGCAGTGGCCGCCTGTTGGATCTGGCGACGAAAGGCAGCGGCAAGACCCCTTATTCGCGCGGCGGAGACGGCTGTTTGACCCTTAAGGGCGGCGTGCGCGAAGTACTGGCGGCGGAAATGCTGGAAGCGCTGGGTGTGCCAACATCGCGCGCATTTTGTCTGCTGGAGACCGGTGACGCGCTGGTTCGCAACGATGAGCCGAGCCCGACGCGCGCAGCGGTGCTAACCCGTCTAGGCCATAGCCATGTGCGCTTTGGCACCTTTCAACGCCACGCTTATGAACGCGCGCCGGATCGCCTTGAAGCTCTGGTTGACCACTGCTTGACTTTCTATCACCCGGCGATTTTTGGCGAGGGCGGGCTGGCCGGAATTGGCCGAGCAGAGAGGGTCGAAGCCCTGCTGCGCGCAGTCACGGTGGCCAGCGCAGATTTGTGCGCAAAGTGGATGATGGCCGGGTTTGTTCATGGCGTCCTGAACACTGACAACATGAATGTGACGGGTGAGAGCTTCGATTATGGACCTTATCGCTTCTTACCGCGATTTGAACCCGGCTTCACAGCGGCCTACTTTGACCACCAAGGGCTCTACGCCTTCGGGCGCCAGCCGGATGCGGTTGTTTGGAACCTATCGCGTTTTGCTGGCTCCCTTGGGTTGCTGGTGGATGACGTTCAGAGCCTAGCGCCGATTTTGCAGGATTTTGGCCCGCGCTTTTCTGCTACTTTGCGCCAGCATTTCTTTTGGCATTTGGGACGCCGTGCTGACCCAGACCCAGACCCAGACCCGAGCGAGGCCGAGCGCCAAGACCAGGTAATGCGCGAGGCGTTTGCGGCTCTGGCATCGAGTGGCTATGGCTATGAGGATTTCTTCTTTGCCGCGGGCTATGGCGATCGGCCGGACCTGCTGCCCGATGCCTTCCAAACGGTCTTGGCCCTACTTTCCGAATATCCAAGGTGCGGCCCAACGCTCAGCGCACCGGTCAGCCTGCTGTATGACGAAATTGAAGCCCTATGGGATGCAATCGATAAGGACGATGATTGGCAGCCGTTCCATGACAAAGTGCGCCAAATCCGGCGTTTCGCGGAGCAGCTCGCCAGCTAAAAGGGGCGCCAGTGAGGGGCTAGAGCGTCGGGCCCTGTCGTTGCAACAGCCCTTCCGCTCTAGCTGACTGATTTCTAACGCAAGTCCATGCTCATTCGTATTGCAACTCATTCGCGGCTTGCTCTAGTGGGAAGGGCGCCAATGCTGGTTACCTGCGCCCCGGCCTGCCTTGCATCGCCACCGCGCAACCAAGTCAGCAAGAAGGTAGGCAGCCCGGACATCCGGCATCTGTGGCGGCTCAGGGCGTGACACCGCAGCGCGAAACCAGTGACACGGCCCTTTGACGCTCACCTTGACTCCGCATTCTTGACCCAATTCTTCGCTAGTCAGGAGGGGATTTTAGCCAAATACCATTTTGATTTATGCGCATTTTTTCTACCCTTATTTGGGGGCTGGTCTGCCTGTCCGCCGTCGGTGCAGGCGGGTATCTTGCCTCACAAGTCGCCGGCGAACGCAGCGAAAGTTGGAGCGCTGCCAATGCCAGCTCGGGCCAAGCCCTTGCACCGCCGCGAACACAGTTCCTTGCGGTCGGACAGACCGCGCTAGCCAAGAAAACATCAACATCCGAGACCTCGCTGGCCTTAGGGCTGGCGGCCGCCACCAAGTCGCAAGACGCCGCCGCAAGCTCACCAACGCTGACCTTGGCCAATTTCAATGAGGATGACCGGTTGGGCTTTGTGGCAACGTCGGGCCCGGATGTCCCGAAAATCCAGGTTCCGGCCTCTATTGCGTCACCAACGTTGGTGCGCGCGACGCAGGGGCTCAACCGGCGCGCGCCGGTCTTGAGCCTGCCGAGCGCCGAAAGCCTGCGTTCGGCTGGTGCGCCCCGCCTTGTTCGGGCGTCTGAAGATGCCAGCAACGGACGTCAAGACGCCGATAACATCCAATTTCCGCAAGCCCCGCGTTTGGCGCTTGCATCGGCCACTGGATTGGACTCAATCCCGCAGGGTGTCGGGCTAGCGGCCCTTGCATCCGATAGCGGCGGGCTGCGAGGACTTGAAGCCCAGGGAAAGTCTGTGAGTTTGTCGTTGTTCGGCTATAGCCAGCCAACTAAAATCGACAGCGACGACCCAACACCCTCGTCCAAAGCGACGTCAAAGCCAGATGCAGCCGCATCAAAAAAGCCAGCGGCCGACACGCCAATTCCAAGTTGGGCCGAAATTGATCCTTCAATACAGGTGGCAAGTTTGAGTGATGCGCCGGGACTAACGCCAGGCTTCAAGCACAGCAAATCAGAGGCTCCGCGCAACAGTTTTCCGCGGCTGGATGTCAGTGTGGCGCTCTACAACATGGACGAGCCTTTGCCGGAGAGCCAAACAGCAGATCGGATCCTGGTCGAAAAGGGCGCGCGTTTGCTGCATCTGATTGACGGCGATCAATTGGTGAAGTCCTACCGGATTGACCTTGGCTTTAGTCCCGTAGGCCACAAGCTAGCAGAAGGTGATGGCAAGACCCCGGAAGGGGACTATCGCATTGATTGGCGAAAGCGAGATTCAGATTTTTATCGCGCCCTGCATATATCCTACCCTAGTGAGCAGGATGCCAGCATTGCCAAGTTTTCAGGACGTGATCCGGGCGGGGCTATTATGATTCATGGTCGGCCCAACGGGTTTTCCGACACTGATCCGCTGGCCCCCGACTGGACCGCTGGATGTATCGCGGTCAAAAATGCTCATATTGAAGAAATATGGGCGGCCATCGACGACGGAGCGGCCATTCGCATTCGTCCCTAGCAGGTTCAAGGAACGAAAACAGAAAAAGGCGGCGCGCGCAGGTGAGGCCGCCTTTTTGCTTGTTTGATTGGTGGTTGGCGCCTAGAGCAAGCCGCGAATGAGTGGCAATACGAATGAGCATGGACTTGCGTTAGAAATCAGCCAGCTAGAGCGGATGGGCTGTTGCAACGCCAGCGCCCGACGCTCTAGCAGTGCTCCGCCAAAGCTGTGCCTTTAGTCCAACGAGAATACCACGTTGGTTTGGCCGGTGCCGGAGCTGGGGAAATAGGGCGTTACGACTTCGCCGCGCCCTTGGTATTTGTCCCAGCCTAGGGCCGCAAACAGCATGACCGTATCGTGCATGTCGCCCTCGCCGTCGCAGTGGTGGGCATAGTCCGGCAGCATCTTGAGGAAGGTTTCAATCTCGCCCTTCTGCCACAGCTCCAAGACGCTCTCATCAACTTGGCGATTGAATTCGCTGGAGATAGTGAAGGTGCCGTTGTTCTCTTTGTAGATATCGTTCGGCCAGATCTTGTGCGACAGCGAGCCCGAAGCAATCAAAGCCACCTTGGAATCACTGGCTTCAATGCCTTTGCGAATGGCCTCACCGAGTTTGCGGGAAGCCGCGTGGCTGTGAACCGTACACCAGGCAGCCACGGACACCACCTTTAGGGCGGCGTCTTCGTTCATATAGCGCATAGGAACCAAGGTGCCGTACTCAAGCTCCAGGTTCTCGACCTGATGTGACAGGGTATAGACACCATCTTGCTGGGCAATGTCGGCGATCAGATTGCCGAGCTCAGGGTTGCCCTGATAGTCGTAGGGTAGGTTTTCGATGAACTGGGGAAACTCGTTGCTGGCGTAGTTGCCCTTAAAATGGGGCTTGGCGTTGATGTGGTAGGCCGAATTTACAAGCCAGTGCGTGTCCAAAACCAGAAAAGTATCAGCGCCAGCTTCCCGCGCGCGGCGGCCAATCTCCCTGTGTCCATCGATGGCAGGTTGGCGGCAGCCTTTCAACGGACCGTCCATTTCAGACAGCAACATGGTGGGGACGTGGGTTGTCTTTGCTGCGAGTACGAGTTCACCCATGAATGGCTTCCTTTGTGGCTGGCCAACCGATGTGTCGGTTGTGGGGAGATTGAAGTAGGCGCAGCTTCTCAAGATCTGGAAAATCTATCAATCCCATGGTATTGATGTGAGCTATGGAAAATTTCGATGTTTGGAAGCTAGAACTGCATGCGCTTCGGGTCCTAGTGACGGTCTATGACACCGGCAGTTTCACCGCCGCCGCTGAGCGGCTGGACCTCAACCAGTCCACGGTTTCCTATACCATGGAGCGGTTGCGCCGGGTGTTCGGGGATGAATTGTTTGTGCGGCAGGGTCGGGGCACCGCACCCAGCGAGCGCTGTCATATCTTGGTCAATCAGGCGCGTAGCCTGCTTCGTCAATACGAGGATATGACCAAACCCGTCGAGTTTGATCCCGCGAGCTACGATGGGCGCTTTGTCCTGTCTTGCAATCCTTACGAGGAGTGTGTGCTGTTACCGGCGCTCTGGGCGGCGATGCAAGCGCAGGCCCCGGGCGCGCAGCTGTCGGTTATCCGCACCCGTAGTCAGGGCGAGCAGCAACTCATGGATGGTTTGGCCGATGCCTTGGTGTCCCCGCAAAGCTATATGAACACAGGACTTCAAAAACGATGGTTGTTTTCAGATCGCTATGTTTGCTTTGTTGGGCGTCCTTGGCCAAAGCCCAAACTGGACTGGGCCAGCTATCAACGGGCGCGCCATATTCGTTTGCGCTATGATGAGAGTTGGTTTCCCCTCTATCGCGACCTGCTCAAACAGCGTGGGGTGACGATCAATGCAGCCCTGGAAGTGCCTGGGCTCTCCAGCTTGCCGCCGATCTTGCAAAGCATGGCCGGCGGTCCCGTTGGTCGCGAAACGGTTTTTACCGCGCCTGAGCGCCTCGCGCCAAACCTCGGATCTTTGCAGGATGGGCGTTTGTTTAAGGTGGCTGCGCCATTTAGCTGTGAGTTTGAAGTATCGCTCTATTGGCCGAGCCGCGACCAAGATTCTCCGCGTAGTCGCTGGCTGCGCTCCCTCATTGTACAAGCCTGCAAAGCGCTCTAGAATCTCTTGGCGACGGGGCGGCATCGGATCGCTTCGGCAGGGAGTCGCAAATATGGCCGCAATTTGACGCGATCCCCATTTTGAGGTGTGCATTCGGCAACGCAGGGGGCCAAAAACAGCCAAATCCCCTGAAATCCTAGCGGATAATCAATTTAAGGTAGAAACCATTTATTTATTCCGATATACCGCCGTCACTCCAAAATCCGGAAGCTGCCGTGTGACATAATGCGGAAGTTGTCCGACACCTTGTCGCGAAACGTTCCCCATTTGCTCGGAAGAGTTTCGCGAAAGAACGT
>JAUIHE010000007.1 GCA_030432195.1 Alphaproteobacteria bacterium
GGTCGATAGGCCCAATAGGCGCCCAAAATCGCGCCATTGTCACTGTTTTGGACCAGCACGGCGCGGCCCTGCGCCTTGAAGTCGGTGGGGCGCCAAGACAGGTGCACATGATCTAGCGACACGGGCAGACGACGTCGTTCGACCTGCAATACAGAGTGGGCGTACAAGCGCTCGACACTACCGCTGCCACGCTTCGTCAAGCGCGCGCGGGCCAACTTGCTAAAATGTAGGTCCAGCAATTCGAGCGCTGGCTCGGCGTCATCTTTCGCACGAATGACGATATCAAGCTGGCCGTCGTCCTGCACCTTGAAACTGACCCCTGCATGATCGTGCCGGGCCTCCTCCAGGCCGCTCAAAACAGCCTCGCGATCAGAGCCCACGACATGATGACGCCCATTGAGAACCACTTGGGGCGTATAGACGTAGGCGGACTGGTGCAGGTCACGATACCAGCGCTGGCGCGCGGTCCAGGCCCGATGCGACAGTGGGTCTTTCATGGCACCCATGTTGAGATAATCAACGTGAAAGGAGAGCACCAGCACGTCGTCACGCTCATGCAGTTCGCGGGCTAGGTCATCGGCTTTTGGGCAATTGGTGCAGATAAGAGAGGTAAAAAGCTCCATTACAACGGGGCTCGCGGTCTTGGCAGGCACAGGGCCTTGCTGAGCCTCCTGCGCTCCTGTGGGAACGAGGCTCAGGGCCAACAGGCCGACCGCCAACAGGCTCCGGCGTCCAAACTGCCAAAACGCAAACATCATGCTCTCTTTGTAATGCGCCTTGCGGTCACTTGCTAGTCACGACGTGGTTACAGGCCGTCGCGGCAGGCAGATTTCAATCATGGTTACATTTGTAAGTTCAGCCTCTGGCCATTTGCAAGGCATAGCTCGCTTCAATGCGGTATTCTGCGCCTTCCGCAGTCAGCTTTGACGAATAGAGGTGGAATTCCTTGGCATCCACGCAAGGCAATTCAAGCGTGGCTCGTTCTTCAATCCACGGCATGAGCTCAACGCGAGGCCGCATGGCAAAGCGCGCCAAAGTCACGTGGGGATAAAAAGTCTTTCCATCATGCTTGATCCCCAGACGTTGGGCCAATCGCCTCAGCTCTTTGGCGAGCACCGCCAGCTCCTGGCAGGGGGCAACGCCCGCCCACAAGGAATTACACAGCCCAGAACGGTCGAAGCAGCCCAGGTCTTGCAGACAAAAATCGAAGCTTGGCAGATCTAACCCCTGCAAATGCCAATCGAGCTCCTGCAAATCGTCATCGCGCAGATCGCCCATGAACAGCAAGGTTAGATGCAGATTGTGAGGCTCCAGCCAGCGCGCTGCGGGCAGCCCGCCCCTAAGTAATGACAGCTGGCGACAGGCTGCATCCGGCAAAGAAAGTCCCAAAAAGCTCCGCATGATCCTAAGTATCTCTTGCGTACGAGGGCAGCCCGCGCAGCAAGTGGGGCAGAATAGTTAGCCAGTCTCGCTCGACACTGGGGTCCAGCGCGTCCAATCCGGCCTCAACATCCTTGGCCAAAATGGCGATAGAGTTATCCGGCTCAAAGCCGTGCTTGGCAAATTCAATCGTTTCGAATCCGCTCGCCAACCAGTTTTGCCCCGAACTTGTCTGCATCAGCGCCAGCAGCTTTTCTGGCTCAAGGCCTGCGCGCCTGGCTTGGCGCAGCGCAAGGCGGGTCAACAGTGTATTGCTGGCAGCGAGTATGTTGTTCAAAACCTTGGCCGTCATGCCAGCCCCCAGCGCACCCATACGATGGAAGTGCTTGCCCATGGCGTCCAATTGCGGTTGCAGGAAATCCAAGTCTTTATCTGCCCCGCCAAGCATGAATGAGAGGCGTCTTTCCTGGGCCGCTATTTGAGCGCCCGACATCGGCGCATCAACAAGTCGGATATGGCCCGGCAGGCGGTCACGCAGATTGTCGATATAGCGCGGCGACAGCGTGGAGCAAACCACAAGGCAGCTTAGCTTGGGCGCCTTTTCAATGACCCTTTGCTGGTCAAAGAAAAGATCATCCGACTGCCGCACATCACGCACGACGCTGTAGAGCGTCTCAATCGGCTCCGCAAACGCCACAGGGTCCAGCAAGACCGTTGCGGTGTCAGAGGGGCGGTCCACAATATCAAGACCGTGCGCGGCAAACCCAGCGCCTACCAAAGCTTCCAGCATAGGCAGGCCCATGCGCCCGCAACCTGCAACACCGATCATGCTCTCAACCCTTGCCCCGTTTTCCTTGTCTATTCTAGGGCTGGCAGCTTGCAAAAAAAGCGCCGAGCTAGCAAGCGCTGGCTCGGCGTTAGAGGCTCAAAGGGAGGCAGAAGAAAACTCAACTGTTGGAGGGAGATGAGGCCTACCAGGGACGGGAGCAGACCTTTTCCCAAACCCAATCACAACCGCGCTTTACTTTGACGGTCTGGCAGTTGGAGGGGACCCACTGGACCTTGTAATGGGGCTGGTAGCCGTAATGCGGGGGCTTGTAGGGGTTGTGGTAACCGGTATAGCCACCGTAATAGAAATTTCCGAAATCATGGCCGTAATCGTAACTGTGGTTATAATTCGGGGTCCACTGGATAGCTTGATTGATAGCATTGACGTTATCACCTGAGTAATAACCGTCATACTGAGTTGAAAAAGCGTGCGCTGAACCAGCAATCATAGCCATAAATCCAGCGACAACGGCAACAAATGCAACTTTTTTCATGGTCTTAACTTTCGCGATATGTATCCATATTTGGATACGGGGAGGTATTGTTTTGCTACTTGCCTCATGAGTGGAGACAAGAGAGCGATAAATGCGCAATCGCTGGCAAAAAAACTGCGCCTCAAGTCGCAACGGGGCGAGCTGAGGTCTTGAAGTCCAGCAACATTGCAGACCTACTCAAGCCGCCACAGGGGGTGTCATGACCAGCGAAGATCCCAACCAGCCACTGGTCACTCGTGGTGCCGGGCCGCGCAGACGCAGCCGCGTTGCAAAAACAAGCAAACCGACACGAAACCCCAGATACCGCCAGATCACCAATAGCCTTGGCCTGACGGAACCCTTCAGCGACGATCAGATCGCGGCCATTCACAGCGAAGCGCTTCGTGTTTTGCAAGAGCTTGGCATCCGCGTCCTGCTGCCCGAAGGGCGCGATTATTTCAAACAGGCCGGAGCCAGCGTCGATGACGAAACCGGCATGGTCTATATCGGAAAGGAGATCGTCGAGGCTGCGCTTGAAACGGCCCCGAAGTCCTTTACGCTGCGTGGTGCGCCCAGTGCGGATCGCGACTTACCTTTTGGCGGCCGCTCGCTGGTCGTTGGACCAGGCGCAGGCTGCCCCAACGCCAGCGATCTTGCGCGCGGGCGGCGTCCAGGAACGCTGCGAGACTTCATCGAGCTTACCAAGCTCACGCAGAGCTTTGATGTCATGGGTCTGAACGTGCCCATCGTCGAGCCGCAAGATGTGCCATTGAGAAACCGCCACTACGCCACGTTGCGCGCTCAACTTCAACTCAGCGATAAGCCGCCTTTCATTTTTGCGCGCGGGCGTGCGCAGGTTGAGCAGGGCTTTGAAGCCATCCGGCTCGCGCGCGGGCTCAGCCAGCAGGAATTCGAATCCCATGTCTGGGCAACCACCGTCATCAACTCCAATTCGCCACGACAACTCGATATACCGATGACGCAAGGCATCATCGACTATGCGCGCTACAAGCAAGTCACCATCATGACTCCCTTTTGCTTGTCCGGGGCCATGGCGCCGATCACAATCCCCGGTGCTTTGCTGTTGTCCCATGCCGAAGCACTGGCGGGTATCACGCTAGCTCAAATCGTGCGGGCGGGCGCGCCCGTCGTCTACGGTGCCTTTAGCTCTAATGTGCACATGAAGTCGGGGGCGCCGGTGTTTGGCACGCCAGAGCATATCAAGGCCAATTTTGGTGCGGGCCAGCTGGCCCGCCACGTCAATTTGCCCTGGCGATCAGGCGGCGGTACGGCAGCGCCTTGGCCCGACGTTCAGGCCGATTATGAGACGCAAATGTCGGTATGGGGCTCGGTCTTGGCGGGCGCCAATCTCATCTATCACGCGGCTGGCTGGCTCGAAGGCGGCCTAACGCTGAGCTACGAAAAGTTCATCACCGATTTGGAGCTGCTGCAGACACTGGCTGAGCTGGCCAACCCCATCCCTTTCAACGACGATGAACTGGGGTTTGACGCTATTGCCGCCGTTCCACCCGGCGGCCATTTCTTTGCCACCGAGCACACCATGCAGCGCTTTGCCACCCAGTTCTATGAACCCAAGGTGTCCGATTGGTCGAATTTTGGCCAGTGGCAGGAAAACGGCGCCGTGGAGGCGACCCAACGCGCGCTCGGGATCTGGCAACAGACCCTCGACGGCTTCCAGGAACCGAAATTAGACGAGGCGGCGATCGGCCAGGCGCTTGACTATATGCAGGCTTGCGAAGATTCTGTCGGCGCTGAGGCCGTCAGCTAGCCAATTAGCTGTGCGTCAGCACACCACTCCTTGCCTCTTGCTGACCGAGCCATGTCAATTACCAGCATTGATCCCAAGCAACCTGCCCCCGATGTCATTATCATTGGCGCGGGCATTTTGGGCTGTTCCCTTGCCCTAGCGCTCTCGCAAGCGGGGTTCAAGACCTTGAATGTTGACCGCAATGCCGCGCCGGGGCTCGGCTCTACCGCGGCTTCGACCGGGGCCATTCGCGTTCACTATTCGACCTTTGACGGTACCGCGCTTGCCTACGAATCCTATCATAACTGGCTCGCTTGGCGCGATTTTTTGGCCGCGCCCGGCGATGAGGACCTGGCCGCTTTCCATCACACCGGCTGTTTGGTGCCGGCGACGCCCGAAAACGATTTCCTAAGGCCGCAACTGAGGTTTTGCCAACAGCTGGGCATCGCCCACGAACGCTGGGATGCTGAACGTGTCAAGACCTATCTAGGACAGGTGGACCTACGCTCGTTTGCGCCGGTCCGTGCGTTGGATGATCCGATGTTCGCCGAACCGAACCCAACTTCCAAAGCCATAAATCAGGCGGTATTCTTCCAGACGGCGGGCTATGTGTCTGACCCCCAGCTTGCCTGCCAAAACCTGGCAGACGCTGCAAAACGGGCGGGCGGGCGCTTCTTGCACAAGGCCAGGGTCAGTCAGATTAGCCAAGCCCAGGGCCGCGTATCGGGTGTTGTATTGGCCGATGGCACCCGCATCGGCGCCCAGGTTGTGGTCAATGTTACGGGGCCCTATTCCAGCGCGATCAATGCGTTGGCAGGCGTCGGCAATGACATGAACATCAAGACCCGCGCCTTGAAGCAAGAAAAGACCGTGCTGCCCGCCCCGGCTGCCCTTGCGGGCCGCCAACCGGGCGTGATCTGGTCCGACAGCGATGTTGGAGCCTATTTCCGAAGCCACGGAGACGCGGATATTCTGATCGGCAGCCAAGATTTTTCTTGCGACCCCATGGTCTGGGTCGATGATCCCGACGACTGGGACGACAATTTCAGCCAGCAATGGCAGACCCAGGCTTTTCGCATGGCCCAGCGCCTGCCCGATCTTGGCATCCCAAGCCGGATGCGCGGCGTCGTTGCCCTCTATGACGTGGCGGACGATTGGATCCCGATCTATGACCGTTCCAGTCTGCCCGGCTTCTATATGGCTTGCGGGTCCAGCGGCAACCAATTCAAGAATGCGCCGATGGTCGGGCGCCTGATGGCTCACCTAATCGAGCGCTGCGAAGCTGGGCACGATCATGACCAAGACCCCTTGAAGTTCAGCTTGGAACGCATCGGCCAACAGGTCAGCCTCGGCTTTTATTCCCGCAACCGGGCGATCAATGAAGAAAGCAGCATGTCGGTCGTCGGCTAATCGCAAGCGCGCGACCAGCAATGAACAGGAGCCCCTATGAAAGTGATCGACGCAACGCCCGAACACTTTGTCCAGATACAGGCGATTTACGCGCAAGCGGTTCTGGAAGGCACCGCCTCGTTCGAACAAACACCGCCCAGCGTGGACGATCTCCTAGAGCGCCTAGCCGCAGCGCGCGAGCGCGGCCTGCCCTACCTCTTAGCCGTGGATGGCGAGCGCGTGCATGGCTACGCCTACGCCTTGCCCTATCGCGCACGCATTTCCTATCAATATACTATCGAAAACTCGGTCTACGTCGCCGTTGATAGCCAAGGCAAAGGCGTCGGTTCTGCGTTGATGTCCGAACTGATCGCCCGCTGTGAGGCCGGGCCCTGGCACCAGATGATCGCGGTGATCGGCGACAGCGCGAATGCAGGCTCCATAGCCTTGCATCGCCGCCACGGCTTCCGCCACATCGGCACGCTGGAGCGCGTTGGCCGCAAATTCGATCGCTGGCTCGACTCGGTGTTTATGCAGCGCGCCCTAAAGCCTGAAAGTGCGCCCCTTAAAGCCTAGGGTCGGCGTGTCCCGGCAGACAAAGCGCACCTATTTTTCGACGGGGTTAAATTTCTGAAGCCAAAGGTATAGCCACGGCGGCAAGATGCCCAGCAAGCGACTGCCCATCATCAATGGCCAGGGAAAGCTAATCAACGCTGCGTTCTTGGATACCCGTTCCAGCATGCGCCGCGCGGCGGGCGCGCCTTCCATAAACCAGGGCATCCAAAAGCTGTTGGCGTCGGTAATGCGCGAGCGAATGAAGCCCGGCGCGATCAAGCTGACCTCGATCTGATCGGGGGCCAATCGACCGCGCAGAGCTTCGGCCAAGGCGTGGACCGCTACCTTGCTGGCTGAATAACCGGGCGCATAGGGCATACCTCGAAATCCCGCCAGCGATCCCATCAGGACCAATTGACCGCGGCGGCGCGCTCGCATGGGCGCCAACACCGGCTGGATCGTGTTCAAGACGCCCATTACATTGATGTCGAAGATTTGGGTCAAAGCGTCCAAGTCACTGGTCGGCGGCTCAAGGCTTGCGCTTGGCAGTGCGCTGGGGAGCGTCGTACTTGACACGCCAGCGTTCGCAATGACCAGATCCAAGGCTCGCGCCTGGTCTTGGGCCTCGATCCAGGCCTTCATCGCGATCCGATCGCAGACATCCAGCACGGCGGTCGCAACCTCTGCGCCGCGCTGCTCCAGTGCGCCTTGCACCTCGTTCAACCGGGCTTCATCGCGCCCCGTGATCGCGATACGAACGCCCGGCGCAGCCAACTCCAGCGCCAAGGCCCGACCGATGCCCGACGAACCGCCGGTGATGACGACACTGCGCCACTTGTATTGAGGCCTTTTGCCCATTAAACCCTCTTCACAGCCCAACTTTAGGACGCCTACATGACAAACGCTCTTCTTTCCATGACCGGATTTGCCCGCCATGCGAGCGCGCATGAAGGCACCAGTTGGGCGTGGGAGCTACGCTCTGTCAATGCGAAAGGCTTTGAGCTTAAGTGCCGCTTGGGTGTCTGGACCGATCGCCTGGAGCCCGAGTGCCGAAAGCGCTTAACCGCCAAGATCAAGCGCGGTACGGTCAATCTGGGGCTGCGCATCGAAAGCGCCGACATCAGCGCCTATTCGCTTGATGCTGACTGGCTGGCTAGCCTGCAAAACTTGTGCGCCGAACGCGAAGAGCAACCCAGCTTGGTCGAGCTGCTGGCCCTACCCGGCGTGCTGCGCCCTCACGCCCAGCACGATGAAGCGGGCGAACGCGCGTTGGTCCCTTTGTTGCTGGCCTCCTTGGATCTTTGTATTGATGATTTTATCGCCTCGCGGCGCGCCGAAGGGGCACCTTTGGCTGAAACCTTGGAATTCATTCTGACGGACATAGCGGCCTCGATTGAAATGGCCAAACAGCAAGCCAAGCAAGACGCTGGCGGCTTCGCCAACAAGATCCGATCGCAGGTCGATGAGCTGTTTGGCAGCGATCAACGCCTCGACCCGCAGCGCCTGGCTCAAGAGGCCGCATTGCTGGCCGTCAAAGGCGATGTCGCTGAAGAGCTGCAACGCCTGGATGCCCATGTCGCCTCTGCCCGCCAATTGCTGTCCGGCAAGGGCCCCAAGGGCCGCGCGCTTGACCATCTGTGTCAGGAATTTGTGCGGGAAAGCAACACCTTGTGTTCCAAGTCTACCAGCATAACCATGACCAATCTGGGCCTGAAACTGAAGGCCTCGGTCGATCAGCTGCGCGAACAATGCGCCAACCTGGAGTAAGGCCATGCTAACCCTGTCCCTGCTGCTCGCTGACGAAGAGCGCTATGCCCCACGCCGTGGCCTAATGGTGATCTTGTCGTCGCCCTCGGGTGCGGGCAAATCCTCCACCGCCCGGCGCATTTTGGCAGCGGATGGCCGCATCGTCTCGTCGGTGTCAGCCACAACACGCCCAATGCGCCCTGGCGAGGTCGAAGGCAGCGACTACTATTTCACAGACCGCAGCGACTTTGAACAAAGCATCAAAGACGATGCCTTCTTGGAGCACGCAGAGGTGTTCGGGAACCTTTACGGCACGCCCAAGGCGCCCGTAATGGCGGCCCTGGGTCAGGGCAAAGACGTAATTTTTGACGTGGATTGGCAAGGCGCCGAACAACTTCGAAACGCCGCACAAGAAGACGTGGTGTCGATATTCTTGCTGCCGCCGTCGATCGACGATCTGAGGGTGCGTTTGCGCGCACGCAACCAGGACAATGCCGAGACCGTACAACGGCGCATGCAAGGCGCTCATGGCGAGATCAGCCACTGGGAAGACTATGAATATGTCTTGATTAATCGGGATCTGGACGAGACCGTCAGCGCGGTGCAAGCCATCATCACCGCTGAGCGCCTCAAGCGCCGACGTCAGCCAGGCCTTAAGCCCTTCGCAACCGAGCTGTTGGCAGAGCCTCTTTCCTAGGGCCCCTTTCCTAGCAACCCGTTCCTAGGGCCCCTTTCCTAGCAACCCGCTCCTAAAGCGCGTTTCGCCGAATTGCAGTCACCGAGCGCGCTCACTCTATTTGCTATTGCCGCAAATGCGCCTTGCTTGTCTTTGGCACAATCGAGGGCGATTGCTCGGGCTTCACTCTAGCAACCCGGCAAGATCGAGTCAGGCTGCAACCAACGCACCGGCCACAAAAAAAACCCGCAAACAGCGGGGTTTTTGTGGTTCGAAGCGAGACGCTCATATCGGCGCCCAATAATCGGAAACCAAGGCCTTGCCTCCGATTTGCCGGAGCGCCGGCGCATGCGCTCACCAGAGGACGGCTAGAAAGCCAGGACGGCCGCCTCGGCAAATGAATTGGACAACAATGCGAACAATATTGCTGCTCCAACCAGAGCCATCAGGCGTAAGCTGTTGACTGACATAGAAATCCCTTTGATGCGAGCTTTGTATATTGTTTGCCTTGCCCTCGTTTTCGGCAATAGATCAGTGATTCGCAAGCTCGAAATTTGCCTAAATGGGAAAATTTTCGCTATCCTATCCACAACAAGTCACGCCTCATCGCCGAAGCGTGACTTGACCTTACCTTGGTAGGGCGACAAGCTCTTTCGCATATAGGTTGTTTGGCATGGGGGCATGGGGCTATGACACGCCGTTTTTTGGGGCCGATTACTAGTGAGGCCGAAGTAACAGACGAGAAATTCGTCCTCGAACGTAGAAAAATAGTTCGAGGTCTTGCAGGACTTGGACTAACCGGGGCCATGCTGGGGGTCTCGGGCCTAGGCGGGACATCCAGAGCCAACGCTGCCGGCGGGTTAAGCGGCGATCCGTCCGCGTCATTGTACCCGGTGCCGACCAATTCCAATTTTGCGACTGCAGACGTTGGTGGTCAAGCCTATCCGGTGACCTCGCCCTCCATCACCTCGATTTTCAACAACTACTATGAATTCTATTCGGGGCGCGGAACCTCCAAGTCCATTTGGGAGCAAGCCCAGACCCTGCCGTTGCGCCCTTGGCGGCTAGAGGTCGTCGGGATGGTCGAAAAACCGCTCACTTATGAAATCGACGATCTGCTAGCAGCCATGCCGCTGGAAGAGCGCATTTATCGGCACCGCTGCGTGGAAACCTGGGCCATGACAGTGCCTTGGTCGGGCTTCCCGCTCGCGGCCCTGGTCAAACGCGCCGCGCCGCTATCAAGCGCCAAATACCTCAAGTTCGAGAGCTTCAACAACCCTGAGGTGGCCATCGGCCAACGCGAGACCCGTTACCCGTGGCCCTACGTTGAGGGCCTGACCATCGAAGAGGCGAGCAACGACTTAGCCTTCGTCGCGACGGGCGCTTACGGCAAGCCGCTGCTCAAGCAGATGGGCGCGCCCTTGCGCTTGGCCCTGCCCTGGAAGTACGGTTTCAAATCCTCAAAGGGCTTGGTGCGCATCACCTTCACAGACCGCCAGCCAGAGAGCTTTTGGGAGCGTCTGAACCGCCGTGAATACGGGTTCTGGGCGAACGTGAACCCGGATGTCGCGCACCCGCGTTGGTCGCAGGGTAACGAGCAGGACATCGGCACGGGTGAAAAGCGGCCGACCCTGCCTTACAACGGCTATGGCGAACAAGTAGCGCAGCTTTACAGCGACAAGCTAGCGGGCCTAGGCGACCGCCTGTTCCGTTGATCCTAGGCTGGAACCGGCGCGGTCCGAAATGACGCTAGCCTGCGCCAAATTATGCGCCTAGAACGGAGAGATGAAGCCGCCATCGCCTCCGCCTGTCACCACCCGCTTTGCGCCCTCACCTACGGGCTATTTGCATCTGGGTCACGCTTTCGCAGCGCGCTTTGCGGCCCAGCGCGGGCAACGTTTTCGCCTTCGTCTCGAAGATATCGACACCACCCGCTGTCGTCCCGAATACAGCGCCGCCATCTTGCAGGATCTGGCCTGGTTGGGCCTAGAATGGCAGCCGGAGGTGTGGCGCCAATCCCAGCGCTTGGACGCCTACCGCAGAGCCCTCGACACGCTGCGCGCCCTTGAGCTGCTGTATCCTTGTTTTTGCACCCGAAAAGCGATCCAAGCCGAAATCGCGGCTATGGGAGGCGCACCGCATCCAGGGCTAGACGGCCCTGCCTATCCCGGCACCTGCCGCAACCTGGACGCTCAGGAACGCGCCCAGCGCATCGCGGATGGCCAAGCGCATTGCTGGCGCTTGCATACCGAGTGCGCCGCCGAGCATGTTGGGCCGCTGCGTTGGCGCGACCTGGATGTCGGTGACGTTCAGTTAAATCTTCGCGGCGTCGGCGATATGGTTCTGGCCCGCAAGGACACGCCCAGCGCCTACCACCTAGCCGTGGTCGTTGATGACGCGGCGCAAGGCGTTGATCTGGTCACGCGCGGCATCGACCTGCGCGCGGCCACCCATCTGCACCGCCTGCTACAGGCTCTGCTCAAGCTGCCGGTGCCCGATTACGCCTTCCATCCCCTGCTGCTCGATGACCAAGGCCAGCGTTTCGCCAAGCGCAACCAAAGCGCTACTATTCGCGCAATGCGCCAAGCGGGCATGACCCCAAACGAGGTATGGCGGGCGGTTGACGCTTGCCCGCAGCAGACAAGCTGACTGGGCCGCAACGCTAGCGCCAGTCTTGACGTATCAGCGTCGCGGCGCGCTCAGCAAGCATGACGACCGAGGCCAAGGGCGGCACGCTGAGGCCATCCGGGAAGGCCGACGCATCGACAACGCGCAAGCCATCGACGCCGCGCAAGCGCAAATCCGGGTCCAATACCGCATGCTGATTCTCTTCGTGCCCCATCCGACAGGTCGCGGCGTAGTAGTGCGACGGCTCGACGATCTCGCGCAGGCTTGCGTTCTCCAGCTGTGGGTCAAGCGGACCGCTCGTCAGTCCCGCCAACGGCGATTGGTCCGTTAAGGCTCGTGCCATAGCAACCGCAGTCTGCAAGGCCTCTTGGTCCCGCGCGTCGCCAAGCAGACCCAAGTCAACATGGGTGGGCTCGGCAGCGTCCGGCGAACGCAGTCCCACGCGGCCGCGCGCCTTTGGCTGACCCAAGCTAACCCGCAGCGAAAAGCCAGGCACAGCCCAACGATCGCGCCCGAACAACCATCGGGCCGGACGCAACCACCGCGCCGCCTGCCCCAGCCGCGACCGCGAAGCGGCCTGATCCGCGGGTATCAGCGCCATGGGTGCAAAATCAATGGCTAACGGCGCGCCTGTTGGCAAAGCCTGGGCCGCTGTCGCCGACCATAGGGAGGCAGCGGCAAGCCCCTGCTTACGGGTAGCGTAGAGCATGGCCTGCCACAGAGCCCGATCCAGGCGCAGGCTGCCCGTGGTACTCAAGGAAGGATCGTTCAGGCCAAAAGCCAGGGTCACCTGCGGCTGGTCGAATAAGCCCTGTCCAACGCCCTCAAGGGCGGCAATGACCGGAATATCAAAACGCTGCAAGGTCAGACCCGGCCCCAAGCCTGACAGCATCAAGATCTGAGGCGTGGTCAGTGCGCCAAGCGACAAGATGACCTCGCGGCGCGCCTGAAAGCTGGTCTGCCAACCACCACCGCGCAGCACTTCAAGCCCCATGGCGCGGCGCCCCAGAAACTGCACTCGCTGCACTTTGCAGCCCGTCAACAGGGTCACATTGGGCGGCATGGGGGTCAAATAAGCCGCGGCGGTTGAACGCTTGCTGCCGTGGGACTGAGTGACGTCAGGGCGCCCAACCCCAGTGCCCGCCCGGAGGCTCAGGTCACCGACTATGGGCAAGCCGCGGCGATGGGCCGCGCGAATAAAGTTTTGGGTCAGGTCATCAAAACGCCCGGCGCGCTCCAACACCATGGGACCAGCTTGCCCCCGCGGCACGCTCTGGTGCGGCGCGCGTTCGGCACGCTGATATGCGGCCAGCATGGCCCTGGGGCTCCAGTGGTCGCTGATCGCTTGCCAAGTTTCCAAGTCTTCAGATTGCGCCAAGTGCCAGAGCCCGTCGCCAAGCGCGGCGCTGCCCCCAAGCCCTCTGCCCGAATGGAGAGGGCTGTTCGTGCTCCCGTCGTCCCCATGGGACCGCGCGAAAAGCGGGTCGGCAAAGAGCGCTCGACCCGACAAGGGAAGGCGGCCAAGCAGGCCAGAGGGCGCTTCGCCCTCTTCCACCAACCCCACGCTGACCCTTGGATCTTCGGCCAAACGGGCGGCCAGCGCGCATCCGGCTGTCCCAGCGCCTGCAATCAGATAGTCGAAAACTTGCAGGCTCATGAGGATCGCTCGCTTAGGGGTTGGGCGTCGGCAGGCCGCGCGGCGCGCGCAGATCTTCAAGACCGGCCTGCTCAGGAAACTTCGTTGTGACCTCCCACAGATAGTCACCATAGACGAAAGGTTCAAACGCATGCGCGCCATCGAGGGGCAGCGGGCCAATGACCGCGTCGATTGCGGGCTCGAAAAAGAAGGGAACGGAAAAGCGCTCACGCCCTGTTCCCAAGATACGGTGCAAGGTGGCGCGGATCGTCCCGCCCGTCCAGCGCTCCAGCAGTTGGCCGAAGTTGACGGCGACCTGACCCTCTCCGGGTGGCACATCCACCCAATTCCCGCTGCGGGTTTGGGCTTGCAGCCCGGAAACGCCGTTTTGAACCAACAGTGTGATAAAGCCGGAATCAACGTGTGGCTTGCCGATCAGGTGATGGGTTTCATCCACCCAGACCTCATCCCCGAGAGAGCCAAAACTCTCCGCCGTGCGCGGGGGATAGCGGATAAATCGCATGGTCGAAATGGGGCGCTCAAAGGCGGTCAGCAGCAGCTCTTCATCAAGGCCAAGCCCGCGAGCAATGGAGGCCAAGATGGCGCGCCCACTGGCCTCCATCGCCAGATAATAGGACCGCACGGCCTGGTGCCACGCGCCGTCGTCAGGCATCGGTGTAGCCTCGCCCAGCGGATCGCCTTCGACCAACGCGGCTGAACCATGCGCAACGTCCGGGCCCAGATCAATGCCTTCCTTGTAGGTCGGTAAACCCGGCGTGACGGGGAAATAACCGCGATAGTAGTTCGGGTTCGCCTTGTTGAAATTGCGCTTATAGAGCTTTTTCTTGTCTGCCTCGCTGAGATCAAAGATTTTCAGCATTGCTTTGCGCGATTCAGCAGACAGGCAATCACCGGGCAAGCCGGTTATCACCATGAAGCCCAGATCGCGGGCCGCCGCCATGATGGCTTGATCGCACCCATCCCGCGCTGCGCTGGGCGGTCCGAACAAAGGGGCAATGTCGATTTTCGCGATGGTTGCTTGTTGGTGGGGTGGGGAAGACGCCGCAGGATCTGGCTGGTATGGGCTCTGCATCGACATGTGGTGGGCTCCCTCTCAATCAAGTGCGCCGTGTAAGGCTACACCGCTTGGCGCGCCCCGCCCGCCCCAATGCGACAAGCGCGGCAAGCCAGAAGCCGCCGCGCTCGTTTGATTGCTGTATGAGAGGCTCGTTTGCCCTGTGCCCAACGGCAGAGCGCGTGCAGCCCTAAAAGAACGCTTGAAGGCCGGTCTGCGCGCGTCCCAAAATCAGAGCGTGCACATCGTGGGTGCCTTCATAGGTATTGACGGTCTCCAAGTTGGCCGCGTGGCGCATGACGTGATAGCCGATCTGAATCCCGTTGCCGCCGTGCATGTCGCGCGCCATCCGTGCGATGTCCAGGGCCTTCCCGCAGTTGTTGCGTTTGACCAGGGAAATCATTTCGGGCGCGAAGGACTTGTCGTCGATCAATCGGCCAACGCGCAGCGAGGCTTGTAGACCCAAGGTGATCTCGGTCTGCATGTCGGCCAGCTTCTTTTGATACAACTGAGTGCCCGCCAACGGCTTGCCAAACTGCTTGCGGTTCATGCCGTAGTCTTGCGCGCGAAACCAGCAGTCTTCCGCCGCGCCCATCGCACCCCAGGAGATGCCGTAGC
Source organism: Alphaproteobacteria bacterium (assembly GCA_030432195.1). GTDB lineage: Bacteria > Pseudomonadota > Alphaproteobacteria > UBA7985 > JAUIBT01 > JAUIBT01. The sequence goes on from JAUIHE010000007.1 coordinate 14,773, forward strand.
GCGCCATATTCAAGCAGGAGAACGGCCCCTTCAGCCCTTCAACGCCGGGCAATATGGCGTCCTCGCTGACCTCAACGCCGTCCAAGACGATTTCGCCTGTAACCGAGGCCCGCAAGGACAATTTGCCCTCGATTTTTGGAGCCGACAGACCCGCCATCCCTTTTTCCAGAACAAAGCCTTTAATCTTGCCGTCGTGCGCGTCCGACTTTGCCCAGACCACAAACACATCCGCGATCGGCGCGTTAGAGATCCACATTTTGGCGCCGGTCAGACGATAGCCGCTTGCGGTCTTCTCTGCACGGGTCTTCATGCCGCCCGGATCAGAGCCCGCCTCTGGTTCGGTCAGACCAAAGCAACCGATCAGCTCGCCGCTGGCCAGCTTGGGCAGATAGCGTTGTTTTTGCTCTTCAGAACCGAAAGAATAGATGGGGTGCATGACCAAGGACGATTGCACCGAAGCCATAGAGCGGTAGCCGCTGTCTACGCGCTCGATCTCGCGCGCGATCAAACCATAGGCCACATAGGAAGCCCCAACGCCGCCGTACTGTTCGGGCAGCGTCGCCCCCAGCAGACCGGTCTGGCCCATCAACCGAAAGATCTCGGGCTCGACGCCTTCGTTGGCGTACATGTCTTCAACGCGCGGAGCCAGCTCAGCCGCAGCAAAGGCCGCCGCGGTGTCCTTGATCATCACCTCATCTTCGCTGAGTTGCTGATCGAGCAAAAAGGGGTCTTGCCATGTAAAGGGGCCCATGCTGTTCTCCGTTCATCGTCTAGAGCTGAATATAGGGCGCATTGCCTTCGAGGGCGCGCGTGTCCTGCCTCGTTGTTTCACGAGCAACAAGCGCGAAACAAGGGCTAGTGTGGTCGCAGGTCCAGATAACTGTGCCGCTTTGTTGGCGATCAAGCAAAATTAGTTGGGGAGCGAAAGCCATGAAATCCACGATCCACGCCATCAAGGACTGGGAAGTTGCCTACAGCAACCAAGGCTACGTTCCGCACGCTATGGACCTGATGGATGCGGGGGCCGCGGCGGCAAAAGCGCTGCGCGAGCGGCTGGTCGCGAAGGGGTGCGCTGGCCTGGGGCTGAGCTACGGCGACGGCGACCGGCACAAGCTGGATCTCTTTTGGCCAGAACAACCGGCTGGCAGCGGCAGCGAGCGCCAGGCCAAGGGCTTGGTTTTCTTTGTGCATGGTGGCTATTGGCGCGCCTTCGACCCGTCTTATTGGTCGCATTTGGCTCAAGGCCCGCTGGCTCAAGGCTGGGCCGTCGCCATGCCCGCCTATACGCTGGCACCTGAGGCAAGCTTGACCCAAATTGGCCAGGAGGTCGCCCAGGCACTCAACTTTGCGAGCACGCTTGTTCCGGGTTCCATTCGTATAACCGGGCATTCGGCCGGTGGACATCTGGTTAGCCGCCTTGCCTGCCAGGACTCTGGACTAAGCGACGAGGCTGCCGCGCGCTTGCACACATGCCTTAGCTTGTCTGGTTTACACGACTTGCGCCCCTTCTTGCGCCTTGACCTCAACAAGGATTTGCGGCTGGACCCGCAAGAGGCGGCCCAGGAGAGCCCGGCGCTGCTTCAGCCACGCGCCCTAAACCGTTTGATCTGCTGGGTTGGCGGCGGTGAGACCGACGAGTTCCGGCGGCAAAATGCGCTGTTGGCCAATATCTGGGCCGGCCTTGGTTTGGAAACGCATTGCGTTGAAGACGGGAACTTCAACCACTTCAACGTGATTGACGGGCTAACCCGCGCTGACAGCCCCTTGACCATGGCCCTGCTTGCGGAATGACCTTTGGATTCGAAACGGCGCTCCTCTAGAGGATCACTTGGTGTTCAAGCTGCCCCTTGGTGCCGTCCATAAACGTTTGCAGATAGGTCAGGCCGTCCGCCGGGCCGGGTTCGTCGAGCCCCTGAATTGCGGTCGTTACCAGCAGCAGATTGCGCCCTGCCCCGCCAAATGCCGGGCAAGTTGAGTGTTTGGCCGGGACTGCGACCGCTTTGATAAAGCCACCATCCGGCCCATAGCAGGCCACCCGACCGGCTCCCCATTGGGCATTCCAAACACACCCCACCTCATCGACCACGGCACCATCGGGGACCAAATCGTCAGCGCTAAGGTCCAAAAAGACCTGTGGCTGCCCGTCTGGCCAACCGTGGGCTGGGTCCAAGGCCACCTGCATGATTTTTCGCTCTGTTGAATCGCTAAAGTAGGCGCGTGTCCCGTCTGGCGAAAAGCAAATCGAGTTGGGAATCGTCAGGCCAGGATAGAGGCAGCGCAACTCCCCGCGATAATAACGGTAGATTGCGCCCTTTCCCGCCTCCGCCCGCCGGCCCATGGTGCCGATCCAAAAGCCACCAAAGGGGTCTGCGCGACCATCGTTGGAGCGCGTCAAAGGGTCTTCGGCTTCCAGATCGCAAATCGTCTCCTGCTCGCCGGTGTCAATGTTGACCTTCAGCAAGGCGCGCGCGCTGGCAACCAACAAGTGATCAATATCAAGCCAACCAGCAGCCGAAACGGGATCTTCAAACAAGCGCGCATGACTGCGCCCATCGCGTTGAGTTAGCAACTCACGATTGAGAATGTCGAACCAATAGAAACAGGCGCGCAGGGGGTGCCACAAAGGCCCCTCTCCCAGCGCACAGGGGGTGTTGTCGAAAATATCAGGCTGCATCGTCCAACCTTAGATTGTTACACTTCATGATTAAGCCTGGCTAAGCCCCGGTTGCAAGCCCAGATTCTAGGGCGCCTCTGCTGGGCGATTTCGCCGCCTTGGGCCTTGCCCCTATGCCCGCGCCAATGCTCGCGCGTCGTCGGTCGCGAAAAAGGCGCGATTCATGCGCCGCACCGCGTCACAGAGATTGATTTCTGATCTGCGCTCGGGCAGCTTCAAGCCCGTCATTGTTTCCTGCTGCGAGCGCCCCATGAGCCAAGCTTCTTCCCCCCTCACCGTCTCTGGTTTACCCTCAGAGCGACCCGCCAAACAGAGCTATGATGTCGTCATCGTGGGCGGCGGAATCATGGGCTCAGCCATTGCATGGTCTTTGAGCCAACGCGATGACTTTGGGGGCTCGATTTTGGTCATCGAGCGCGATCCCAGCTATGAATTTGCTTCGACCAGCCACACCAATTCCTGCATTCGCCAACAGTTCTCGACAGAGATCAACATTAGGGTGTCACAATACGGGGTTGACTTCATCCAAGACCTCCAGAGCCACATGGGCCCCGATCCGCGCCTGCCCGACTGCCCCATTCAGGCCTTTGGCTATATGTACCTGGCCAACTCAGAGACGGGCGCCGCGGTCTTGCGCGAAAACCAAGCTCTGCAAGCGCGCTGCGGCGCAGGCACGCGGCTGTTGACACCCCAAGAGCTGGCCCAGGCTTACCCCTTTTATACCGTCGATGACTTGCTGCTCGCCAGCCACAACCCGGTCAACGAGGGCTATTTTGAAGGCGCGACCTTGTTCGATTGGTTCCGCCGCTTGTCTCGTGAGGCGGGCGCGACCTTCTTGGCGAATGAAGTGCTGGCCATCCAGCGCGATGCAGAGCGCGTAACCGGCGTCACCCTGGCTTCAGGGGAGCAGGTCCAATGCGGCCTACTGGTCAATGCATCAGGACCGCGCGCGGCCGCTACGGCCGCCATGGCGGGGCTATCCCTGCCCGTTGAGCCCCGAAAGCGCCTGACTTTTATCTTCGACAGCGCTCAACCGCTGGGACAAACCCTGCCGTTGACCATTGATCCCAGCGGCGTTCATGTGCGCAGCGACGGTCCTTATTTCATGGCAGGCTGCGCCCCCTTTGACGATCGTGCGGTTGCCTATGATGATTTCGAGGACTTGCCGGAGCTTTGGGAGGAGCGGGTTTGGCCCGCCATCGCCGAACGTATTCCAAGCTTTGATCGCCTAAAGCTTATGCGCTCTTGGGTTGGGCATTATGCCTACAACACGCTCGATCAGAACGCGGTTGTTGGCCCGCACCCCGATTTGTCAAATTTCTATTTCGCTAACGGGTTTTCCGGTCACGGTCTCCAGCAATCACCCGCCATCGGGCGCGGCCTGGCAGAGCTGATCGCCACCGGCGCCTATCAGTCGCTCGACCTTACGGCTTTCTCCTATCAACGCCTGTTGGACAACCGTCCCTTGATCGAAAAGGCGGTCATCTAGCATCCGATCAACAAGGCACGTTGCCCATCCGACCTTCCCTCGAACCTCACAGCCTGGCAGCTATAGGGTCTCCGGCCATCGTGAATGACCGCACCATCTTTAAATGGGATGCGGGTGTTGTGCGCGCAGCCCCCCTGATTGCGGATTGGCGCTGCCGTCGATGATCGGAAACGACGCCGGAAAGGGTTACTCGACACCAACCGCCGCCAAAGCAGCGCTCACAATCGGGCGCTGCCTTTCTTATTCCTGAGCTTTATTCCTCAGCGAGCGCGGCCAGATAGGTTTTAACCTCGTCGCTGTTCCAATCCGCGGGGCCGAAGCGCTGCATGCGCCCTTTGCCGTCCTTATCGAACACGATCGTCACCGGCAAGCCGCGCGCGCCCAAGGGCACCAACACATCCGGGTCGGCGGCAAAGGTGAACTGCACTGGCTCGCCCCACATGTTGTTGTTCAAAAAACCTTCAACCTGATCGGGCGGGCCGTCCATCGTGGCAACCGCGACCAGGGCCACATCCTTATCCTGCATGTCCTTGGCTAGGGCGATCAGGTCGGGCATTTCCCGCAAGCATGGCTGGCACCAGCGTGCCCAGAAATTCACCAAGGTCACCTTGCCCTGGGGCAAGGAAACAGGGTTGCCGCTCGCGTCTTGCATCTTAAAGCTCGCCGCTGTCCAGTCGGGCTCAAAAGGATCCATCCACTCCAGCCGCTCGACCTTTGCAGTGGCCGCACCTGCATTGCCATTCTCACGAAGCGCCTTTCCAGCCCACAACCCGGCCACAGCAGCCAAGCCCGCAACGATAACAACCAGGCCAAATCTAACCAGTGAACCCATTACCCTAACTTCCTCTTATCGCCAGTCAGCGCCGCCCGCCCATAACGCACCCGCCCATAACGCAAGAGCGACGGCCAGCGCACCACAGCAACCAACCGTAGCCGCCTAGGCAGTCTGCATGAAATCCAGCACCGCTTGCGATTCGGGGCGATCCCAAAAGGCCGCGCCGCGCAGCCCACCCAAGATGCGCCCATAGCGGTCCATTAAAAAGGCCGTTGGTGTCGCGCCCGAGCCAAACAGATTGAACAATTGCTGAGTTTGATCTTGGAAGTGCGCCAAGCTGGTCCAACCCTTGGCGCGCATAAATCCGCTCACCTCTGAGAGAGGCCGGTCGTCGATCGAGATCGGCAGCACGGACAAGCGATTGGGATCGACACCCCTAGCCGCCGCATTCAACAAGGGCATATCGATTTGGCATGCACTGCACCAGGTGGCCCAAAAGACGATCAGGGCCGGGCGGCCGTAATACTGTTGAAGGGTCAGCCACTGCCCGCTGGCATCATAAAAGCCATAATCGGGCGCGGGCGTACCGTCAGGAATGGTCAAATAGCGATCTCGCCAATACCCCGCCAAGGGTGGTTGAGCGGCAGCAGGAACACCTTGAGCATCCGCCCGAGTGCTAACAAGGGGCGAGGCACCCGCCGCTAGCGCCAACCCGAGCCCTGAACTTAGGGTAGTACGGATAAAGGCGCGCCGATCAACCGGCGTGTTGGAAGTTTCTGTCGTGTTCGGCATATCACTGGCAACCCATAGCAATTTGTGTCCGGTGCAAGCCTAATTCGAGCTGCGCTCACTAATAGGGCGCAGTCATGGCAAAGCTTGGCCATATTTTTCTTGGTCTTATAGGTATCAGGATTAATCTGCCAGCCTTCCTTTTACTAGACACAAGATCGCGATGACCGACCAAGCCAAGACCGCCACCGATTCCAGCCAAGCCAACAGCATGTGGGGCGGACGCTTTTCCGAAAGCAATGCCGCCATCATGCAAGCAATTAATGCATCGATCGACATCGACAAACGCATGTACGCGCAGGACATCCAAGGCTCCATGGCGCATGCAAACATGTTGGCAGACCAGGGGATCATTGGCGCCGACGATGCCAGGGCTATTTGTGAGGGCCTCGCGCAGATCAAGTCCGAGATCGAAGCCGGGCAGTTTTCCTTTAGTCAGGAGCTGGAAGACATTCATATGAATGTTGAAGCGCGTCTGAAGGCGGTGATCGGTGAACCAGCCGGGCGCCTGCACACCGCGCGCTCGCGCAATGACCAGGTTGCAACCGACTTTCGGCTGTGGCTGCGCGATCAGATCGACTACACGCTTGGCCAAATCGACAAGCTGATGCAGGCGCTGTTGGACAAAGCCGACAAGCACGCCGACGACGTTATGCCCGGCTACACCCACCTGCAACCTGCGCAGCCCGTGACCTTTGGCCACCACCTGATGGCCTACGTCGAGATGCTGGACCGCGACAAAGACCGCCTGCAAGACGCCCGCAAGCGCCTCAACCGCTCACCCCTGGGCTCTGCTGCCATGGCGGGCACCGGTTTCAATATTGACCGCGAGGCCACGGCGCGCGCGCTCGGTTTCGACGGCCCGACCCTGAACTCGATGGACGGTGTGGCAGACCGGGATTTCGCGCTGGAATTCTTGGCGGCTGGTTCGATCTGCCTCATTCATCTATCGCGCTTGGCGGAAGAGTTGGTGATCTGGTCCACCCCATCCATCGGGTTTGTGACCATGAGCGACAAGTTTTCGACCGGCTCATCCATCATGCCGCAAAAGCGCAATCCAGACGCCGCCGAATTGATCCGCGCCAAGCCGGGGCGGCTGCTGGGGGCTTTTCAGACCTTGGCGGTCGTCATGAAGGGCCTGCCCATGACCTATGCCAAGGACATGCAGGAAGAGAAGGAAATCACCTTCGCGGCCGCCGATGCCGTGGACTTATCGCTGGCCGCAATGACGGGCATGGTTGAAGACCTGACCGCCCACCCCGCGGCCATGCGGGCAGCCTGCCAAAAGGGTCACCTAACCGCAACCGATCTGGCCGATTGGTTGGTCAGAGAACTGGGCATGCCCTTCCGCGATGCTCACCATGTAACCGGCCGGGTTGTGGTTATTGCCGACCAAAAGAACTGCCCGATCTGGGACTTAGACCTGGCGGACCTGCAATCGGTCGAACCACGGATTACCGCCCAGATCTTTGATGTTTTGTCTATCGATGCCTCCGTTGCCAGCCGCGCATCTTTCGGCGGCACCGCGCCTGAGCGCGTGCGAGAGGCCGTCGCCGATGCTCGTAAGCGCTTGGCGCACAGCTCTTAGAAAGGCCCCAACAATGCGCGCTTCCTCCGCCCCTGTACGCCTTCTTTTGCCGCTCGTCGTGGTCGCTCTGGCGGTCAGCCTCACCGCCTGCGGCGTCAAATCACCGCCGAAATACACTTACCCTGGCAGCGAGAAACCGCTAGAAAGACGCGCCTACCCGCCCATGCCCGAAGGCTATGACCTGCCAGATTTGAAGGCAGGCTAAAGCCCGAAAGCTCTCAAACACCCAAGGGCTAGACCGCTCGCCAAATCGGACGCACAAACTATGACTTCCCGCCTGCTGGACACAGCATTTTGCTACCGCGACCAAGATCTTTATGCCGAAGACGTTCGTATCGCGGACCTGACCTCGACCGTCGGTACGCCATTCTATCTGTACAGTACGGCCTCCATGGCCCGGCAGTATCGCCACCTGAAGGATAGCCTGGCTGGCCTGGACGCGCTGATTTGCTATGCGGTCAAAGCCAACAGCAATCAGGCCGTTATCGCCACAATGAAAGAGTTGGGCGCAGGCGCCGATGTGGTCTCGCAAGGCGAGCTTTTGCGCGCGCTGGCCGCTGGCGTGCCCGCAAATCGCATCGTCTTCGCGGGCGTGGGCAAGCGGCCCGAAGAGATGCGCTTGGGCTTGGAAAAGGGCATTTTGCAGTTCAATGTTGAGTCCTGGCCAGAGCTGGACGCCTTGGAGCAAGAGGCTGAGGCCTTGGGCGTGATTGCGCCGGTTGCGCTGCGCATCAACCCCGATGTAGACGCCAAAACGCACGCGAAAATCACCACAGGAACGGCGGAAAACAAGTTTGGCGTCACCATCGCCCAAGCCCGCGAGATCGCGGCTGCGATCAAAGGGCGTAAGCACGTGCGCCTTGAAGCTCTGGCGATGCACATCGGCTCGCAATTGGTCGACATGGAGCCCTATAACAGCGCGTTCGAGCGTATGGCTGGCCTTGCGCGCGAACTACAGGCAGACGGGCACCAACTGCGCCGGTTGGACGTTGGCGGCGGTCTTGGCATTGACTACGGCAAAGGCCAAGGTCCGGCTGACGACCAGGTTGCCACCTATGCCGGTATGGTGCGCCGACATTTTGCTGATTTCAAATTGCCGCTGGTTTTGGAGCCGGGGCGCTATCTAATCGGCAATGCGGGCTTGATGGTTAGCCAAGTCGTTTACATCAAAAAGGGCGAAAACAAGCAGTTCGCTATCTTGGACAGCGCGATGAACGACCTCATTCGCCCCACCCTTTATGATGCGCACCACAGCCTGGTGCCGCTGCGCCAAGAAGGCGACCGCAAGCCCCAATCCTACGACCTGGTTGGCCCGGTCTGTGAGACTGGGGATACCTTCGCACAGAGCGCGGAGCTGGCTGGTCTGGAGGCGGGCGATTTGGTGGCCTTCCAGTCGGCAGGCGCGTATTCCGCGGTCATGGCGTCGACCTACAACTCGCGCCGCTTGGTGCCCGAGGTGCTGGTCAAAGGCGCCAGCTGGTCGCAAGTGCGCGAACGCCAGAGCTTTGAAGCTCTCATTGCCCAAGACACACTGCCTAGCTGGCTTGAGGGCTCGTAGATAAAGCAGAGACCAGCACCTAATGCCTGGGCGTTGGTCTAGGCTCCTGGATCGACATTCGCCCAATCGACAATGCGCTCGGGCAGGGCTTCGTCTGCGATATCGTCTTCGCTGATGACACGGTGACTGCAAGACGCCCCGGCGCGATGCACGCTGTTCGCCTCGCCGCTCAGCAAGGGGTGCCAATCATAGAGCGGGCGGCCTTCTGACAAAAGGCGATAGGCGCAGGTGGGCGGCAACCAGTGCGCAACCTGGTCTAAGGTCTCTGGCGTCAGAACGATGCAGTCGGGCACAAAGATCTTGCGGCGCGCATAGTCGCTACAGCGGCAGGTCTCCGCATCCAGCAGCTTGCAAGCCACGTCGGTGAAGTAGGTCTCACCAGTGTCCGCATCTTCCAGCTTTAGCAGGCAGCACTTGCCGCAGCCATCACACAAGCTTTCCCATTCGCTCCGGGACATTTGCGCAAGCGATTTGGTCTCCCAAAAACGCTCCTGCGGCAGCTCAAGATCAGACTTTGGTCGCCGTGCCATGGCCTATTCTTGCCCGCTTGCTTGTCCAGCGGCATCAAGGCGATCAGCCAGGCCAGCCCGTTGCGGATGGTCTTGCGGCAGCTTTTCGAGCGCTTGGCGGGCGTCATCCAAGCGACCAAGCACCATGTAGGCATTCGCCAATCGGGCCCATCCGTCCATATCGTCAGGTTCTTCGGCCAGGCGATCAGCCAGGCGCTGCACCATGCCCTCAATCATAGCATTTCGATCATCGGAGCTCATTTGCTGCGCAGCTTGGACGTCTTCTGCACTTGGCCCTGGTGCATCGCTGATTGTCCCGCCAGCAGCGGCTTGCTTGGCCAGCTCTTCAACGTCCCGTATCCGCTGATCGACCGCCAAAGCCAACGGTTCGATGTCCGGCACCTGAGCGCGCAACGTACGCAGCAAACCGATCGCCTGGTCGTAGAGGCCTTCTTCCGTCAAGATCAGAGAGGAGACAAACAAGCCGCGCGGATTGTTGGGGTCCAACTGCAACGAACGACCAATGGCTTGACGTGCCGCTGGAGGAATGACGCCCTGGCTCATACCAAGACTAAAGATTATCTCTCCGAACTCCGCCCACAGGTCCGCATTTTCCGGCGCGATCTCGGTCGCGGCACGCATGGCCTCCAGCCCTTCTATCACCTCACCACCAGCGATATAGCGGCGTGCTAGCTCGCGGTTGAGGTCAAGGCGCTGCTCGGCGGGCAAGGTCTCATCTTTGGTTCTAATTTCTAGATAGCGCAGGCGCGCGGCATGGTCGTTGGTCTCCGCGTCTTTGGCTGCGATCACCCGCGCTTCATAACCCAGCGTCGGCATGAAAGGATTACCAAAGCGTGCGTAAAATCCCAAGGTGCCCAAAATAACCAAAAGCAGCCCGACTGCGAGGCCGGTATGGGCGACCCAAGGCGCCATGAGTGGCGGCTTGGCCTTGCCACGGGCGGTCAAATCGCTGGGCAATGCCAACAAACGGCGTTTGACTTCCAGACGTGCGGCTTCGGCCTGATCTTCTGGCAACACGCCGCGTTGCTGATCGCGCTCGATCTCCTCAAGCTGATCGCGATAGACCTGCAAGTTCTTCTCGTCGCCGATCAAGGCGGCTTCGCTCGCCTGGCCTGTCGAAGAACGACCGCTTGCGCGCCCGACCAACGGCCAAATCACTACCGCCAGACTTATCAGGCACACCAGCGCCAAAAGGGCAAAAACCATTACTTGCTTTCCTGTTTCAGCAAGGCGTCAAGTCGCGCCTGCTCGTCAGCACTCAGCGGCGCTACAGCATTGCTTTTAGCCGATTGTTTTCGGCGCATCAGCGCCACAACAATGCCCCCTGCCGCAACCAATAGCAGGATAATAGGCATGAGCCACAACAAGGCGGTACTGGCATCAAACGGTGGACGCAACAGCACATAGTTGCCATAGCGCTCTACGAAATAGCCCTTGATGGCATCAGCGTCTTGGCCTTGCACCACAAGCTCACGCACCTTTAAGCGCATGTCTTTGGCAATGCTGGCATCGCTATCGTCGATGGATTGATTTTGACAAACCACACAGCGCAACTGCTTGCTGATATCGCGCGCGATGGCCTCTTGCTGGGGGTCGGGCAAGACCTCGTCGGGCTCGACGCCGTAAACGGACAAGCTAAACAAACTCACCGCCAGGCTTAAAGCCAATATGAACGCGATACGTAAGGCCCCAAAGGGGTGCGCCAACTTGGGCATCACGATGCCTCCTCTGCTTCTTTGCGAAGCGCCACCACCAAGGGAATTATCACGGTGTTGATATTGCGCGGATTAAGCGGGCCTTGCTGTCGATAACGTACGCGCCCCTTAGCATCAATGATGAAGGTTTCAGGAACCCCCGTGATACCAAAATCCAAGCCCACGGCGTTCTTTTGATCGACGCCGATGCGGGTGTAGGGATTGCCCAAATTGTTGAGCCAGGCCAAGGTGGCGTCGGGCTCATCACGCCAGGCGATGCCATGGATGGGCAGATTGCTTTCCTTGGCCAGGGTCTCCAAGTGCGGATGCTCCGCACGGCACGGCACACACCATGAGGCGAAGAAGTTGATCAGCTTGACTTGGCCGTCAGCCAAATCCGCACTGGCCAATGCCGGGCTGCCGGAGCCTTCCAGCGCGGGTAGCGCAAAGGCGGGCATGGCCTTGTCGATCAGCTGGGACGGCAGCGCTTTGGGGTCGCGCTCTGGGTTCAGGCCCCACAGCCACAAGCCGACCAGCACGGCAAAAACCGCCAGCGGTAGAAAGAAAAGCCAACGCATCATGAGCTTTGGGCCTCTTTGCTCGCCACCAGACCAGAGCCGGCGCTTTGTGTGGACTTGCCAGCAACGGCGGCTCTAACACGGCGAGGGATGCCCAAACGCAAGCGGCGATCTGACAAGGACAAAAGCCCGCCGGCGACCATCAAAATGCCCCCCAGCCAAATCCAGGGAACAAAGGCACGGAAATAGGCCCGCACGATCCGCTTGCCATTTTGCTCATCGCCCAAAGCGACGTAGACGTCACCGTTCCAGCGCGAGTTAATGGCCGCCTCGGTGGTGCCCATTGCCCGAACCGGATAGGAGCGCTTTTCAGGCGCCAAACTTAGCCAGTCGTCTTGGCAGTTTTTCAAAACCGTCAAATCGCCGCGCAGAGCGGTGTAGTTTGGTCCCGGCACCGTGTTGACGCCATTGAAGCGCACACAGTGCTGGCCTAAAGCGGCGGTCTCGCCGGGCGCCATGGTGGTAATGGTCTCGACTGACCAAGAAGTAGAGCCAACCATACCGATGATGGCGACGCCAAGCCCGGCGTGGGCCAGGCTCATGCCGTGTGCCGCGTTCGGAGTCCGCGCTATACGCTGCCACAATCCGGCAATGCTGCCATTGCGTAACCCGACACGGTCCCACCACTCGACCGCGGCGGCCACGATCAACCAGACCGCCAAACCAACACCTACGTAAGGCAGCCAAGCCCCACCGCGACGCAAGAAGATTACCGCAACGACGATCACCGCCGTGATCCCCAAGACCAAGCCCAGCCGCTGGGCTATGGCGCCCGCATCGGCGCGCTTCCAGGTCATGAAGGGACCGATCCCCATCACGATAATCAAGGGCGCCATCAGCGGAACAAAGGTGCGATCATAGAAGGGCCCGCCCACGGTGATTTTCTGCCCGCTTAGGGCTTCGACGACCAGGGGCCAAAGCGTGCCATAGAAGACGACAGCCGCCGCAATTGCCAATAAGAGGTTGTTGATAAGCAAGGCGCCTTCGCGGCTGATCGGGGCAAACAGCCCGCCCGGCTTAAAGATGGGCGCGCGCACGGCGAACAGCCCCAAAGATCCGCCAATGGACAAGGCCAGCAAGACCAAGATATAGCGCCCGCGCTCTGGATCGACCGCAAAAGCATGCACAGAAGTCAGCAGGCCCGAACGCACGATAAAGGTACCAACCAGGCTCAGCGCGAAAGTTAGTACCGCAAAAAGGATGGTCCAGACCTTCATCGCATCGCGCTTTTCGACCACGATAGCGCAGTGCAGCAGAGCGGTTCCGCTCAGCCAGGGCATGAAGGAGACGTTCTCGACCGGATCCCAGAACCACCAGCCGCCCCAACCCAGCTCGTAATACGCCCACCAAGAGCCTAGCGTGATACCCGCGGTCAAGAAGACCCAAGCCGCCAGGGTCCAGGGGCGCACCCAACGCCCCCAAGCGGGATCTACACGCCCTTCAATCAGAGCCGCGACAGCAAAGGAAAAGGCCATGGAGAAGCCGACATAGCCCAAATAGAGCATGGGCGGGTGCATCGCCAGGCCGATATCTTGCAACAAGGGATTGAGGCCTTTGCCGTCGATGGGCAGCACCGCTTGACGCAAGAAAGGATTAGAGGTTAGCACCATGAAGCTCAAGAAGCCCAGCGCAATGCTGCCCTGCACCCCCAGCACCCGCGCCTTGAGGCTGGAGGGGAGTCCGCGACCAGCCAACACGAGACAGGCAGAAAACAGGGTCAAAATCAGGGTCCAAAGCAGTAAGGAGCCCTCGTGATTGCCCCAGGTACCTGCAATGCGATATATCAGAGGTTTGTCCTGGTGGGAGTTCTCCCAAACCGCCAATAGGCTGAAATCGGAAACGATATAGGCGTGCATCAGCGCCGCAAAAGCCAGCAGCACCAAGGAAAAGCTGACCAAAGCCGCTTGGTCCGTGGCTTGCATCAAGCCCGCATGGCGACGTTGAGCGCCCCAAAAGCCAAACACCATCTGCAAGCTGGCAATGAAGGTCGCTAGAATGAGGGCGAAATGCCCAATCTCGGTGAACATTAGCAGCCGCCTCCGCCTTGCCAAACGCCCTGCTCTTTCAGCTTGTCGGCGACGTCCTTGGGCATGTAATTCTCGTCGTGCTTGGCCAGAACCTTGTCCGCCACAAACACGCCTTGCGCGTCGAGCTGACCTTCAGCGACCACTCCTTGGCCCTCACGGAACAGGTCCGGCAGGATGACGTTGGTGCGAACAAGCAAACTCGCCTCGCAATCCGTGACGCTGAAATCGGTCTGAGTGCCTTGCTTGACGACTGTTCCAGTCTCCACCAGGCCACCGAGGCGGTAACGCTGGCCGTCGGCGGCGGTTTCTTGTTGCAGCTCGCTGGGCGTTTTGAAAAAGGCCGCCGTGGAGCTAAACGCCAGCGCCATAAAGATCACTGCAATGACCGCCAGGCCTAGCCCAACAGAAATGAACAGAAGCCGCTGCGACTTACGTGAATAGGCCATTAGGTGCGTTCCTCGTTATCATCGGTGGGCGCAGAGCGTCCTGCATTGTCCGTGGCGCCGCCGCCGTCTTGGGCTTTCAAGCGATCCAGAGCCGCTTGACGGGTCTTCAGCTCTTGGACAGACCAGACAAAAATGCCGCCCATAACCAGCGCTACCAAGATGTAGGAGCCCCAAACGTAGAAGGCGTATCCGCCCATCGCGAAATAGTCAGCCATGCGCTAAGCCTTTCATAATAGCTTGATTTTTTCTGCCATCGCCTAGGATGCCACCGCTTCAGCGGTCTGGCTTCGACGCATGAGAGACAGGCGCGCAGAGCGCAGACGGACCGCGGCCATTTCTGAACGCATGCGCAAGATCAACAGCGCAAAATAAAGAAGCTGGAAAGTGATTCCCATGACCAGCAAGGGCCACAGCAGCGACGCCTCGATTGTCGGACCGTCCATGCGGAACACAGAGGACGCTTGGTGCAGTGTGTTCCACCAATCCACTGAAAATTTGATGACGGGCAAGATCAATGCGCCGACCAGCGCAAAAATACTAGCGATGCGGCGGCCTTGCGCTGGGTCTTCAAAGGCGTGAACCAGCGCCATATAGGCCATATAGATGAAGAACAGGATCAAGACAGAGGTCATGCGCCCGTCCCATTCCCAATAGGTGCCCCACATGGGCTTGCCCCATAAGGAGCCTGTCACAAGCGAGCAAAAGGTAAAGGCCGCACCAATCGGCGCCGATGCCACCGCTGCGATTTCAGCCAACGGGTGGCGCCAAACCAGGGCTACAAAACTAGCGACCGCCATAGAGGCGTACACGAACATGGCCATCCAGGCCGACGGCACATGAATATACATGATGCGCACCGTCTCGCCCTGTTGATAGTCGGGCTCAACGATCACCAGCCCCCAGACCAGGCCGACGCCCAGACCGATCACCACCAAGCCCCACAGCCAAGGCGCGATACGGTCTGCCAGAGCGAAAAAACGCGCAGGTTGAGCAAATCGCGTAATCATAGATAAGACCTTTTGTTCGTTTGGCCGGGCCATGCAGCACAGCGACACCTGGCTCTTTTGACATGGCGCACAACGGCCCGCATGCAAAGACCAGCGAGAATTCTTCCTCATAGGCTCATATACCTACTTCCTAGGGAGCATACCAGACCTGCGCTGTCTCCTGATAAATCCGTGAATGCGTCATAGTCTCGCGGCGCAAAGGCAGGGTCTCGCGGCGCAAAGGCAGGGTCTCGCGGCGCAAAGGCAGGCCAAGCAGGCTCTAGCGCGCAGGCGCAATTCTTGCGGTTCCGGCCGTGTTGAGCGCTCTGCTTTTTGCCGGCGCTGTCGTGTTGCCCAGCCATATCTTTTCAGATCCAAATCGCACGGTCTGAATTTCCCCTGACAAGCCCTGCTGAACTGCTAATGTGCCTGCTGGTGCTCACAGGCATGCTTGGGCTTGATAGTTGCCCTTTGTCTGCGCACTTAGAAGTTAAACCTTGATCCGTTCGTTTAGGGCCCGGTTCGCCTCGGGCCCGTATCCGCAGGCCGTCGTTGATGGATTCTATTCGCCCCACGCTACAATCTGCATCTGTCTTGCAGCGCTCGCACGCCGGTGTCGGGGCGCTGTTGTCAGGCGTGCGCGATCAGATCACGAGCCCCTTTTCCGAACCGACGTTGCGGCTGGGCGTCACCGGCTTGTCCCGATCAGGAAAGACGGTGTTCATCACCTCGCTGGTCCACAACATACTAACCGCGCGGCGCTTTCCGCTCTTTCAAGCCTCGGCGCAAGGGCGCCTGACAGCGGCGGTTTTAAGGCCCCAACCCAACTTGGATCTGCCGCGCTTTGCCTACGAAGCGAATATTGACGGGCTGCTGGGGGGCCAACCGGTTTGGCCTGAGAGCACTTGGCGATTGAGCCAACTGCGCCTGACCATCTCCTATAAGCCGACCAGCTTGCTTAAGCGTGCCATGCCGGGCCCTCACCTGCTGAACCTGGATTTGATCGACTATCCGGGCGAGTGGCTGCTGGATCTGCCGCTTTTGACACTCGATTTTGCGGACTGGTCCGACCAGGTGCTGGCCGCCGCCAAACAGCCCGCACGCAAACCCTATGCCCGCCCTTGGCTGGAGGCCCTGGGTCAACTGGACCTGAACGGCGACCATGACGAGCGGGTCTACATTGAACTTGCGCAGCTCTACACAAACTACTTGCGGGCTTGCCGACAAAAGAACCTTATGATCGCGCAATTGCAGCCGGGTCGCTTCTTGATGCCGGGCGACCTTGAAGGTTCGCCCAGTTTGACTTTTTGCCCGGTGCCACGCCCGCGTGGGAACCTGAGCAAGTCCGGCTTTTTTGCCACCTGCACCCAGCGCTATGAAGCCTATAAAAAGCACGTCGTGCGCCCCTTCTTTCGCGATCATTTCTCAAAGCTAGATCGCCAAATCGTCCTAACCGATCTGCTGGGGGCCGCGGCGGCCGGTCCTGCCGCCGTTGAAGATCTGCAAGCCGCCATGACGACGGTGCTTCAGGCTTTTCGACCAGGGGCAAATTCTTGGCTTTCCAAGCTCTTTCGCGGTCGCCGCATTGACAAGATGCTGTTCGCCAGCACCAAGGCCGATCATTTGCCGCGCGCCCAGCACGACCGGCTGGCGCGCTTGCTGGGTGAATTGGCGTTTGAACCGGCCAACAACGCGCGCTTTCGCGGCGCCGATGTCAGTTTCATGGCGCTGTCGGCCATCAAATCAACGCGGCTTGCCAAGGTGCGCGAACAGGGCAAAGTCTACGATTGCATCACCGGCTGGATTGCGGGACAGCAACAGCCCAAAGCCTTTTATCCGGGTGAGCTGCCCGACAGCTTGGCTGAGTTAAAGAGGGGCATTGACGCTCCCCTTGCGCAGGTTCGCTTTATGCCGCCGCCAAACC
This sequence comes from Alphaproteobacteria bacterium, assembly GCA_030432195.1. Taxonomy (GTDB): domain Bacteria; phylum Pseudomonadota; class Alphaproteobacteria; order UBA7985; family JAUIBT01; genus JAUIBT01. The sequence continues at coordinate 31,831 of JAUIHE010000007.1, forward strand.
TAGATCATCAGCAACAGGGCCTGCCCCACATCGGACTGGACCGCAGCTTGGAATTCTTGCTGGGAGACCTGTTGTCATGAAACCTGGCCAAACCTTCGAGCTGTCCGACAAGAAGATCCAATCCCTTGAGCAGGACGGCAGCCAAGTTTGGGATGCGTTGGGCCAGAACGTCAGTGGCGACGAGCCCGAGACTATCAAGACGCCGCCTCCGCTTGTGCCCAAACCGCCAATGCCTGGCGCCGCGAGCAAGACGACGGACACCCCCAAGCACCAAGGCTCCACGCCGCAGGCTCCAGTGGCGACAGACCAAACTGGCCAATCTGGCGATAAACCTGGTGGCCAACCGACCTATCGACCCGCCAATCAGCCCACCGATAAGCCTACCGGTCGCCCGCAGCCGTTTATCGCCGTGCCTCCCCGCGCCGACACTGCGGCTCGGCAAGCGTCGTCTCCGTCTCCGGCGACACCCTCCAAGCCGAACCCTGCGCGGAATCCCCGCCCCAGCAAGGAACAAGGCCCCAGCAAGGAACAAGGGCGCGCTTTTGCCGCCACGACCAATCAAAACGGCGGCCAGAGTGCGAGCCAATCCGCCCTGTTGCAGGCGGCCCAGCGCCTCAATCAACAACGCTCCTATCGCTGGTTGGCCGTCTTGGTCGTGACCTTAGGCGCCCTGTTTATCGTGTTGCTGGTAGCCGACACGCTCAGCGGTCTTGCCTGGCTGTTTGGGTTTTCACGAGCCCTAGGGTTGCTCGCCAGCCTGCTGCTGGGTCTGGCGGTGGTCAGCCTGGGCATCTTGGTTAGCCGAGAATGGCGCGCGCTTGCACGCATGAGCCGTCAACGCCACTTGCGCCAACTCACCGAGGCAGCCCTGTCTGAAGACGGTGCCCCCGGCGCGGATGATGCTATGGCGGCGGTCGAGGCCAGCTATGCCCGTCAGGACGAAACCGCTTGGCTCGTTGCTCAGTTTCGCGAGCTGGCGCCGTCAGATTCCTATAGCGCCGCCGATCGGCTGGAAGTGTTCGAACGCGAAGTCCTGCGCAAGCTGGACAGCCAAGCCGTTGACATCATTGAGGAAAACGCGCGCAACACAGCCATCATCACCACCATATCCCCCTTTGCGCTGTTTGATGCCCTGTTCACCTTGTGGCGCAATCTGCGCATGATTCGCCAGGTGGCAACCGTCTATGGCGTCGCGCCAGGGTTTTGGGGTTCTATGCAGCTCCTGCGCAAGGTCTTTGCCAATGTTCTGTTGACCGGCGGCCTTGAAGCGGCCGACGGGGCCCTAAACCAGCTGCTCGGCGGGTCTTTGACCGCGCGGCTATCGACCAAACTCAGCGAAGGCTTGGTCAATGGCATGCTATCCGCGCGCTTGGGCTTGGCAGCCATGGATCAATGCCGCCCGCTGCCCTTCAAGCACAACCGACGCCCCCGTTTGTCCGATATCGGTGGGCGCTTGGTCGGTGCTGTGCGCAAATCCATTATGAAGAGCAAGGACGAGCGTTGAGCTCTGTGTAAGATCAAGCACACCGCTTGTCCCTGCGGCCTCTGTTGCACGGGTCAAAGCGCAGGGATCAAGCCGCTATCCGTCGATCGGCAACAGCTCAATGCTGGGATCTAGGGCCTCAAGCAAGGCCTGCGCCTGTGCCGCTTGGCTGTCTGTGACCCACATGCCAATACCGCCCGCCGCCAGGCTCACCGCCACCAGCAAACTGTCTTGGCTGGCATCCAGGTGCGCGCGAATCCCTTGTGAGCCCAGATGAAGCAAAGCGGTTTGCGCCTGTGGCACCGATAAGAAGACGGCCACACGCTTCATGGTTTAAATCCAACCCGCGGAGCGTTGACGACGCAGAGCCGCCAAAGCGTTTCGCATCAAAATTGCAGAGGTGACCAATCCGACACCCCCGGGCACTGGCGTCACCCATGAGGCGACCTCGATCAGGCTTTCGGTGTCACCGTCGCCAACAATCTTTGTCCTGCCCTGACCGTCGTCCACCTGGTTGATCCCGATATCAATCACCGCAGCACCGGGCTTTACCATGTCGGCCTTCAAAAAGCCGGGGATCCCGACCGCCACTAGCACGGCATCCGCGCGCCGCGAATGCGCGGCCACCGAGCGGGTCATGTGGTGGCAAACCGTCACCGTCGCCCCCTCCGACATGAGCATGAAGGCTGCTGGCTTGCCGACAATGGCCGAATGACCAATCATCACCACTTCAAGGCCGTTGAGATCCAGTCCCGTGGCCTTGATGAGCTCCACCGAGGCTGCCGCCGTACAGGGCGCTAGAGCGGTTTCGTTATAGACCAGATTGCCAATAGACGCCGGGTTCATGCCCTCCACGTCCTTGAGCGGATGGATCGCGCTCTGCAATGAGCGAACGTGAAGATGATCGGGGACCGGACGCTGTAAAATCACGCCCAAGATGCTCGGATCATCGTTCATGGCTACAAGGCGGGCTTTTGTCTGCTCTTGCGTGAGGTCAGCGGGCCAAAACTGGTCGTCGAAGGGCAGGCCGACGTGCTCAGCAACCCGTTTTTGGTTGCGAATATAGACCGCAACTTCAGGGTTGTTTCCGATTGAAATCGACACCAAGCGCCCGGCTGGGTGTTCGCGCGTTTCATGCGCCAACGCTTCCTTGACCTCCGCCAAGATTGCCTGCTGCACGGGCTTGCCGCGCAACAAGCGCGGATCGCTCTTGTCCATCTCTGGTCCTATCAATCAGGGGTCAACGTAACCGGACGAACCGGCTCACTCGGCTGCAATTGTCGGCGCATCTCCGTCCAGCTTGCGCACCCTAGCCGCACAGAACTTGAACTCGGGGATCTTGCCGAAGGGGTCAAGAACCGGGTTGGTCAGAAGGTTGGCTGAGGCTTCAGCATAACAGAATGGAATGAAGACCATGCCTTCGGGAACATCGCGATCGGCGCGCGCGCGAATGTCCACCTGCCCGCGGCGGGTAGAGACCTGCACCATGCTGCCCGCCTCGATGCCCTGCTCGCGCAAGTATCGCGGGTGCATAAAGGCGACGGCTTCGGGCTCAATTGTATCCAAGACCCGCGCGCGGCGCGTCATGGAACCGGTGTGCCAATGCTCCAAGATCCGGCCCGTTGACAGAACCATAGGAAAGTCGGCATCGGGCAATTCGTCCGGCGGCACCAGGCCTGTAGGCACCAGCTTGCCCTTGCCGCTGGCCGTCGGGAAAGCGTCCGAGAAGATGATATCCTTACCGGGTTGGTCAGGCGCTTCGCAGGGATAGGTGACCGCAGAATCGCGCTCCAAACGCTCCCAGGTGATGTTATCCAAGGATTTCATGACCTGAGCCATTTCGCCGAACACCTCACCGGCACCGGCGTAGTGCCAATTGAGCCCCAACTCGCGCGCCAAAAGTTGAATGATTTCCAAATCTTGCTTGGCTTCACCTGGCATCGGCACGACCGGGCGCGCGATCTGCACCTGACGATTGGTATTGGTGAACGAGCCCGACTTCTCGTGATAGGCCGATGCGGGCAGAATAACGTCGGCAAAATAGGCGGTTTCAGTCATGAAAATATCTTGCACGACCAACATGTCCAAATTGGCCAGACCCGCGCGCGCGTGGCGTTGGTCAGGGTCAGACATGGCCGGGTTTTCCCCCATAACGTACATGCCCTTGACCTCGCCTTCATAGGCCTTGTCGATGATCTCAACCACTGTCAAACCTTTAACAGGGTCCAAATCAGCGCCCCAGAAGTCCTCAAACCGGTTTTGGATGTCTGCGTTCATGACCGACTGATAATCCGGGTAGAACATGGGGATCAGGCCCGCGTCCGACGCGCCCTGTACGTTGTTTTGGCCGCGCAGAGGGTGCAGGCCGCTGCCGGGGCGTCCAGTCTGGCCGGTCAACAATGCTAAATGGATGAGGCAACGCGCATTGTCGGTTCCGTGGACGTGCTGGGAAACGCCCATACCCCAGAAAATGATTGAAGCCTTGGACTTGGCATAGACACGCGCCACCTGGCGCAGGGTATCCGCGTCGATCCCACACAAAGGCGCCATGGCCTCAGGGGTGAAATCCTTGACCGCTTCGCGAATGTCTTCAATGCCATCGGTCATGCGTGCGACGTAATCATGATCGATCAGATCTTCTGCCAAGATGGTGTGAATCATGGCGTTGAGCATGGGTACATCTTGCCCAGACTTAAATTGCAGGTGCTTCCAAGCATGGCGGGTCAAACCTTGCTTGCGTGGGTCCATGACCACCAGCTTTGCGCCTCGCTTAGCGGCCTGCTTGATGTAGGTCGCAGCAACCGGATGGTTCACTGTGGGGTTCGAACCGATTACGATGATACACTCAGAGTCCAGCGCGGCGGTAAAGGGCGCTGTCACGGCGCCGGTCCCGATGCCCTCGATCAGCGCGGCAACCGAAGAAGCGTGACACAAGCGGGTACAGTGATCGACGTAGTTGGAGCCGAAGCCCAAACGCACCAACTTCTGGAACAAATAGGCTTCTTCGTTGGAACCCTTTGCTGAACCGAAGCCTGCAAGCGCTTTTGGCCCATGGGCTTCTTTGATCCCGCGCAGCCCCTGACCTGCCAGCGTTAGCGCCTCTTCCCAGCTCGCTTCACGGAAATGGGTGAAGGGGTTGGATGGATCGATCTCCATCGAGCTTGACTTGGGGGCATCCTGGCGACGAATCAAAGGCTTGGTTAAGCGCGATGGGTGCTTGATATAATCAAAGCCAAAGCGCCCCTTAATGCACAAGCGGTTTTCGTTTGCTGGGCCGTCGTGGCCGTCGGCATATAAGATTTGGTCGTCCTTAACCTTGTAATCGACCTGGCAGCCGACGCCGCAATAGGGGCAGCCTGACTGCACGGTTTTATCTTCATAAGCCGTGCGCACACCGTCGCTATCCAAAAGGCGCGCTTCCATCAACGCGCCGGTTGGGCAGGCTTGCACACATTCACCACAGCCGACACAGGTTGACTGCCCCATGGCGTCGTCGAAATCGAATACGATCTTGGCGCCTGAGCCGCGGAAGGCCATGCCGATGACATCGTTGACCTGCACTTCGCGGCACGCGCGCACGCACAGACCACAATTGATGCAAGCATCCAGGTTGACCGCGATCGCCGCGTGCGAAGTGTCGGCCGCAGGTAAAGCGCCGCCCGCCTCTTGCCGGGTCGGAAAGCGGCTGTCGGCAACGCCCATGCGATCGGCCCATTCCCAGAATTTTGAACGGTCGTCGTGTGCAACGGGCTTGGCGGGCTGATCGGCCATGAGCAGCTCAAACACCATCTCGCGCGATTTCTTGGCGCGATCGGAAGCCGATTTGACCACCATACCCTCAGCAGGCTTGCGTGAACACGAAGGAGCAAGCACGCGCTCGCCCTCAATTTCGACCATGCAAGCGCGGCAGTTGCCGTCGGAGCGATAGCCGGGCTCTGGCGTATAGCAAAGGTGGGGGATTTCAACGCCCTGCCGCTGGGCGACTTGCCAAATGGTCTCGCCCGGGGCAGCCGTAACCGACTGGCCGTCCAACGTGAAGCTAATGGATTTTGTCTCACTCATGCCTCTGCCCTCTTTTGCTTGGCGTTCCCGGCGCCATTGGCTGCGTTTGATTGCCGCCACTATAACCGCAGGGCTCCTGTATAGCCAAGTCGCGCCAACCACCATGGCTTTTTAGCGGCATGCATGGCCTCTTTCGAGACACAAGCGCGCCTGCCTTGCAATCTTAGCGATTGCACTTACCCCCAATCAGCGGCGCGCGCGTCCCGTCGAAACGACGACAGGCGCAGAACGATGTGCCGCATTCACGGAAAATTGTTCTTTTCCTTGAGGCAATTGCCTTTTGGAGGCACTCGGCGCTGGACCCTGGTTCGACAAACTGCCAGCATGCCTTGGTGGCCAGTCAGCAGGCGCAACTTGCGAATTCTTGATGCTGACGGCACCGTAGGCTCAAGGGGAACGCCATCATGGAAGAACGTTTTTACATGACAGAGGCGCACATCCGGGCTCTGGAGCACCTGGTTTTTATCCATTGCGCTGCTGAGCCGGAACAGAACCTTGCGGCCTGCCTCCTGAGCGACCCTTTGACTATTTTTGAAGGTGAAAGCCCTGGCCCGACGGTGGCGCGCTGGATGGAACTAGAGCCGCCGTATGATCAACACACAAGGCGGCAGGTCGTTGACTTTTACCGCGCGCTGCCCCAGGCGCTAACCATCGCGCTGCAACAAGCCGTATGCCCCGCCAAGCCACAAAAACTCAAAGCCCGTGGCTCCCTGGCCATGTTGCTGGGGTATGGAGGCAGCGACTGCGGACCCGACTGCGGGTTGCCGCAACTGGATACCGAAGCAACCGCAATCGCGCTCGCCTTGGCCAACGATCCGCAAGTGCGCCTGCCTAGCTTGGCGCCGCTCATTCGGGGGATAAAAAATCCCAGCTATCATTTCATGGCGACCCAAAGCCATTTGGGCTTCCTGCAAACGCTTAAATTTGGCTGGAGCTGGTTTGCAGAAGACGAACACCCCCAGGGCGACGACGGAATGACGAGCGATTTTGAAGATATTTTCTTTGCCGAAGCGCGAGACATAACGCTGATAGAATACCTGTCGTGTATTCCTGCGATATCTGCCGAACTGCCCCAGGCCGCCAATCAGGAGCCAGGTCAGCAGCGCCTGTTGGGCGAATTGGAACCAGCCCTGAGCTATTTTTTGGGCAAGCCGCGCCTGGAAGCGGGCGTCTACATGCGCGACCAACAGACGCGCGGGTTTTGGCGCCCCATGGCCAGTTTTTCGCAGATCGCCCAAATGGCCCTGGCCTAGGCCTGCTTCAGTCGATTTTGCTAGTGGAGTTGCGCACCGTTGGGCACCGCCTCATGCGGATGGACAAGGTGAATAGCGCCGTTTGTATCGCTGAACCCCACCACCAAAACCTCGGACATGAACTTTCCAATTTGCTTGGGTGGAAAATTGACCACGCCCGCAACACGCAGGCCGATCAAGCTTTCTGGGCTGTAATGGTCGGTTACTTGGGCAGAGGTCTGCTTGACGCCGATTTCTTCACCAAAATCAATCCACATCTTAATAGCTGGCTTACGCGCCTCGGGATAGGGCTGAGCATCGACCACGGTACCCGCACGCAGATCAACCTTTAAGAAATCTGAAAAATCAATGTAATCAGGCATCTGTCACTCTTCTTGGTAGATCGGTGGGTTTGAATATTTAGCTTCTGAATGGCCACAAGTTCAATTCGGCAATCCCATCTGCAACAATTGGCTATGGCTTGCCGCGCCCCTTGTCTCTGCGGCGGGGGTCTAGGGCGTAGCCGGTTCAGCGGCCCCATCGTCGTCAGCGCTTGGCCGTGGCCGGTTGGGCCATTTGGGCCAACGTATGCCTTGCGGGCCTTTGTCGAGCCAAGACGCCGCCCGCTCGGCCCGCTTCAAACTCTCATCAACAACCTTCATTGTCGGCCCAAGATCTTCACTCTCGTCCTTTATCCAAGCTCGCAGACAGCGCAAATAGAGCGCGGTCAACGCCTTGGAGCGCAAGTGCCCCGTCAGACCATCGCTGCCCTGCCCGGCTGCTTCAAGTGCCAAGGCCATAGAGCGTTCAAGACGCAAGGCGGTGCGCAGTCCGTCGACCGGCGCGCGTTGCTGTTCTTCAAACATGCGCGCAACCGCCGACTTGTAATCGCTCAAAGCGTCAAATCGTGCCATCAGCAGGTCAAACAAATGCTCGCGCACCGGCGTTTCAGGATCAAAGACCTCCGCCTCCGTCAGCATCGCCGCATCAATGCGATCGGCAAAAGCTGACATCACGGCATCCATATCGCGTGCGACCGCGTAGACATCGCGATAGACTAGGCCCGCCGCCTGCAAGACATCGGTATAGCTGGTATTCGCCCAGCCTTGTTCCGCGATGCGGCCCATGGCGACATCAATCAATTGGTCCAAAGTTTCTGCGTTGTTCATGGCGCGGCCTTTTCCCCTTCAGGTTGGAGCGTGGGCAAGCCTGCCACAGCCTGCCACCCATGTCCTATAGACATGTCCTATAAAATGGCAGCCAACGCCAACATTGCAAGCCACTGCCCGGGTTTCGGGCTGCGGCCTTTCCTATCGCGAGCGACGTCGCGTGCTGGTCGTGATGAGCGGTCGTAGGGCCTTGGCCAGGGCCACAGCTGCATAGCGTTGCGGTTTGCCCATGTCAGAGCGGGGCAGATTGCTCACGGCATAAACCAACAGCGGCGGTATGGGCAGCTCCGAAGCCGCCGCAACGGCCTGCACCAGGTCTTGCGCGGCCTTTGGAACCACACTTGGGGCAACATCTGCGGCAAAATCCGGTCCCAAGTCCAACACAAGGCAAAGCGCATCGACCCCAACATTGTCCGGTAAAACAATCGCATAGCCGTCACGAATACTGCCAAAGGCCGCGATGAAGTCATCATAGGCGGTAAGATCAACCGTCACCCCGCCGATATTGACGGTCTCATTGGCGCGCCCCTCCAGATAAAGATAGCCATCATTGGAGAAATGCCCGGCATCGCTGGACACAAACCAACCGTCTTGCAGCTTGCGCGCTTCCAGCTCTGGATCAAGGTAGATGCCGACGCCTGGCGCCGACTTCATACGGATCCGCCCTTTGGTGCCCGCGGGCAGCGGCGTTCCCGCCTCATCCGCTATTTCCAGCTCAAGCCCCGGCCGCACCACCGCTAGACGCCCGTCATAGCTGCGGTCTTCGGCTTGCGTCCAAAGGGCGATGTCGCCGATCTCGGTCGCGCCATAGAAGATTAAGATGTGCTTGAAGCGGCGGCGCATGTTTTCCAGCAATTTGGCGCTAGGCTTGCCGCCGCCGACCTGAGCTTGCAAAAAGCGAGCTTGCGATTTGGTTTTGTCCATCAGAGCAAGAAACTTCGAGAACTGCGACGGCGAACCAACGATCTGATTGATTGCGATTCTTTCCAATATTCGTCGATTAACCGCGGTCAGATTGACACCGCCCGCCAGCAGCGTACGGATCATCGTCTTAGCGCCGTGACCCGATTGCGGGCGAAAGAGGCAGAGGCAGATCGGCGGCTTGCCCCCTAGAACATCGGGATAGTCATAGGAGACCCGCGCCCAGTCATCCTTCGCCGTCATCGCGATCGCTTTGGGCTTTCCGGTTGTGCCCGAAGAAAAGGTAATGCGCGCCAATTGTTCGGGGTCAGAAAAACCGTCGAAGTCCTCAGCTTTCGCGCCTTCGTAGTCCTGGGGCCTGAAGTCCTGCATAAAGACGGTCTTCAGGCTCCAAGTCGGGGCCTCACGATCGTCCTGCCGTTTGAGCAAAGCGTGGGTTACCCGCCCTTCGATCAAGCGCATGCGGGCGACAGGCCCCCCGGTCCAGGTCGCGCCAAGAAGGGCGCAAGCGCACAAGGCCAGAATGTGGGCGGTATGATCGTCAACTTGAATGGCAACGCAGGAACCCTGCTTCACGCCCTGATGCTTTAGAAACAACGCAAATTTAAGTATGTAGCTCGCTAGCCCTCGATAGCTAAGGCTACTGCCCTTGGCATCAACGTAGGCGATGCGATCTTGATACTTCTGGCATGCCCTCAACACGCCAAAACCGATATTGAAGTCGTTCTGCAAATGCGGGCCTCGTGTGATTGGGGCGGCAACGCCACTTACGATGACAAATGCGGCCGTTATTGGCTGCCAACAAAGACTGCCCAAAAAGACTGACAGCTTTGCATCCCATTGCAAGCGTGCTGGCTTAGGTCGATCACCATTTTTTCCCGCGGCATAGCAACCAACAAGAAAAGGAAAGCAAACCGCCTCCTCTTTTGACTTTCGCTGGCAGCAGATCTTCGCCTAGAAAGCCACCTTAACCGACGCGCCTGCAACCCAGGTGCGGCTCTCATAATCGCCGAGGTCAAGACCACGCCCGCTCACGCCGCCGACACGGGGAAACCCGAAGCCTGGATCCAACAAGCCACCCGGCTTAGACGCCGACCAGTTGTCCGCCGAATCGCTATCCAGATTGGCCACGCCGATATTGATTGTCAGGCCATCAGCTAGGGTCCGTGGACATTCAGGATTCCCAAGCGGGCTGAAGTCTGATTCAAGGTTCCAAAATGGAGGCTTGAATGAACGAAGATCGGTTTGTGTTGACAGATGAGGTCTGGGCGT
>JAUIHE010000008.1 GCA_030432195.1 Alphaproteobacteria bacterium
GGCCCAATCGGCCAACGAAAAAAGCCAAATCTGCCCCAGACGCGGCCTGTCGTGCTCACCGCCGCCTAGCCATGCCAAAATCTTGCCGCCGCGTGCTCAGGTCAACCGTTGATGCGGGTGTCCAGCTGGTTGCGGTCTGTTTCATGTCGCCCCTCTTTGCGCTACCGCGCCACCGCTGGGCACCTAGCCCGCTTGTTCCAATTGCTCCTGATCGAAAGCGCCCGGCAAAAGAGCGGCCAGGGTCGTTGCTTGCACGCGCCCATCGCGCCCGCAACATAAGACGGGCATGTTCTTGTTAAACTCAGACAAGAACTGACGGCAAATGCCACAAGGCGTTATGGGCTCGACCGGAGGCCCGATAACCGCAATCGCTATAAAATCGCGCCGACCTTGGTTAATGGCTATGGCCGCTGCTGAGCGCTCTGCGCAGATGCCCGCTGGGTAGGAGGCGTTTTCAATATTGGCGCCCTCGACGATCTGCCCGTCTGACAGCAGCAAGGCCGCGCCAACTTGGAACTTCGAATAGGGCGCATAGGCGCGCGTTGCCGCCCGCTTTGCCGCCTCAACAAGCCGGTCTTGCGTGGCTTGGTCTAAGCTATCGGACATGCCGAGCCCTCCTAGGCATCTTGTGTTCCGTAAATGCGATCACCGGCATCGCCCAGGCCAGGCACGATATAGCCCAGGTCGTTCAAGCGTTCGTCCAGGGCGGCGGTGAGAATCGGCACGTCGGGATGATCTCGGTTGAGCCGCTCGACACCCTCAGGCGCGGCAACCAAGCAGCAGAACTGAAGATTTACAGCGCCCGCCTTTTTCAGGTGAGAAATGGCATCGCTGGCAGAACCGCCGGTTGCTAACATGGGATCGACAACCAGGACACGTCGCTGTTCAATCTTGTTTGGGATCTTGAAATAGTATTCTTCGGCCTTCAGCGTTTCTTCGTTACGCGCTAGACCAACAAAACCGACCCGCGCGTCCGGCAAAATATCCAAAAAGCCATCCAACAGGCCGTTACCCGCGCGCAAAATCGACACTAGAACCAGTTTGCGGCCCGCAATCTGCGATCCAGTCATCGGGCCCAAAGGTGTGTCGATCTGTTTGTCTTCGACCGGCAAATCGCGCGTGGCTTCATAGGCCAGGTACTGGCTAATCTCACGCAAGCGCTGACGAAACACCGCTGAGACGGTGGCTTTATCGCGCATGATGGTCAACTTGTGGGCAATCATGGGATGATTGGCCACCCTCACATCGAGCGCGGCGGTGGACGGGGCAGAGCCGGGCGCGGCTTGGTTCATGGGCTAGACCTCTTAGAGCAATGCGTGACTATCGCTTAGGCTTACACCCTTTTCGCGCATGTCGTCCATGGCTGTTGCAAGCGAACCGTCCAAATCAATCGCGCGGCAGGCATCTTCGATCAAGGTGACCTCAAACCCCAGAGCGCGCGCGTCAATGGCCGAATAGTAGACGCAATAGTCTGTGGCAAGGCCAACCAATGCCAGCGCGCCAATTTTCCGCTCTCGCAAATAGCCCGCAAGGCCCGTGGGCGTTTGCCGATCATTTTCAAAAAAGGCGGAGTAGGAATCAATCTGGGGCCGAAAGCCCTTGCGAATGATCAAATCTGCGCTGTCAGTAATCAGGTCTGAATGAAAGGCCGCACCTTGGCTGGCCTGAACGCAGTGGGTGGGCCACAACACTTGTTGCCCATAGGCCATCGTGCGCATTTGGAAAGGCGCGGCACCCTGGTGATTGGCCGCAAAAGAACTGTGGTCAACAGGGTGCCAATCCTGCGTTAGAATGCGGGTAGAAAACCGCGCTTGCAGGCGGTTGACGATGGGCACAATGGCATCACCATCAGATACGGCCAGCGCACCGCCGGGGCAAAAATCGTTTTGAATATCAATCATTAACAGCGCCGTATCGGCGGATTGACCTGCATTACTCATTGCTTGTGGAACCGTCGTTATTTGTTAGGAAGATCTGGCTGCCAAGCTAGCAGCTTGCCGCGCGCTTGCCAGCGGGGCAAACTATCGCTGTATAGCAATGCATGACAATAAACCTAGGAGCCTGGCGTGCGCGATGAACCTCTGAGCCCGGACATAGCCGAAAACATACTGGGCTTCTTGCAGCGCGCAGAGGCGCTAAAAGATACCCTACGTTCGGGCTACACAGCCAAAGGCCGCCCCGAGAGCACGGCCGAACACAGTTGGCGACTCATGTTATGGGTTGAAGTGCTGGCGGAGGCCGTCCCTAAGCTGGACCGCCTCAAACTCATGCGCCTGGCGCTTGTCCATGACCTCGCCGAGGCGGTTTCTGGGGACGTGCCCGCCCCTCAACAAAGCAACAGCAAAGCCAAAAGCGAACAAGAACGCCAAGACCTCGCCCAGCTCACCCAGAACCTGCCTGAGCGCCAGCATCAGGCCATCAGCGACTTGTGGGAAGAATACGAGGCGGCGGCCTCGCCAGAAGCGCAGTTTATCAAAGGCTTGGACAAACTGGAAACCATCTTGCAGCACTGCCAAGGCGACAATCCCGCGGATTTCGATTACGAATTTAATCTGGGCTATGGACGCTTGCAGACCGACCGTCATCCGTTGGTCGTGCAGCTGCGCCGTCTGCTTGATGAACGCACACGTGCACGCATGCGATCGGGCCCGACGGCAAAGGCCTAGCCGCCTGCTAGCCAGGGGCTCAACGGCCCGCTTGCCAGCACGAGCCCTAGTGGCCGGCCAGCAAAAACCATGCGCCGCTGCCCGCCATGGCCAAACCCAAGAGCGCGACGAGCCCGGCAGAAATATAGGGGGCACGGCTAAAGAGGCGATCCACGACCGCGCTACGGCGGCGCAGTGCCCCCAATCCCAAAGCCGCAACGACGCCGACGGCAACCAGGGCCACCGCCAGCCCAAGACTGAAGCCCGCCACCAGCCCCATACCATACCAAAACCGCTGCAAGTTGAGGCAAAGGATCAGCACCGTTACCGCCGCTGTACACGGCAGCAGCCCGCCCGTTAGACCAAAAGTGATGGTCTGGCCCCAGGTTGCTTGACCGCCAGAAAACTGTTGCTCGATTTGCCGCGCATGCGCAGCCGCATGGGGATCTTGATAAACGTGCCCGTGGTTGTGCCCGTGGTTGTGCCCGTGCTCTTGGTGGTTGTGGTCGTGGTCGTGGTGGTGGTCGGCAGGGTGATGCCGCGACGCCCTCGCCTGCCGCTGTAGTTGCCAAGCCATCCAAAACGCCAGCACCAACACCACCAATCCAGAGACAAGCAGCAACCAAGGCTCAAGCTGTTCGCCGATCAGGGCGTTGCCGCTGCTCAAAGCCAGGGCCGCCAGCGCCCAGACAATGAACGAATGCGCCAGCGCCGCACTGAGGCCTAACACGATTGCTTGCCCGACGCTGCCGCGGACGGCGATGATAAAGGCGGCCGTCATGGTTTTGGAGTGGCCTGGCTCCAACCCATGCAAAGCGCCCAGCCCCATGGCCAACAAGAAGAGAAGCAAAAAGCTGGTCTGGCCTTCTAGGATGAGCGCCGACAACTCCATATCAAGCCACCGCAGCTTGCGGCTGTACGCCTGCCTGACCTGCCTGACCTGCCTGACTTTGCTCAGCCGTGTCTAGAGGCTGCAAGCGCCCCTTCCTAAGGCGCAAAACACGGGTCGCCAAAGCAGCCTGGAATTGCTGATCGTGGGACACCAAGATCATCGGTTGGTCTAGCTCGCGCAGGATCGCGACCAGCCGATGCCAGTTTTCTTCATCCAAGGCATTGCTGGGTTCATCCAACAGCAAGACCTCGGGCTTCATGGTCAAAACGCAGGCTAGGGAAATCAGGCGCTTTTCCCCCCCTGACAGTGCATGCGTGACGCGCTCAGCAAGGCGGCTTAGTCCCAACTGAGCCAGTATCGAAAGGGACGTTGCTCGCGCTTGAACGGGGCTCTGGCCCAAATTCAGCGGCCCAAACATGAGATCGTCAAGGACCGTCGGGCAAAACAGCTGGTCATCAGGGTCTTGGAACACCAAGCCCACCTTGCAACGCAACGCGGCAAAATCAGCCTCACTGACGCAGGGTTGCCCGCGAAAATACAGGCTGCCGCTATCGGTCGCCATGAGGCCCACAAGCGCTTGCAGCAGGCTGGACTTACCCGCGCCGTTCGGTCCCGCGATCAAAAGGCGCTCTCCGGGATAGAGCGCAAGATCAACCCCCTTCAGAACCGCATCCGCGCCGACATAGCCCGCGCACAGCCCTTTGGCTTCCAACAGGGCCTCAGTATACGGCGTTCGCGTTTGTTCCCCCATCTGCATCTAGTGCACCTCTGCCAACCAGCGCAGATCCGGCTCAAAGGCCAGCAGCGCGATCAAACCACAAGTCGCCGTCAAACCGGCTGCAAAGCTCCAGTCCAAACGGGATAGCCGCCCAGGCTGGTTGACAGGAAACCGCCCGTCATAGCCCCGACACCGCATAGCCGCCAAAACCCGCTCGGAGCGCTCAAGGCTGCGCACCAGCAGCATCGCCAGCAAATATCCCAAACAGCGATAGCTGTGCCAAGAACGGCGCAACTGGAAAGCCCGCATCTTCATTGCGGTTCGCAAACGCGCGTACTCTTCCCTGATGATGTCGATATAGCGCAAGCTGAGCGCTAAAATCTGAACAAGATGGCTTGGCATATGCAAGGCCGCCAGCGCCTGAACCAGACCTTGAGCGGGCAGTGTTCCCACCAGCGCCAGCATCATTAAAACCACCGCATTGCTGGTCAGCACAATCCGCAGCGCATGCCACAGCCCGGACCAACTGGCAGGCTGCCCCCAAAGCGTTAGCATGTGATCGCTTGGCCCGGCGAGCGGTGTTGTGAACGGCAACATCAGCAGCAGGAAAATCAGAAATGCATCGACCAGCAAGACGCGCCGCGCGGTTATCAACAGCGGCAAGCGCGCCGCCCACCCCGTGACAAGCGCCAGTGATAGGGCCAACATCAGACCCGCAATGTTCGGCAAGCTGACAACAAACAGTGCAAAGCCAAAGGACGCAACCAAGCGCATTCGCGGATCGAGGCGCTGCACGATCCCCTCCTCCGTCGGCGCCCTGGCTTCCAAAGCGGGCAAGTGCTGTAACGTGAAGCTGCTCATGTCTCACCTTCGGTCTGCTTGTGGTTGGCTGTAACGACCGAGCTGTCACCCGCACCAAGGGGCGTTGCAGAGCCGCCTAACCCCAATCGGGCCCCGACATCACGCAGCCGCTGCTTCCAATCCAGCTTTGGCACATCGCTCGCTTGCCGGTCCGCAGCGGGCCATTCCCTAGCCGGGGTCTGCGGCTCGGGTTTGGGGCGCTGAGCCTTGGCCGCCTGACGGCCCATCCAGAAAAACGCAAGGCCAAACAGGCCAACGATATAGCCGATACCGCCCAGAATCGACTGCAAGCCGCTCTTTTCGCGCAGGGCAATAATCTCGCGTCGCAGCGGGGTTAACTCCTGGCGAATGAGGCCCTTGATGGCGTTTTGATCCGTCGCTGCAATGCCCGAATTGGGCATGGGCACGCGCGCGCGCATCACCTCTGCTGGCAGCGCTTGCCCTGCATTTGCAGCCAGGCCAGTACCGCCCAAAAGCGCACCACTGCGCCCTGCCTCGATTTCCTCTGCGCTGACGGTAAACTTTGCGATATGGCCACTGCCCAGATCGGCAAAAAAGCGATGCTCCTTCGGCTCCTGGGGCAAGTAACGGAACAGGCCGTTTTCATCACTACGCACGTCGGCGATGGCCTCCCCCTTTGCGCCGCTCACTTGGATCAAAGCATCGCGCGCGAACGTGCCGTTGGACAAGCCGATCTCGCCGACGACCTCGCCGTCACTGAACCAATAGGACAACAGCAATTTGTGGGCTGACGCGGGCGTGCTGTTCATCATGATGGCCGCAACAGCCACCAGGAAAGCTGCCGCCGCCTTTTCTACCGCCATTTCTGCCGTCTGTTCCTCTGTCTTCATCCAAGAGACAATCATACCCTAGTCTTTCTATCTGCCGTCGCGCGCAAAGGAGCCATCAATAGCTCCGGCTTGACTTGGCGCAAGAAGCTGACGAGGGCTGCTCCAATCGCGCCCTCAATTACCATGATCGAGATGTGGCTAACCAAGATGACCTGTGCGGCCGCCCAAAACGCCTGGCTGGAAAGCCAAAGATCCAAGGCCACCAACAGAGCCGTAGACGTTATGGCGCCTGCGCTTGCCAGCCCTCCGACAATCGCGGTGCGCCTCAAGTTGCCCGACATCAAGAAAGGACGCGCCAATACGCCGACCATGACTGCGGGTAACGCGATGTTGAGGGTGTTCACGCCAAGCACTGTTAGTCCGCCGAATCCGAAGAAAAGGGTCTGTAGCAAAAGACCGACAAACAGCGCCGGGAAGGCGGCCCAGCCCAAGATCAACCCCGCTGGACCCGACATAATCAGGTGAACGGACGTCGGCCCGACCGGCACGTGCACCAGCGAAGCCACGAAGAAAGCCGCGCTCAACATGGCAGCAGCGGGCACACGATCCACATTGAGCGCCCGCAGGCCAAGCGCCATACCGCCCACCGCAAGCACGGAACTGGCGGCCACAACTGGCATTGATAACGCGCCGTCAACGATGTGCACGCTGAGCCCCCCTTGCGGATGCGAATGGTCTAGTAATTGGCGTCATACGCTGTAATCCAGATCACCGCGTCTTGCGATAAAGGTTTGTTATTATAAAATTTTTGCGGACCGACATTCAAAGCAGCAAATCCCCAAGTCCCGGCATGCGGGATGCCAAAACTAAAATAGCCCGCCTCATCGCTCAGCACCACGATCGCGCCGCCCGGGGGCTCACTGCGCAGGGCGGGGCCCGCCTTGTTTGCCTTCATGTCCAACGGCGCGGCGATCAATTCCACTTCGATTTCTGCCCCAGAGACCGGCTCGCCCTCTGACATGACGCGGCCACGAAACGTCGAGCCCGCTAGCACGTTAGTGGGTTTCACCAGGGGCAGAATTTCTGCGGGCAGCCCCAGTGGCTGGCTCCAATCCGTGGGCAACTGGCCGTGGTTGAGATAGGTCTTGGTGATTTGCTGAATATAGATGCCCTCGCTTTCCTCAAGATAGGGCGCAGGCTCCAAGGCAAGAACGTAGTCACCGACACGCCGCACGGGCAGCACAGCCTCATAGGCGGCTGCGCTGTTTTCTGCCCCCTCAAAAACGATAGGTTTCAAGCTGTCGATCAGATCAATTTTTTCGCCGCGATTAACGGCAAACAGTGCCCTTGGCGCCCCCATATCCATGGCTGGCCCGTTTGAATAGGGGTGCCAAAAGACGAGCTTTAGCGGGATTTCTTGCGGCGCTGAAAGGTTGGTACGCGGGCTGTAAAGCAACTGAAAGTGCGCGAAAGCGGGTGCCGCGGCTAGGATGCTCAGGCCAAGCACGCCAAGCCCCAGCGACTTGGCCGCTCCCCTCGCAACATCCGCCAGGCGGCCGCGGCCTCTGTCCGCTCGTCCTGCAGCGCCTTGCACTGCCTGCTGGAAACCTTCGCCCATCGTATCCCTCAAAAGCAATCCGTCGCCCACCGCAACGAAAGTCAAATCACGCCCCGAGCCATAACTGCTCAGCGCAGCAAACATCTGCGGTCGTTCAAGGGGATACCGTCGATAGACGAGCCAGGATAGAGAGCCCGCGCCCGTCCTTCCTTCGCCAGACGATCACCCCGTCGTCCGTAACTGTTGACCAACCCACTGTGTGCGCTGGCTATCGGCAGGTCTCCTGGCTCGCGCTTCTTAGCGTGTCCGGTCTTCCCGCTGTAAAAACAGCAGTGACGCGAATGGACGTGCTCAGCGCTCACAGTTGCGGGGGCAGCTCTGGATCAGGTCCCTACTGGGTACGCCCTTCCAGATTCCCTTTTCATGCCGGATGTGTGCTCACCATCGCGGCAACCGATGCATCTGGGGTAGCGCTGGCCAGCCCGCAGTGTCAAGCAGAAAGGAGTTGGCTGACCGGCACCGATCAGTCAGGCGACCCGCTCGACTGCGCTACACACCACCCCACTTGCTAGCGGCCTGCGCAAGGTAGGGGCAAGAATTGGGAGGACTTATCCTTGCTTGCGCGCGCCAGGTCTCTAGACTGCCAGGGCCGCTTGGGCGCTGTGCAGCCAATGCGCCGCGCAGACGTCAAGGGCATAGATAGAGAAAAAGACAGCTAAGAGAGACCATGAGCATCATAAAAACCGCCGTTTTCCCCGTAGGTGGCTTGGGCACGCGATTTCTGCCCGCGACCAAAGCCATGCCCAAGGAAATGCTGCCCATTGTCGATACACCCTTGATCCAGTTCGTCGTTGAAGAAGCCCGCGCCTGTGGCATAGAACGCCTGGTCTTTGTCACCGGGCGCCAAAAGCACGCGATCGAAAACCACTTCGACCACATGTACGAGCTGGAAGCCAACCTGGAGGCCAAGTCCAAGACCGAGTACGTCCACTTGGTGCGCCAGCACTTGGGCGAACCTGGAGAAATCTTGTTCACGCGCCAAATGCGCCCGGCCGGTCTGGGGCACGCGGTCTGGTGCGCGCGCCACGTGGTACAAGATGCGCCCTTTGCCGTCTTGCTGGCCGACGATTTCATTGACGCAGAACCTGGCTGTTTGGCCCAAATGATCGCCGCGTTTGAGGCCAACCCCGGCAACTACTTGGCCGCAATGCAAGTCGAGGCCGACAAAGTGGACCGATACGGCATCGCTGAACCGGCTGACGACCAAGAACCAGAAAGCAAAAGCGTGCGCATTAAGGGTTTGGTCGAAAAGCCAAAACCGGGCGATTCACCGTCTCGCCTTGCTGTTATTGGGCGCTATGTGCTGATGCCAGAGGTCATGAAGCGCCTCAGCACCCTGGACCCCGGCGCTGGCGGTGAGATCCAGCTCACCGACGCGATTGCTGCCGAGATTCCACATTGCCCGACCTATGCTTACCACTTCGATGGTCAACGCTTCGACTGCGGCTCCAAGTTGGGGTTTGTGCAGGCTACCGCCCACATGTCCGCCAAGCGCGGACTTGTCTAGCAGGCGGGCCTAACGAACCGATACAGCAGGCGCGGCAGCCTGGGGGCTTGCGCTTGCCGGTCCGATGGCGCAAAAACCAGCCTAATCGAGTTGCGGCCAAGGCGGGCGAAAAGCCCGGCAGGCCCCACGGCTCCCAACACAGCGAAATACGGGTTCGTCTTCCATGAAAATTGCGATGGTCGGTGCAGGCTACGTCGGCTTGGTCTCTGGCGTTTGTTTCTCTGATTTCGGCCACACCGTTGTTTGCGTCGAAAAAGACGAGAACAAGCTCGCCAAGCTGCGTGACGGACAGGTGCCTATCTACGAACCCGGTCTGGATCAGTTGTTGGAAAAGAACATGGCTGGCGGGCATTTGAGCTTTACGGGCGACCTAGCCGCAGCCCTAGTGGACGCCGATGCCTGCTTCATTGCGGTTGGAACCCCCACTCGACGCGGCGATGGGCACGCCGACCTGTCTTACGTCCTGGAGAGCGCGCGCGAAATTGCCGATGCCATGCCTGAAGACTTGGTGGTGGTCATCAAGTCCACGGTGCCCGTCGGCACCAACCGCAAGGTCGCCGAAACAATTCGCCAACAGCGCCCCGGTGCGGCCTTCCACATGGCCTCCAACCCAGAATTTTTGCGCGAAGGCGTTGCCATTGCTGACTTCACCCGCCCGGACCGGGTGGTCGTTGGTCTAGAAAGCGAGCACGCAGAGGCGGTCTTGCGCGCCATTTACCGCCCGATCACCTCTCGCCAAACGCCTTTGTTGGTCTCAGATCCCGAGACAGCCGAGCTCATAAAATACGCCTCCAACTCCTTTTTGGCGATGAAGATCACCTTCATCAACGAAGTCGCTAACCTGTGCGAGCGCGTCGGCGGCGATGTCGAAACCGTGGCTCACGGCATCGGCTTGGACAGCCGTATAGGCGAGCGTTTCCTAAATGCTGGGCCGGGTTATGGCGGCTCATGTTTTCCAAAAGACACCATTGCATTTGCTCAAACGGGACGCGATGCCGGTGCCGTACAAAGTCTGGTCGAGGCCACCATCCTTTCAAACGATCAGCGCAAGTCTGCCATGGCGGACAAGATTATTCAGGCCTGCGGCGGCGATGTCCGAGGCAAGCGTATCGCGATTCTAGGCGTAACCTTCAAGCCTGAGACCGACGACATGCGCGACGCTCCCAGTCTGACCATCGTGCCAGCCTTGCAAGCGGCCGGCGCCCAGGTTGTGGCTTGCGATCCCCAGGCGGCCCACGAAGCGCGCGATATGTTACCAGGTGCAAGCTGGAGCAATGGGCCCTATGAAGCCGCCAGCGATGCCGATGCCGTTGTCATTTTGACCGAATGGAACCAATTTCGAGGGCTCAATCTGGCGGAATTGGCCGCCTGCATGCGCGGCACGACCTTCATCGACCTGCGCAATATTTACAATGCCGACGAGATGGACGCCGCCGGTCTGGACTATTGGCCCGTTGGTAAGCGCCCCAGCTTGAGCTAGCGCGCGCGCCTTGGTCCGCCATCGCACAACAAGAAAACGCCCGGCTGCGGATCAAATCGCGACCGGGCGTTCTGTCTTCAACGCAGCAATGCGGCCTACTTGACCGACAGATTGCGCATTTGGTTGAGGCGCAGGCGCAACGCATTCAATTTGATAAAGCCGGCCGCATCCTGTTGATTATAAACGCTATCTTCTTCGAAGGTCACGTATTCTTGGCTGTAGAGCGAATTGGGTGACTGACGTCCCACGACGGTTGCGCTTCCTTTGTAGAGCTTGAGGCGAACGTCACCGCTGACGCGTTCTTGGCTCTTGTCAATCAGCGCTTGCAGCATTTCACGCTCCGGGCTGAACCAGAATCCATTGTAAATCAGCTCAGCATACTGGGGCATGATCTGGTCCTTCAGGTGCATCGCGCCGCGATCCAGGGTCAGGCTCTCCATACCCCGGTGGGCGGCCAGCAAAATCGTGCCGCCGGGTGTCTCATAGACGCCGCGAGATTTCATGCCGACAAAACGGTTCTCCACCAAGTCCAGGCGACCAATACCATTGGCACCAGCCAACTCGTTGAGGCGGGTCAGCAAGCTGGCGGGCGACAAGGGCTCACCGTCGATAGCGACTGCATCGCCATGTTCAAACGATATGGTGATATAAGTTGGTTGGTCGGGCGCCTCTTCGGGGCTAACCGAGCGCGAGTAGACATATTCGGGAGCTTCGTCCCAAGGATCTTCCAACACCTTACCTTCGGCAGAGATGTGCAGCAGGTTGGCATCGACAGAAAATGGCGCTTCGCCGCGCTTGTCCTTGGCGATCGGAATCTGGTGCTGCTCGGCAAAGGCAATCAGCTTGGTGCGAGAGTTCAAATCCCACTCGCGCCAGGGCGCAATCACCTTGATATCGGGTTGCAGCGCGTAATAGCCCAGCTCAAAACGGACCTGGTCGTTGCCCTTGCCAGTCGCACCGTGGCTAACAGCATCGGCGCCGACCTTTTGCGCGATCTCGATCTGCTTCTTGGAGATCAGGGGGCGGGCGATCGAAGTGCCCAACAAGTAGGTGCCTTCGTACAGCGTGTTGGCGCGGAACATGGGGAAGACATAATCACGCACGAATTCTTCGCGCAGATCTTCGATGAAGATGTTCTCCGGCTTGATGCCCAGCATCTCGGCCTTCTTGCGGGCGGGCTCCAGCTCCTCACCCTGGCCCAAGTCGGCGGTAAAGGTCACGACTTCGGCTTGGTATTCGGTCTGCAACCACTTGAGAATGACCGAAGTATCCAGGCCACCGGAATAGGCCAGAACGACTTTTGAGACGCTGTTTTCAGACGATGCGGACACGGGCGAAAGGCTCCTTGCGCTTGGAATGGGGATTTTCAAAAGGGATTAGCGCAGCTGCGGCCCAAAGGCATCCTTTTTCTTCCAGCGCGACGCAGCGAGGCGGCTTCATCCTTGCTTGCACCGCGATGCTGCGGGTTTGCGTGCCTTAGGCCACCGCTTAGGGTCTTGCGCCAACTGCCGTGACCGCGTATCCCTTCGGGCCAAAGTATAAATCTGCCAGGAAGCCCTCATGTCGGAAACAACAACCAAACTCACGACGGAAGAACGCAACGCCTTGTTGGAAAAGCTCGCAGAGCTGGTGGTCGAGGCTGACTTGACCGAAATCTCCTACAGCGAAAACGATATGGAAGTCGTGTTGAGCCGACAGGCCACCGTAGCGCCGATGCCCGCCATGGGCTATGCCCCCGCCCCCGTAGCCGCTCCGGCGGCCCCAGCGCCTGCTGCTGCTAGCGCCGCACCGGCCGCCCCGGCGGCTGCGCCAACCGCAGATGCTGATGCCATCAAGGCGCCGATGGTCGGCACGGTTTACCTGGCCTCCTCGCCTGATGCGGAGCCTTTCGTCAAGGTCGGCGATAGCGTCAAGGAAGGTCAAACCTTGCTGATTATTGAGGCGATGAAGGTCATGAACCCCTTGCCCAGCCCCAAATCTGGCACGGTCAAGGCTATCCTGGTCGAAAATGGCGAGCCAATCGAGTACGATCAGCCCTTGATCGCAATTGCTTAGTGCTCTCGGCGCCTAGCGCTGCTGTTGTCGTGCGCTAGTGGTGCTGGCGCTGCTGGTCACTCCAGTTGGACGCGCTGCCAACGTTCTAACCTCAAGGCCTGTCATGTTTGAACAAATCCTCATCGCCCACCGCGGAGAAATCGGCCTCAGGGTCTTGCGTGCCTGCCAGGAGCTGGGCATTCAAACCGTGGCGATCTACTCCAAGGCGGATGCACAGTCTATGCACGTGCGCCTGGCCGACGAAGCTATGTGCATCGGCCCTGCCCCCTCCAGCAAATCCTATCTGGATATGCGCGCCATCATGACCGTCGCGCATCTGGCGGACGTCGATGCCGTCCACCCAGGCATCGGTTTCTTGTCAGAGAACGCGGCATTTGCAGAAAGTGTCGAGCGCTCCAGCATGGCCTTCATCGGCCCAACCCCCGAACACATCCGCCTTATGGGCGATAAGGTCGCTGCCAAAGACGCGGCGATTAAGGTTGGCCTACCGGTTGTTCCGGGCTCCGACGGCGAGCTGACCAGCCTGGACGATGCCCGCAAGACCGCCGAGCGTATTGGCTACCCCGTGCTGATCAAGGCCGCCGCTGGCGGTGGCGGGCGCGGCATGAAGGTCGCCGAGGATGCGAGCCAGATCGACGATGCCTATAACCTGGCGCGCTCAGAGGCCAAGTCGGCCTTCGGCAACGACGCGGTTTACATGGAAAAGTACCTGGCGGACCCGCGTCACATCGAAATCCAAATCATCGCCGACGAGCACGGCAACGTGGTGCATCTGGGTGAGCGCGACTGCTCGGTCCAACGCCGCCACCAAAAGCTGATCGAAGAAGCGCCCTCGCCTGCCCTGCAAGACGCCCAACGCAAGCAGTTGGGGCTGCACACAGCGGCATCGATCGCCAAACTAGGCTATCGCGGCGTTGGCACGGTCGAATACCTGTATGAAAATGGCGAATTCTATTTCATCGAAATGAACACCCGCTTGCAAGTTGAGCACCCGGTGACCGAAATGATTACCGGTATCGACCTGGTGCAAGAGCAGATCCGCGTTGCCGCTGGCCTTCCACTGGCGTTTACGCAAGAGGACGTAACGTTCTCTGGTCACGCGATCGAGTGCCGTATCAACGCTGAAGACCCGGACACCTTTGTCCCCAGCCCGGGCAAGATTGCCGAGTTGCACGCCCCTGGCGGCATGGGTGTCCGCTTTGATAGTCACGCCTACGCGGGCTATGCCATTCCACCCTACTACGATTCCCTGATTGGCAAGCTGATCGTTCACGCCCCGTCGCGCGAAGAAGCGATTATCCGCATGAAGCGCGCATTGCGCGAAGCGGCCTTTGGCGGCGTGAAGACGGTTATTCCTTTGCACGAGCGCATGCTGGACGCCGAAGAATTCCGCGACGGCAGCTATACCATCAAATGGCTGGAGCGATGGATGGATGAACGCTGAGCTGATCCTCGCCGCCTACCAGCAGGGGATATTCCCCATGGCCGAAGATCGCGAAAGCGACTACATCCGATGGGTGCGCCCGGATTATCGGGGCATCCTGCTCACCCATCTAGCGCACGTACCCACCAAATTGCGCCAGGTCGTGCGCAAACAGGTCATTGTCCAGCAAAACCTTCGCTTGACGGCCAGCACCTGTTTTCGTGAGGTCATGCTTGCTTGCTCGGAGACCAAGCCCGGGCGTGAGACGACCTGGATCAACGACGCGATCTTGGACACCTACTGCGAGCTGGCCGAGGACGGCCACGCTCAATCAATCGAGGTTTGGCAGGGCGACGATCTGGTCGGCGGCCTTTATGGCGTCCACATCGGTGGCGCCTTCTTTGGCGAGAGCATGTTCTCACGCGCCAGCAACACGTCGAAGGTGGCCATGGTCGGCCTGTTGTCTTGCCTGCAAGGTTCAGGCATTCCGCTCCTCGACACGCAGTTTTGGACCCCCCATCTAGCCCAATTTGGCGTCGATGAAGTGCCCGACGCTCAATACCAAGCCCTGCTGGAAGAGGCCCTGATGATCCGCGCGCCGTTTGAAAGCTGCCTATCACCTGCGGACCTTGGCGAATTCTTGGACGATCTGGCCCCCACGCAGCCCGACTAACAAAAGTCTAGAACACTACATGGGGGGCGGTTGGCGGCGACGGTCAGTGTAGGGCTTGTGTGCGCCAATTCTTGTACTCGGCCCTGAACCGCTGCGCGTTGGGATTGATCCATCTCAAAAAATAGGGCAGTTTGAAACATGACAGATCAAGTCCAACCTGCCCGCGACGGAATGTGACAAGGGGGGAGCGTTAAAGCCCCTCAACAAATCCGATCGCAAAAAACAAAAAACGGGCATTTCAGGGAGCAACCAGCCATGCAACCAGTCGTTCTGGTGGCTGAAGACGAGACCAGTATCGTCGAGTCTTTAAACTTTATTCTGCGTCGCGCAGGTGCGGATGTGCGCATTTCCTACGACGGCGAGCAGGCTATCCGTGACATCGCCAACGTCCGCCCTCACGCGGTGGTCCTGGACATCATGATGCCGCGGAAGGACGGGTTTGAGGTCCTAAAAGCCACGCGCGCAAACCCTGATCTTGCGGGCCTGCCGATTGTCGTGTTGACCGCCAAAGGCCAAGAAAGCGACCGGGAAAAGGCCGAAGCTCTGGGGGCAACCGCCTTTATGACCAAACCCTTTTCCAACGCCGAGGTTGTCGAAACCGTCATGGCCCTGGCAGAAAATCGGCTCTCTGAGTGCCAGGTGCAAGAGGCCCATCCGGTCCATGCCGACAGCTGAAAACGCGACTGAGACCGACGAGCGGCAAACGCTGAAGGCGCGCGCGCTGGCGCCCGAAGGGCCGCTGACGACGCGCCCAGCCGCTACCCTGCCCCCGGCCTTGCCGCGCTCACCCCAGCGCAGCTTGCTCATGCCGGCAATCTTCTTGTTCCTAGTCTCTTCCCCGGCGGTCTATTCGCTGCACACCGCAAGTCAAGAGCTGTCACCCTGGATCCTGCTGGCCTATCTGTTCGTCGTCTGGGCGGCGGGAATTTTCTTAGCCTTTCGCGGTCGCCGCGGCCTAAGAAGTAGCAGCAAATCTGGGTGGTCCAGCCGTGTTTAGCCCGGTTTTCGCCGTCACCCTGTCGTTTAGCTACCTGGCCTTCTTATTCGCCGTTGCGTTTATAACCGACCGTTTGCGCCCGCATTTCAAGCAGCGCCTGGTGAGCTCGCCGCTGGTCTATACGCTGTCGATCTCGATCTATTGTACCAGCTGGACCTACTATGGCGCGGTGGGATCGGCGGCCAAGAACGGGCTGGAATTCATCACGATTTACTTAGGGCCCACTCTTGTCTTTTTGGCTTGGTGGACCGTGCTGCGCAAAATGATTCGTATCGCTGGCCAGCAACATACGACCTCAATCGCCGATTTTATCTCGGCGCGATACGGCAAATCGGCGCGACTGTCGGTCCTGGTCACCTTGATCGCCCTAACAGCCACCACGCCCTACATCGCGCTGCAATTGCAAGCGGTAGCGACCAGCTTTGAAGCCCTCATCGAAACGCCGACCTTTTCGATCCGCTCCTCGATCTTTTTCGGCGACATCGGGTTTTGGGTGGCCGTGATCATGGCGATCTTTGTGTCCTTGTACGGCGCGCGCTTGATTGATGCCAAGGAACAACACGCCGGGGTGGTGGCTGCAATTGCGGTCGAGTCCGTCGTCAAGCTCTTTGCCTTCGTGTCCATCGGCCTGTTGGTCATTTTCGGCCTCAAGCTTGGCATACATGGCCACGGCGGCCTGGCGCCGAGCCCCGAGGCCCTGGACGCCAGCAGTGCCGAGGTCCTTAGTTTGCGCGAGCATGGCGCCTTGCGCTGGACGACGCTGTTGTTTTTGTCCGCCTCCGCCGTCTTGTGCTTGCCGCGCCAGTTTCAGGTCACCGTGGTTGAGAACCGGCACGAACGCCATCTGGCGACCGCCTCTTGGCTGTTCCCGGCGTATTTGTTTGTTCTGTGTCTCTTTACCGTGCCCATCGCCATTACCGGCCTTCGCCTCCTGCCTGGATCGAACCCCGACTTGTTTGTCATGTCGGTTCCGCTTGCTGCTGGCTACAGCAATTGGGCGCTGTTCGCCTACATTGGCGGCCTCGCTTCTGCTACGTCCATGGTCATTATGGCCTCTATTGCCATGTCGATAATGATGTCTAACCACCTGATAATGCCAATGATTTTGCGCATTGAGGCCCTGGGGTTGTCACGCAGCAACGACCTGACCTTGTTGCAAATTCGTGTGCGTCAAATCAACATCGCGGTCCTGTTGCTGCTAGGCTTCCTCTATTATTATCTCTCACGCTCGAACGACGGGCTGGCTGCCATGGGCCTAATTGCCTTTGCGGGCGTTGCTCAGTTCTTCCCGGTGCTGATCGGCGGCCTGTTCTGGCGCGATGGTACCGAGGTTGGCGCTTTGGTCGGCCTGGGCGCCGGCTATGCGCTTTGGCTCTATTTTCTGATCCTGCCGACCCTGCAAGATACGGGCTGGGCGCTCATCGCTGGCTTGCCCGACCCGCAGGGCTTGTTTGTGGCCATGGGCCTTGACCCGCTTGTCGGCGCCCTGTTCTGGAGCCTGAGCCTGAATGTGCTGCTGTACGTTGGCTTCTCGTTCGCAAGCCGCGCCAATGCGCTGGAGCGCTTGCAATCGGCCTATTTCGTCGATGTCTTTCGCTCTAGCCGTGTCGGAGAGAGCGAACTCTATGAACGCTCGGCGGCGGTCGAGGATCTCTACGAGCTGACCCAGCGGTTTATCGGGCGCGACCAGGCCTACCGCGCTTTTCGCTCCTACGCGCTGCGACAAGGATTGCGGGGACACCTGCCCAATCCCGACCAGAACCTTGTGCCGTTCGTGGAACGCCTGTTGGCGGGCCGCATTGGCGCCGCTTCTGCGCGCGTTATGGTGGCCTCGATCGCAACCGGTGAGACCATTTCAATGGACGCGGTTATCCGCATCCTGGACGAGACCCAGCAGGCCATCGAGTACTCGCATGCCTTGGAACAGAAGTCGGCGGAGCTGGAGGCCATCGCCGACCAACTGCGGGACGCAAACGAGCAGCTCATGGCCCTAGACATTATGAAGGACGACTTCTTGTCGAGGGTCAGCCACGAGCTGCGAACCCCTATGACCGCGCTGCGATCACTGACCGAGATACTGACGGGCACCGATGATCTTTCTCAAGACGAACAACAGCGCTTCTTGAAAATCATGGCGCAGGAAAGCAAACGCCTGACCCGACTTCTGGACGACATCTTGGAAGTCTCTCGCCTGGAATCGGGCATGGGCGTCAAGCTGGATGAGACAACCAACCCGATGCAAATCATGCGTGACGCGATCAGCGTTGTTGAAGCCAGCGCAACGACCGCCGGGGTCAAGCTCATCAACACCTTGCCGACACGCTGGCGTCTGCGGGCCATGGGGGACAGCGACCGTCTGCAACAGGTCTTCGTCAACTTGCTGTCCAACGCCATCAAATACAATAATAGCCCGACGCCTTATGTGACGGTCAGTGCCGAACGCCTGGACGGCGCTTTGATCTTGCACGTGCAAGACAACGGGCCTGGCATATCAGAAAAAGATCAAAAGACGCTGTTCACCAAGTTTTCGCGCTCTTGGCAGGACGTGGTTGAAACCACCACAGGCTCAGGGCTGGGGCTGGCCATTTCGAAGCAGATTGTTCAGCAGATGAACGGGGAAATCTTGGTGCAAACCCGCTTGGGAGACGGCGCGCGTTTCAGCGTCAAGCTGCCGGTCTTCAAGGCCGGGGCTGGGGACCAGGGGTCGGCGGCTGGCTCGCCCCCTTCCGGCGCTTGAGCACCGCCTTAGCGCGCTCGCGCCACCAAACATAAAGGCCCGCGCCAACGACAACACTAGAGCCCAGCGCGGTCAGCGGTTCGAACACCTCGCCGAAAATCGTCACGCCATAGAGCGTTGCAAAGACCAACAGCAAATAGTTATAGGGCTGCAGAACAGACGCCTCTGCAAACTCGAAAGCTTTGGTATAGAGCCAGTGCCCCGTGACCGACGTAAAGCACAAGAAGGTCATAATCAGCATATGCTCGCGGGTCATCGGCTGCCAAACAAACAAGGCAGGAATGGCGTACATGGCAAAGCAGACCAGCGCCATATAGATAAAGGCGGTCTCAAAGCGTTCACGCTGCGTGACATAGCGCGACATGACGTTGTAGAGCCCGAACATAAAGGCCCCCAACAAAACCAAAGGCGCCAACGGGTGAATAATGCCAAAGCCAGGGCGCAAAATAATCAAGACCCCGACCAAGCCAACCAAAACCGCGGTCCAACGGCGAACCCCAACACGCTCGCCCAGGATTGGCACCGACAGAGCTGTGGCCATCAGTGGGAAACATGAAAAAACCGCGTGCTGAGCGGACAGGTCCATACTGCCCACGACATAAGCGAAAATGCCAATCTCAGCGGCGATCAATCCGGCGCGAAACAATTGCAACAAGGGGATCTTTGAGCGCAGCGCGGTCGCAATACCGCAACGTGCATGAACGAACAACAGTGCGAAAATCAAGAAAGCTGCAAACCGCACCGACAGGAACTGAGAGACCGGATAGTGCGCCGACAAGACCTTAGTAAAGGCGTCTTGGCTGGCAAAGGTGAAGACCGCCAGCACCGCACAGATGATCCCCAGCTGCTGACGGGGGATCGTTTGAATTTTCGCCATGAGCATGGGCATCGACCTTATACTTTGAGCGCGCGGTTGAGCGCGCGCGGTGGCGGAATGGGCGCCCAAAGACCGGCTTTGCTTGGCGAAACTCCCCCTTACCTGGACAGCGCTAACACAAGTTTGCGGGCCGCTGTATCCTTCTTACGCCTTCTTGAGTAACTTTTCTGCCTGCTAGCTAAGGTTCCAATATTGGCTGCTGCCGACCGTCACACGCGGTCTGCCTGAATATGACGCCCGGCCGATTTTGCTAAGCCTTTGAACCGTGCGGATGCCGGGACAGTTCCCGACCGATCTATCTGTGGGACAGCGACTCAAGGTCTGCATTCGCCAGGCCGTAGAGCAAAGGCGCGCGGGGGTCCCGATAGCGAAAGACCGCATAGCGGGCGTTGGCAAGCGCTGCGCCTTGGCCTTCTTGAAACAGAAAGCTGCGGGGCTGTATTAAATAGCGTGATCCCCACTGTTGGACAGGCAGAGCCACTTGCTGAGGCCCCAACTCTTCTAAATTGACGGCCAATTCTGCGAAGGTTGCGATGCCGCGCGCGTCCAGGGAAAGCACCGCAAAGCGAGCCCGTTGCGGCGCATCCGCTTCGCTTGTGTCTGCCTCATAGGCCAAGGCCATATAGTCGCCTTGAAGCAAAGAGCGTGGGTCGGCAGGCCGGATGGCAAGGTAGAAAATTTGCCCTTTGCGATAGGTGGCCTCCATGCTGGCGACGCCTCGAAAGACGACAAAAAGGCACGCCAGAACTGACAACCCAACACCCAAGCGAAATATCCAGCGCACCGCCAACTTGCTCATGCCTGGGCCTCCTGATCCGAAGCATCGCGGTCATTGCCCGGCTTGGAAAGGCCCCATGCCAAAGCCGCGAAAACGCCCCACATGACGGCCGCCGACAGGCCCAGATAGCCCGCCTTGGCCAGCAGCGTTCCTGTTAGTGCCATGTACCATTGATTGAGAGAGATCAACAACGTCAGCCAGCCGATGATCTCAAGGACCAGGTTTTCGCGCTGGCGCCCTCCCAGCATTAGCATGACCGCGAAAATGCTCATCAGCGGCAAAGCGATGGTCGCCAAGATCAAAAGCCCCGCAAAGGGCAAGAACTGCCAGCCGTTGTGACCCTGGCGTTGGCGGTCATGAACGACGACAAGGGCAAGGCCAACCAGACCGACCGCCACCAGGAATCGCTGTTGCCAAAAGGACGTCGGTGACACCATGAGCCCGAAGTACGGTGCCGTGCTGTCAGGCATGATACCCCGCCCCCAAAGGATCATGACGATTTCTAACAGGATCAAAGTCACCGCCACGAGGCCCCAGTGAAGATAGCGCCAGCTTGCCCATTTGGGTTGAACGAAATGCCCCGCGGCCACCATCGCCATGAGGAACACGGCTGTTTGCTCAATGGTCAAGAAGCGGAACAGTTCTGGCACAAAGGCCGTTAGCGTCGCGATCAAAAGCACCACCTGCCCCGGCCGCCAGACCTTGCCAGGCACAGAGGCCAAAAAGAAGCCTAGGATCACAAAGCGCAACAGGTAGCCAATTGGGCTCACGTAATCACCCGAAAAATCGAACTCTTGGTAAATTCCGTTCAGGAGAAAAACCAGGCCAATCAGATATAGGACAAACAAAAAGGCATGGGTTCCCGACTGGCTCGTCGGATCTTTCAGACCGGTGCGGTAGCTCATATACAGGCAAAGGCCTGAGAGCATCAGCCCTAGTATGGGCAAGACCGCCCATACATCTTCAACCAGCACAAGCAGCGCTAAGGTAATCAGGAGCCCCCCAATCAGACCGCCGATAGCCCGCAAAACAGTAACCGACCAGTGATTTGCGGCGTCCATGACCCCTTTGACCAGCCCCGGCTCGAACCCCTTGCCGAGCCCATAGGTCTTAATCCACCGGCGCATGACCGAAGCCGCGCCCACGAAGCACCCAAGAATTACCAAGCCAAAAAGCAGATAGTAGCCCAAGCCATCAGGCAGCGAGTTTGGACTCGTTAGCAAAATGACCCTGAACCCCACAGCGGCAACCGCCCCAGCGATCCAGAATACGCCGACAAAGGTCAGCAGGGCTTCATGGCGAACGAAGGCAGACATCAACAAGCTACCCGCCAAGGTGACACTAGCGGCAAACCACATCAGCCAAAACGCGCCAGAAGGGATGGTATCGACCAAGGTATTGGGCCACAACAAGAGCCAGAAATATAGGAACCAGGGAATAACGGCGGTCAGCGCGAGTAAGCCAGGCAACAAACTGGGACGCAGCCATTCTACGCGCTCAAACAGAACCTGACGCAAGGCCAGCACCAAAGCCGCGCCTAGCAACAGCACCACCCAAGGATCAAGGACATGGGCCCAAAGCCCTGACATCAATTCAGGGGCCTGTTGTCTCATAAGAAACACACCAATCCAGAACACCACGAGCCAAGCCGCCCAAAGGATTTGCGCGCGACCGACCAGGACCAAGGGCAGAGCATAAAGAGCCCAAGTCAAGAAGAGGCCAAAACTATCTGCACCGAGCTGATAGACCTGCCCCACCAGCGCAAGAATCGTGCCCAACAGGCCAAAGGTCAGCAACAGCAAGGGGCCTCGCGCCGCGGACATAGGCCCCGCCCACAGCGTCAAACCAGCGGACAGCAGCAGCCCCAGCGCCACCAGCCCAATCCGCCCGACACGGCTCAAATCTTGCCAGTTGTAGGCGATGAAACAGGTAATAGCCGCCAGGGTCAGAAGACTGGCCATGAGCAAACTGACCGCAACCAACCAACCGTGCCAGTCACCGGGACGCGCCAACGGGGTTAGCGCTTCAACGGGGGCAAATCTTGGCCCCTGGGACTGGCTAGGAGTAGCTGAAGTTGTCAAAACGCGCCCTTCCGAGTTAACCCAAAACCGAAACAATCAAGAGCGCCGCCAGCGCGAACAGCACCAACCCTAACACGACATCCAAGAAGGGCCCAAAGCGCAGCAACCAGCGCCGTGCAACGGGTGCCGATACAATCCACGCCAAGCAAACGTGCCAGCTCAGCGACAGAGCAACCGCCAAGGCCATGATGGTAAAACGCATCCCTAACCCCAGGTCGTTCCGCACCAACACCGACGTGAGCGACAACCAAAAGGCACCGGCTTTGGGGTTCAGCATCATCAGCCCCAAGCCTTGGAAGAACCAGGCACTGATCTGCTTGTCGCGCGGCGGCTGAGCGGGCTCGCCCATGACTTGCGGATGCAGGTCATCGTCGTGTCCCGGCAGACCATGAGCGTCACGGTAGTGCTGAACCAACAGGCGGGCACCCGATTCCAGTGCCCCCCAACCGACATAGGCCAAAAATGCGCCGCCCCCCAAGGCCAGCACGACTTTGACGATCTCATAATCTCGCGCGATCGCGGCAACACCGAACAGCGCCAGGCTGGCCCAAATGGCTTCACCCACACCGATTCCTGCGGCAATGGCCAGACAGCCCGTCCGGTTGGTGCGGCGCGCAGCGGTGAGCAAGACAGCATAATTCGGCCCCGGGCTGACCAGTGCGATACTAAAGGGAATAAAAAACAGCAGAATCTCAGTCATCACCGCCACCTTACGCTAGCTCTGTGCAAAATACAGACAGAAATTACGCAATGCTTGCGTGGAGGACCCGCCCGCCTGATGCCCCTGCGTTTGATCCCAAAAAGCGGGTTTTCTTTCGACTTGGCCGCCGTGCGCTAGCGCACAGCCCGAGCAATCGCCGTCGATTGTGCCAAAGATCCGCAAAGGGCATTTGCGGCCTATCAAATAGATAGTGCGCGCTGTGAATGCAATTCAGCGAAACCCGCTCTAGATGTCTAGTCCCGCCATTTGATGGATTGGGTTGATATTGAACCTCTGTGGTTCTGAAGCCGATTGTTTGCAGATGAATTCCTAGGGTGTAAGGCCCTTGGGCGTTTTGAGAGGACGCCCGAAGTTGTATGCGTTGATGAAGTCTAACAGATGGCTGCGCAGTTGCTCATGATTGTCGTCGTGGAAGCGCTTGACGGTGGCGTGTTTGATTAGCGGAACTGCTGAGCCTTCTGCTCCAGGCGTTGTGAACTGGATACCGTTGTCGGTGAGTACAGTGTGAATTTTGTAAGGAACTGCCTCGATCCGCCGGTCCAGGAAGTCTTTGGCAACCCGGCTCAGTGCCCTTTCATGCAAGTCAAAGAAGGCAAATTTGGACGTTCAGTCTATGGCAACGAACAAATGCAGCTTTCCTTCTTCCGTGCGAACTTCGGCAATGTCGATATGAAAGTAGCCGATCGGGTACTGCTTGAACTTCTCTTTTTGAGGGCTTGCCTCCATTAACGTCGGGCAGACGGGAAATGCCGTGGCGTTGCAAGTAGCGATGTAGGGAGGATCGCGTCAGATGCGGGATCGTTGGCTGGAGCGCATAGAGGCAGTCATCCAGCGGCAGCAATGTATGCTTGCGGAAGGCAAGGATGACTGCCTGGTCTTCCAACGATAGAACCGTCGAGCGCGCTTCTTTCGGCTCGGTTGGCAGGTCAGCCGTCGATGTCCGTTTCTTCTATTTAGCGCCGGTCTTTTGATTGATCCCATAGCGTTTCGAGTGCGATCTCAGGCCCTCTTGAATATTTTGTAGTGCTCGACGGGTTGCCTCCGTCGTTGTGGTGCTGCCGTGCAAAACTTGTCCCATAGTAGGTCCTTCTTCCATTCTTGCGAAACGATTGCACCATCAAAGTCTGGGATCAAACACCTAGCGCAGGCATGGACCAGCCAAACCGCTAGACACAGCCCGGCAACAACCGAACATTTATCCCATTTCCAGCTTTCGCGGTCCTGCCGCAGGCGAAACATGGGGCAAATCATGACATTATTGGGAAATCAACGCGGGCCATATTGCGCCGGCTCGCCGCTTGCCGCATAACAGCACAGCATGGCCAGCTTGATTTTTTGGCCCAAAAGTTTTTAGAAATTGATTTCCGGGGAGTAGTCCCATGAAGCGCCTGGTATTTTTGGCGACAGCGGTAATCGCGGCTTCCGGCCTAACCGGTTGCGGCGCGATCAAAGCCACCGACAAGATTCTGCCGACTGATTACACCACGGTTTACCGTGATAAATACGTGGCGCCGCCAAGCCCGCAGGCAGCCTTGAACGTGTCAACGGCCAACCGCATCGTTGCCCGCATTGAGGGCGAAACGCCCGACATTCAGGCCGTTGCTGCTCCTCCGCCAACAAGCTTAGCGCAAATCCCGACGGCCAACAGTTTCTCTGGTCAGCCACCAATTTTGGTGCAGCCGATTGAGATCAACACCATCACAGCCCCTGCCCTGCCTGCCCCGCAGGCGACGATACAGCAACAAGCGCGCGTCTCAGATTTGGACCAGCCGATTGTTCTGTCGCGTCTTAGCGCGGTCGATGTGCGCGCCATCCAGCGCGCTCTGATGGACCGCGGATATCGCATCACCCAGATCGACGGTGTTATGGGCCCGGAAACCGGATCGGCCGTTCGCGCCTTCAACCGGGACAACGGCCTGGTCCCCAATGCTTTGACCGGCCGCAGCCTGCAACTGCTGGGCCTCAGTGCGCTGCTCTAGCGCAGGGTTCTAGCGCAGGGTTCTGGCGCAAGGGCCCATGTACAAGGTTCTGGCGACGGGCGGCGCGCCGCGCGCTCGACCCGTACTGGCTTGCCAACTTAACCCTGCTGGCCTAGCCGGAATGAGGCAAAACCGACAGGAGGCGCGAAGCCTCTTCCAGGTCTTCCGGCCGATTGATATTGAAAAAGGGATCGATTGCGGCTGCTTGGCCGTCGCGCATGACCGACACCAGCGGCCATTCGACCAGTGCGACGCCTTGCGGCTCCGTAAAGGCCTCGACCTTGCGCACACCGTCCGCCAGAGCGGACTGTAAGTCGCCCAGCAAATCCACGGACCAGAGTGAAAAAACAGGATGTCGGCGGGTCTGGCTAACGGCCATGGCAACCTGTGCCGAGCCTTGCGGTTCTAGGCTTTCCAACAAGCGCGCGACCAAATCCGCAGGAAAGAAGGGCGCATCACAAGACGCTAGCGCCAAATAGCGCGGCGGGACCTGATTTGCGCCTACAGGTGGCCGTTCTGCCAACCAGGCAAGTCCTGCCTCTACGCCCGCCAAAGGCCCGGCAAAGCCGGGTTGGCGGTCTTGCAACAGCGGCAATCCAAACGGTGCAAATCGCTCCCTGTCCTGATTGACGCTGAGTGCTAGGGCGCCGACCTGGGGGCGAAGGCGCGCGATCGCGTGTTGCAACAGGCTCCGCTCGCCCAGTGCAAGCAAGCTCTTATGCCCGCCCCCCATGCGCCGCGACTGCCCACCAGCGAGAATCAATCCAGCCACTTCGATTTGCTGGTACCATGGAGTTTTGAGGCCTTGGGGTTCCGTCTCGATCATCCGCTCTCCCCCCTCTGGGGCGTTCCTCGGGCGCCTTCCTGTGGGGCCCTGCACCTGGCTTGGACTTGCGCCTTTCTTGGACTTGCGCCTGGCTTGGACTTGCGCCTGGCTTGCCACAGGGCGCCTACCTCGGCCCCAATATAGGGGCTGTTGGCGACCGCGTGCGCTAAAACAGCAGGTCCGGCAAGGCGTCCAGCGACGGCACTTGCACGTCGGGCGTGCCCGGCAATTCGTCCAATTGCCCCGAAAGCCCCCGGTTCAACCAAGCAACTTGATAGCCAAACTGTTTGGCCCCGGCTGCATCCCAGGTGTTTGACGACACAAACAGGACTTCGTTCTTGTCCACGCCGAACTCGGTCAAAGGCAACTCATAGACCGCAGGCGACGGCTTGAAGATTTGCAGCTCGTCAACAGAGATCAGCTCGTCAAGCTGGCTCGAGATACCCGCGCTTTCAACCGCGCCGCGCAGCATGTCGGGACCACCATTCGACAAAATGGCCGTCTTGAAGCCTTGCTCTTTCAGCCAGGTCAAGCAAGGTAGCGCGTCGGCATAAGGCGCCAACCGCCAATAGACATCCAGCAGGTGCTGGAACAAGGGCGTGTCGGTGGTCAAATCATGCGCCTTGAAGGCATAGCTCAGCGCTTTTTCCGTCAAGGCCCAAAAATCCTGATAGTCGCCCCGCAGCGAGACCAGCCAAGAATACTCCAACTGCTTTTGCCGCCAGAGATCCGAAATTGACTGTGCGTCATCGCCCAGCAGGTCGCGCTGGCTGTTGATGGCCGAATGCACATCTAACAGGGTTCCATAGGCATCAAAGACCACCACAACGACGGCGTCTTGATCCAAGCTCATAAGGCCTCCCACAGCCGGGCCTTGCGGTAAAAAGGACAACCGAGCACCAGCCCTCCTCCCCAAGGTAAAATTCGAAACAATGGCAGCGCTTGGCGCGCAAGGCTGCACCTGGCTGACAGGCCGTTCGCGTGGGCGTCGGCCCTGCAACGCCCGTCAGCATCGTTCATAAATCAACCTGCGATAGGGCTATGGCAAGGTGTTGCTCACTGCAAAATCGCCTTATGCGAACAAATTCTTGAAAGCCAGGCAGCGATCAAGCCGAACGCGCGCTGAGCTGCAAGGCTAAGGCATTGGACGATGCGCGCTGCAAGGCTTCTTGCAAGAAGTCCAAACGATCCTGCCCCCAAATAACTTCATTGCCAAGGCAATAGCTGGGTGCGCCAAACACGCCCCGCTCGATTGCCTCTTGGGTGTTGGCGTCCAGCAGGCCCGCCCCTTCGGCCTGCGCGCGCGCGATAAGGTCATCGGCGTTCAGACCGTGGTTCTTGATGATGTTCGCCACGCGCTCTTCGTCGGATAAATCCAAGTCCTGCAACCAGACCAGTTCGTGAAAGCTTTGCGCCAGATCGCCCGCCATCTCGCTAT
Source organism: Alphaproteobacteria bacterium (assembly GCA_030432195.1). Classification (GTDB taxonomy): domain Bacteria; phylum Pseudomonadota; class Alphaproteobacteria; order UBA7985; family JAUIBT01; genus JAUIBT01. The sequence continues at coordinate 27,098 of JAUIHE010000008.1, forward strand.
CGTTCTGGCCAACCAGAGCCACGACGGCATTTGCCAGAGAATCATCGGTCGGAAAAAACTTAGGCTGCAAATTGAGGGGGCTCTCAAGTCGCGCCGACCAGCGCTTCAGCTCAGCGAACCGCCAGGCCTGACGGCTAGGGTGGCGCTTGGCTGGCGGCTGCCCGCCAGTGGCTTCAAAGACCTTGCCCAGGCGAACAGGCTTGTAGTTGACCTGAACGTCAAAAGGGGCCGTCACCGCACGAAAGCGCCGGTGCCCCAGATAAGAAAAGGGCGAAATCAGTGTAAAATAATAGTCGAGCTCCAGCACAATCCAGTCCTTTTTGTTGGTGCACGCCCTTCAGCGCGGCGTGCTGCGCTTGGAAGGAACCACTGCCTGAATATCGTTGACACGTGCGCGGATAAAACGTCATTTTTCCCCGCCACTCAAATCATAATTTTGGGCAAGCGGCACACGTTGCAAATTGCCCTCACCGCAACGCTCGGTAGGAGGTCTAGATGAGTTTGCGCAATCATATTGCGCTGCTTACCCCGCGATTGACAGAGCAAAGTTTGGGTGAGGATAAGTTTCGCTAAGCCAGACCCAAAAAAGAAGTAGACAGCTAAACAGTGCTTTCATATAAGCGGGTCTCACATCGTGCGCAGACGCCATGCTGTCAGGTTGCCGGGATAGCTCAGTTGGTAGAGCAACGGATTGAAAATCCGTGTGTCGGCGGTTCAAGTCCGCCTCCTGGCACCATTTTTCTAAAATTTTTTTGTGCTGAAATCGCGCGCAGCGACCGTTGCCGAACGATAGCTTGCGTCCAGCGGCATAATCGTGTTGGCGCCCTAAATGACGCCTGTTCCGAGGATGCTTATTTAATTGGTCCGCAGGTCAATCCCTCAGCCGCCTCTTTGCCGCGCCGGCCATTCCGCTCCCCCCCCGGCCAACAAAAAAGCCGAAGCAAATCGCCTCGGCTTTCGTGGGTGGCTTTCGTGGGTGGCTTTCGCAAGTAACTTTCTTGGATAGCTATCGTGGGTCGCTTTCACCTGCTCTCGCTTTGCGCTAGAGCGCCAAGGCCTTGGCCATGGCCGTTGCCGTATCCAGCATGCGGTTCGAAAAGCCCCACTCGTTGTCATACCAGCTCACGATGCGCACAAAACGCCCGTCAACGACTTGGGTTTGGGTCGCATCAAACGTCGAACTCGCAGCGCAGTGGTTGAAATCGCATGACACCAGGGGCAGATCATTGACCGTCAAGACCCCTTTCAATGCTCCGTCGGCCCCGTCCCGTACCAAGGCGTTGATCTCCTCAACGCTGGTGTCGCGACCAGCATCAAAGGTCAAATCGACCATGGAAACATTGGCGGTTGGAACGCGAACGGCGTTACCATCCAGGCGCCCGGCCAACCCTGGCAGCACCAAACCGATAGCCTTTGCTGCGCCGGTTGACGTCGGGATCATCGACAAAGCGCCCGCGCGTGCGCGTCGCGGGTCCTTGTGCGCCGCATCAATCAAACGCTGATCGCCCGTGTAGGCGTGGATGGTGGTCATAAATCCACGCTCAATGCCGACAGCCTGGTGCAGCAATTGGGCGACGGGTGCCAAGCAATTGGTCGTACAAGAGGCATTCGAGACGATGCGATCTTCTGCGCCAAGTTCTTGATGGTTGACGCCGTAGACAATGGTCTTGTCGGCGTCCTTGCAGGGCGCGGAGACCAAGACAGCCTTTGCGCCTGCCTCCAAATGAGCGCTTGCCGTTTGCTTAGAAGTGAAGCGGCCACTGCACTCCAGTACCAGATCAACCCCCAGCGCGGACCATGGCAGTTTTGCGGGGTCTGCCTCGGCCAAGCTGGTGATGGAGCGACCATCGACCAGCAGGCTGTCGTTGCTGGCATCAACTTGGTTGGCCAACGTGCCGTGGACGGAATCGTACTTCAACAAATGCGCCGACATGTCGGCCGCAGCCAGGTCATTGATTGCGACAAGCTCAAGGTCGTCACGCCCAGATTCAAGCAAGGCCCGATAGGTCAGGCGACCGATCCGACCGAAACCATTAATTGCGATTTTCAGGGCCATTGTCATGTTCCTTATGTAAAACTTTGTCACTAAATGAACTCATGATGTTCGAAATGCAACATTTTTTACGGCATGAGGCAAAATTACCCTTCTGTTAACCGCGGTTGCTGTTAGACTTCGCGCATTCTCTCGCCGTTCCGTTTTCAGAAAGTGACTCTTGCATGAGCCGCAACCGCAAAGCCAAGATCCTGGCAACCTTGGGGCCCGCTTCGTCGTCGCCCAACATGATCGCACGCCTGCACACCGCAGGTGTCGATGCCTTCCGCCTTAACTTTAGCCACGGCTTGCAGACCGACCACGAAAAGCGTTTGCGGGATATTCGAAATCTTGAAGCCAAAACCGGGCACCCGATTACGGCCTTGATGGATTTGCAAGGCCCCAAGCTGCGGGTCGGCACCTTTGAGGGCAGTAAGCAGCCCTTGCAGCGAGGACAAAGCTTTGACCTGCGCCGTGAAGCTGGCCAGGGCAACGCTGACGGGGTTCACCTGCCCCACCCTGAGATCTTTGAAGCCGTAGAAGTGGGCCAGACCCTGCTGGTCGATGACGGCAAACTGCGCCTTGAGATCACAGAATTGAGCGCCGACTTCATCCGAACAAAGGTCATTGCCGGTTCTATGATTTCGGACCGCAAAGGGGTCAACTTGCCCGATACCGTCCTAAAGACCTCGCCTTTGACCCCCAAAGATCGTGATGATCTGGACTTTGGTCTGTCAATCGGGGTCGATTGGGTCGCCTTGTCGTTCGTCCAACACCCAGACGATATCCGCGAAGCTCAGGACATCATCAAAGGCCGCGCGCGCCTTATGGCCAAGATCGAAAAACCCAGCGCGATCCAACATATTGATGAAATCATCCGTCTGTCCGACGGCATCATGGTGGCGCGCGGTGACTTGGGCGTTGAGATGCCGCCCGAGGACGTGCCGCACCTGCAAAAGGATATCATCCGACGCTGCCGCCGCGCGGGCAAGCCCGTGGTGGTGGCCACACAGATGCTTGAGAGCATGATCTCTGCGCCGACACCGACCAGAGCCGAGGCTTCAGACGTTGCCACGGCGGTCTATGAAGGCGCCGATGCGGTCATGCTGTCGGCCGAAAGCGCCGCTGGCCAGTATCCCCTTGAGGCGGTGTCGATGATGGACCGCATCATTGTGCGCACCGAAGAGAGTCGCTTTTACCAGGCGGGCTTGGACGCCCTTGAGGTCGAACACCACAAGAGCGGCACGGACGCTATCTCTGACGCCGCCGCGCGCGTGGCGCTCAGCGTGGATGCCAAACTGATCGTCACCCATACGCGCTCTGGCAATACGGCCTTGCGCGCCGCCCGCGAACGCCCCAGCGTGCCGATTATTTGCGTTACGCCTTCCCAAGACGCCGCCCGGCAACTCTCGCTGGTCTGGGGGTTACATTGCGTGCACACCGATCGTATTGATGGCCTGGACCAACTTGTCGAAAAGACCAACGAGATCGTCCAGAAGTCCGAATTGATGACCAAGGGAGAGCGCTATGTTTTGACAGCCGGTGTTCCCTTTGGAAAAGTGGGCATGACCAATATGGTTCGAATAGTTACATTGTAGGCGAATTTCGCGCACTGCCGTGGTCCGATCAACAGAGCAAACGCTTCGGATCAACCGCCTGCGCTCGTACTGCTGCCAACGAAAGGAAACACCTTGGCCGTTCAAGATCATGCTCATTTGAACCATCGGCAGACCCAAATTGTCGCCGCATTGCGCCGGTTGGGCTATGTCTCGATTGAGCAGCTTGCAAAAGAGCATCAAGTCACGCAACAGACCATCCGCCGTGATATCAATCGTCTCTGCGATTTGGGCCTGATGGAGCGCTTTCATGGTGGTGCCGTGCAGTCCTCTAAGGCCCAAAACATTGGCCACGAGGCGCGCCGCAAGATGCTACCCGAAAATAAGGCGGCTGTCGCTGCGGCGTTGGTCTCGGAAGTGCCGGATAATTGCTCGTTGTTTTTGGATGTCGGCACCACAATGACCGCCGTTGCCCATGCGCTGCGCAATCGTTCCAATCTGCGTATTGTCACCAACAATCTTGAGGCCGCTCAGGTGCTTGCCGACCGCGACGATTTTGAGACCATCGTCACCGGTGGCGTGGTGCGAGCTCAGGACGGGGCGGCCGTCGGCGAAGAAGCCGTGCATGCCATCAAGCGCTATCTGTGCGATTACGCCATCATTGGCACGTCGGGCCTGGACCGCTCCGGCTATATCCTGGATTTCGACATCAAAAAGGTCCGGGCGTCCGAGGCCATGATCGAGAACGCCCGCAAGGTCTTTTTGGGCACCGATCATACCAAATTCGACCGCCGAGCCATGATTAAGTCAGCGCCCCTGTCCGAGATCGACTTGATGGTCACCGACGAGGACTTGCCCGAATGGCTGGCGACGCTGGCGCAACGCGCCGGATGCCGATCTTTGGTCGCCCAGGTCCCGCGCAGCGACAAGCCCGACGGCACAGAACGCTAGCGCAAAGCCCAAGTCTTGGCTTCAATTGCGCCTAGAAGCCTTTATACGAACGCAGCGCCGCTGTGACCGCCAACTCTAATGATAAGGCATTGAAAAACAAGTAGAATCATAGCAGACCGCAGCATGGAGCGGCGCGGCTTTGGTATTAGGTGCATCTGAGGAAAAATCAGATAGATAGCGCGTGTTGGGTGAGAGCGACCCAATGAAACACGCGCTAGTGCCATCGGCCTTGTAGGGATGGGGCGGCACCAGAACCGTCACCGCCCCCTATGTTTGGGGCTAACTAGAATGGCGCCACCCCTTTTGCTGTCCTTGGCCGTGTCTTTGGCCCTGGCCGCCTCCCTGACCTCTTCCCTGGCTCATTTGACCCGATGCGCAGCGCTGAAAGGCGGGCAGGTGCTTGTCGGCTGATGCGTCACGCAAGCGCTGCATGACAAAACTCACGTCACTATATCCGCTGACAGTCGGCAGCAGCTGCTCATCATAGAGCGCAACGTTGGCAATTTCGGCGGTAATGCCGATCGAACAGGCTTCTTGCAGACTGGCAGGCACAGGCTCCAGCGGCTTTGCTCCCGTGGAATAAGGATTTGCCGGGACATCAAGACCATAAGACTGCAACAAGGTTGCGACCGACGCGGCGTGCTGTTGTTCAGCGCGTATGATGTTTGAGAACGGTCTGACTTCACCAAACTTGTTCATCACTTCGGCATAGAAGGCTTGAGCGTGATATTCATCGTCCAGTGCGGCATAGAGCGCGCTTTGCACGGATTGCGGCAGCCCTTGAGCGGCGGCTGGCACGGCCGTGCTAGCGAACAATGCGGTGGAGACGATCAAGGCAGAAGCGAGCGAGGTTTTCATATCCGAATTCCTTTTTCAGTGGGGTTGGATTCTGATTTGGGAGCCCCTTGTTTCTGCTGCGCTTCAGCTATGTTTCCACCGAGTAACTTTGCAAAATTCAGCCCTGACAGACTGTCGCGTCAACCAAGTGCCTAGCTTCTATGCCGCCCATTGGCATTGGCCTTGACCGCAGCAGGCCAGCAGCGCTAACTGCTGGGCACAATAACAAACCCATATGACCAGGAACGCACCATGATTGAACCCGTCCTTTCGCGCCTCCGCGGCGACCGCCAAGCCGCCCTTGACCGCCTGTTCGAGTTCTTGCGCATTCCGTCTATCTCGACCCAATCCAGCCACGCCGTCGACTGCCAAAAGGCAGCCGAGTGGGCGGCAAGTGATCTGGCAGACATGGGCTTTGCCGCCGAAGTCGTGGCGACCAGCGGCCACCCGATGGTTTTGGGCCACTTTGATGGCCCCAGTGATGCCCAAGGCCCGCACCTGTTATTCTATGGGCACTATGACGTACAGCCCGTCGATCCCTTGGACCTGTGGAACAGCGATCCTTTCGCGCCCGCGATGGACAGCGACCCGGCTGGGCGCCCCGTCATCCGTGCGCGCGGCGCCGCCGATGACAAAGGCCAGCTCATGACCTTCTTTGAGGCCTGCCGCGCCTGGATTGCTGAGACCGGCAGCTTGCCTTGCAAGATCACCGTCATGCTGGAAGGTGAAGAAGAGAGCGGCTCGCCCAGCCTTGAACCTTTCTTGCAAGACTATGCTGATCGCTTAAAGGCCGATTTGGCCCTGGTCTGTGATACCGGCATGATCGCGCCGCGTCGCCCCGCCATCACCACCAGCCTGCGCGGTATGGTGTTGGAGGAGGTCCTCATCACTGCCGCCAACAAAGACCTGCACTCGGGTATGTTTGGCGGTCCGGCCATGAACCCCATTCGGGTCTTGTCCAAGATCGTCGCCGATCTGCACGACGAGACCGGACGCATCACGCTGGACGGTTTCTACGACGATGTATTGGAGACCTCGGATGAGCAAAAACAGAGCTGGGAGGCCATCGGCGTCAACGCCGAAAACTTCCTTGGGCCCATCGGGCTGTCAGAGCTGGCTGGCGAACATGGCCGCAGCTTGCTGGAGCAGATCTGGGCGCGCCCGACCTGCGATGTCAACGGCATCATTGGCGGCTATACCGACGAGGGCTCTAAGACCGTTCTGCCGTCAAAAGCCAGCGCCAAGTTCAGCTTCCGATTGGTGGCTAACCAAGACCCGCAAGAAGTCGCCGAGGCCTTCCGCGCCCACGTTACGGCGCGCGTGCCAGCGGACTGCCAAGTTGAGTTCATCAGCCACGGCCGCGATCCTGCGCTGTTGATTGACACCAGCTTGCCGCAAGTCACACTGGCTGACGAAGCGCTGAGCGAGGCTTTCCAGGCTCCCGCCACCTTGGTTGGCTGCGGCGGCTCGATCCCGGTTGTGGAGTCTTTCAAGCGCATTTTGGGCATGGACTCGCTGCTGATTGGTTTCGGGCTCGACGACGATCAAATCCACTCGCCCAACGAAAAGTACGATCTGGAGAGCTTCCAACTGGGCGCTGAAGCCTGGGCGCGCCTTTTGGGCAAGCTGGGCGGTCAGGGCTAGCGCCTAGAGAGCTGAGGGCAGATGGTGCTATCGCCATTAGCACCATCCCATGCCCAAGGCACGCCATATGGCGCAGAGGAACGAGCGTTGACACAATCGGCTGGCTATGATGTATTTTTGTTTATGGCTCGTTTTTTGAGTCTAACCAGCGAATCACGGTCACACTCTCGGTTTCAAAATCCCAATGGCCAAGCCATTCTTAATCTTTGCTTCGGAAGACAAAGAACTAGCCGCGTTTCTCAGCAAACAACTGCAGGGCCCGGCCTACACCTATACACTGAAAGAGATCGACAGCGACCAGATCACTGAACAGGATCAAAGCCTTCTTGGCGACACATCCGCCATCAACGTGATTCTTTGGACACAAAATTCGATTGAGAAACAAACTTTCCAAAACCTTGCTCAAGCGGCACAGCGTTCTGATCGACTGGTGTCGATAACGCTAACCAATGCAAATTGGGAGACAAACTCGACGTTCTTGGACGCCAATATTCACATCGAAGTCGAAAACGTCGATGCCATCAAAGATGTTGTTTCAAGCAAAGTAAGAAAGCAAAATCCGTTTGGTTTCTATACGAAATACCTCAGATCATATATCCTGGGACACCCAATCAGGTTTATAGCGATCTTCCTGCTAGCGAAGACAATGTTTTCAATGATTGGTGACGCGATTACACTAAGCAAAATTGCACAAATTATATTGAATCACTATGAAAAAGCCATCTATCTATTTTGGAAGAATGTACTATTTTTTATTCCAAATATATCTCAATTTGATGCGGGCATGCTGACAGTCTTAGCAATTCTATCAGGTTTGGCTGTACGTATTGATATTAAAAAAACAGTCAATCGCTCAATGATGAATTCGGCAATTAATTCTGTTTCATGGTCATTTGGAATCATATTTGCAATTTTGCTTTTTTCGCCAATTATATATTTACTATCTAAAACAATGGAAAAAATGTCTTACGAAAACAGTAAAATAAGTGAAATTTTTGATACAATTTCGATTCACTACGAACGCATGAACGCCGGACCAAAAATGTTATTGACGCTTATGCCATTTTTTATAATTTTAATAATTCAACATTACAATATAGAAAATCACGCGCTAACTTTGCGGAGCACATCTGAGATAAACAGAATGCGCTATCGAGGATCTTTCTATCGCATTCGCCGAATACTTTTTTCATATATATTTGACTATTTTTTAATATTGGCCTTCCTTTTTCCTATTTGCATGGCAATAATATATGGGGATTTTTCACATTCAAAATTTGAAGGATCTGAATTTTTGGCTATATTTCTTATAGCAACACCTTTAGTTATCGTTATTGCAAGAAAAATTTTTTATTTCAACAAACATCGACACAATTCGCACCTGTCGTTTGGAAGCCTGGCAAAGTGGTTGCTGGCAGCCAACCTTTTGCTCGCCGCTTTGCTTTGCCTAAACTGGATAGCAGTGATTTTCGAAAACAGTTGCAGCAAGGATGCGTGGATTGAGGTCCTATGCGGTCTGCTATAGGTTGCCTATCAGGAAGGCGCTGAAAGCACTCAAGCCCAAAACCAAAAGCAAGGGCAGCTTCAGGCGCACAAGCAGCACGGCCGCGAACGCCACTAGGGCGAGGGCGTGTAGGTCAAGCGTGCCTTGTCCAAGGCTCCAAAGCCGCAACGGCCCCACCTGAAAGCTGCCAGCTCCCGGCCACAAGGTTTGCAGGGCAAACCAGGCCGACAGGTTCAAAACCGCCCCGACCACAGCCGCTGAAATGCCCGACAAGACCCGGCGCAAAGCGGGCACAGCATTCAAACGGGCTATGTAGGGCGCAAAGGTAAAGATCCACAAAAAGCAGGGCACAAAGGTCACATAGAGCGTCAAGCCTGCCCCCAGACTTGCCCGCCAAAGGCTCAAAGGTTCCTCGATGCGCGCCGCTGCGATAGCACCGACGAATTCTGTGACCAGGATCAGGGGGCCGGGGGTGGTCTCTGCCAGTCCCAAGGCGTCCAGCATTTCTTGGGCGCTCAGCCAGCCGTGGGTCTCGACGGCGGCTTGAGCCATATAGGCCAGAACCGCGTAGGCCCCGCCAAATGTCACCACCGCCAACTGCGAGAAGAAGCGGGCAATATGGCTCCAGGTTGACGCCCAACCGGTGGCGAGCCCCAAGGCCAGGATCGGTGCGAACCAAGCGAGCAGCCAAGATAGGGCGACCTTCAAAGTCGCGCCAAACGAGCGGCCAACAATCGGATAGTCGTGCGGCTCGCTCCCGCTGGTGGGCAGACGCAGCAACAGGCCGGCCAGGGCAGCGGCGGCAATCATCAAAGGATAGGGCAGCGTCAAAAAGAACAGGCCGACGAAACTGGCCGCTGCCACCCACCAATGCGCCAAGCTGGCCAATGCCCGGCGGGCAATCTTCCAAAATGCCAGCACCACCAGCGCCAAGACCGCCGCTTTGATGCCAACAAAACCCTGTTGCACCCAGTCAAGGGCACCGTAAGTTAGGTACAGCCCCGCCAGCAGGGCCATCAGAGCCGCGCCTGGCAGGACAAACCAAAGGCCAGCCGTCAGGCCGCCGCGCAGCCCGTGCAGCCGCCAACCGCAATAGGTCGCGATCTGCATGGCCTCGGGTCCGGGCAGCAGCATGCAAAAATTGAGCGCGTCCAAAAATCCGCGCTCGCTTAGCCAGCGGCGATTATCGACCAACTCCGTATGCATCAGGGCGATCTGACCCGCCGGGCCGCCGAAAGACAGCAGGCCGATACGCGCCCAGACCCAAAAAGCGCTCCAGTAGCCCGGCGACTGGCTGATATCGCCCCCGATCGCCCGGCGATCAACGCTCATTCATTGCCTTAAGATGCAAATAGAGCGCCGAATGATCCAAGTCGCCACCACCGGCCGCGACCTGCTCTTCATACAAAGCGCGCACCAGTTGGGTTACAGGTAATTGCAGCCCCAAAGCCTCGGCCTGTTCTTGCGCCGTTTTGCAGTCCTTCAGTTGGGTTTTGCAGCGCCCACCCGGCACGAAATTGCCGTCAATCATGCGCTGGCCGTGTTGCTGCAAAATGGCTGAATCGGCAAAACCGCCGCTTAAAGCTTGCCGCAAGGATGTCGGCGCAACCCCGCCCGCCTCGGCTAGAATCATGGCTTCGCTGACGGTGGCGATAGTATTGGCAACGATCAACTGGTTGCAGAGCTTGGCGAGCTGACCGCAACCAACCGCCCCCATGTGCGTGACGCGCCCCAACACGGTCAGCAGTGGCAAAGCGCGCTCCAAGTCCTCAGGCGCACCGCCTGCCATAATAGTAAGGCTGGCGTTTTCGGCGCCGCCCTGCCCGCCCGAGACCGGCGCGTCAACAAAACCGATAGCGCGCTGGCCTGCCTTGGCCGCAAGCGCCTTGGCGGTCCCCACCGGGGTCGAAGCTTGGTCGATCAACAAGCTGCCCTGGGGCATGGCCGCAATGACGCCGCCTTCGATTAAGACCCCTAGGCTGGTCGGCCCATCGGCCAGCATAGCTATGACAGCATCGGCATTTTCAGCCACGCCAGCAGGGCTATCGGCAACTTCGACCCCTAAGGGTTCAAGCGCCCGCGCCTTTTCAAGGCTGCGGTTCCAAGCCACAACATGGTGTCCGGCCTTGGCCAGATGCCCGGCCATAGGGGCCCCCATGATGCCGGTTCCAACAAAGCCAACGCGCATAAGAGCCTCCAATTTTTATCCAAGCCAGCCAAAAGCAGAGCCACCAAGCCGCCCCCCGGCGCGCCGTCCCTTATCTTGGCGACATGCGAATAGCGCCGTCCAGACGAATGACCGACCCGTTGAGCATGGTGTTTTCGGCCATGTGGCAGACTAGCGAGGCATAGTCCTCTGGCGTGCCCAGGCGCGACGGATAGGGCACAGAAGCAGCAAGGCTATCCTGCACCTCCTGGGGCATGGCTGCCAGCATGGGCGTTCCGAAGATGCCCGGCGCAATCGCCATCGCGCGCACCCCATACTTAGCCAGGTCACGCGCCAAAGGCAGGGTCATACCCACGATGCCGCCCTTTGAGGCAGAATAGGCAAGTTGGCCGATCTGGCCTTCATAGGCTGCCACCGAAGCGGTGTTGACGATAAGACCGCGCTCTTGATCGTCGCCCATAGGATCGGACTCGATCATGGCTGCGGCAGCCAAGCTGGTTACGTTGAAGGAGCCCACCAAATTGATATCAATCACGCGCTGGAACAAGCTGGGGTCGTGCGGCTCACCGCGCGAGACGGTCTTGGCGGCAGGCGCGATGCCCGCGCAGTTGACCACCAGACGCTCGGGGCCGTGGTCAGCACGCGCCAAAGCCAGGGCCTCTTTGACCGATTGATGGTTGGTTACATCGACCTTAAAGAAGCGCGCACCACTCTCAGCGGCCAAGCGCTTCCCAGCTTCCTCGTTCATATCCAGAGCCGCCACTTTCACGCCCTTGGCGCGCAACATTGCGACGGTGCCGGCGCCAAGGCCAGAGGCTGCACCGGTCACGACCGCTGCCACATTCTCGTTCAAGATCATTCTTTGCCCTCCCAATAAGGCGTTATTCGTCCAGGTTAGAAACGTTCGATTGCGATGGCCGTGCCTTCGCCGCCGCCGATGCATATCGCGGCAACACCGCGCTTGAGCCCACGCTGTTCCAATGCATTCAACAGCGTGACGATAATTCGAGTGCCGGAGGTACCGATAGGGTGACCCAAGGCACAGGCGCCGCCGAATACATTCATCTTTTCATGCTCAACGCCCAGTTCCTTCATGTAGGCCATAGGCACGACGGCAAAGGCCTCATTGACCTCAAACAGGTCCACGTCGTCCACGCTCCAGCCGATTTGCTGCAACAGTTTATGCGTGGCAGGGACCGGCGCGGTCGTGAACCAAGCCGGTTCTTGGGCAAAGCTAGCATAGCCGACGATGCGGGCGCGGACATTGAGGCCTTGGGCTGTTGCAGCTGACTCGCTGGCCAACACCATGGCCGCCGCGCCGTCTGAGATCGACGAAGCGTTGGCCGCCGTCACCGTGCCGCCCGCCTTGAAAGCAGGCTTCAGCGTTGGGATTTTGTCCGGGCGAGACTTGAGCGGCTGCTCGTCTTGCTCAACGATCACGTCGCCCTTGCGGGTCTGCAAGCGGTAGGTGGCAATCTCCTTGGCAAAACTGCCGTCCTGCTGTGCCTTTAGCGCACGATCTAGGGTCTCCAGCGCGTAGGCATCTTGTTGCTCGCGCGTGAACTGATAGTGCTCGGCAGTCGATTCTGCAAAAACGCCCATGGCCGAACCCGCGTCATAGGCATCTTCAAGACCATCCAAAAACATGTGGTCAAAGACCTGCTTATGACCCAAGCGCGCGCCACCGCGCATATTGGGCTGAAGGTAGGGCGCATTGGTCATGCTCTCCATGCCGCCAGCCACAACCACATCTTGGCTGCCCAGACGGATCTGATCGGCGGCCATCATGACCGTGCGCATGCCAGAACCACAAACTTTGTTGACTGTCGTGGCAGGCACGCCCTTGTCTAGTCCGGCGGCAAAGCCTGCCTGGCGCGCGGGCGCTTGACCCAATCCAGCGGGCAAAACACAGCCCATGAACAATTCTTGCACCGCGCTGGCTTCAGCCTTGGCGTCCTCAAGCGCAGCCTTGATCGCGGCCCCGCCCAACTGGGGCGCCTTCGCACCCGACAAGCAGCCTTGAAAACTACCGATGGGGCTGCGTTTAGCCCCGGCGATAACAACTGAGCTCATGCTCACTCTCCTTTGAACTCTGGCGCGCGCTTTTCGATGAAGGCGTTCATGCCCTCTTTCTGGTCGTGGGTAGCGAACATAGAATGGAAAACGCGGCGCTCAAACAAAAGGCCTTCTGCAAGGCTGGTCTGCTCAGCGCGGTTGACCGCATCGCGCGCCAAGCAAGCGATCGGCTTGGAATACGAAGCAATGGTCTTAGCGGCCTTCATCGCCTCATCCAACAGAGCCTCGGGCTCAACGACACGGGCCGCCAAGCCCGCGCGCTCGGCCTCTTCGGCGCCCATCATGCGGCCGGTCAGGATCATATCCATGGCCTTAGACTTGCCAATCAGCTTGGTCAGACGCTGCGAACCGCCCAGGCCTGGCATGACCCCCAACTTGATTTCTGGCTGTCCAAACTGCGCATTGCTCGCCGCGAAAATCATATCGCACATCATGGCCAGCTCGCAGCCGCCACCCAACGCATAGCCCGCAACGGCGGCGATTTTCGGCGTCTGGCACGCAGGAACCTTGTCCCAATCGCCCAGCATGTCGTCCTGGTAGGCGCGCATATAAGAGTGCGGAGCCATAAACTTAATGTCCGCGCCCGCAGCGAAAGCCTTTTCGCCCGCGCCGATCAACACGAAGCAGCCCACGTCGGGGTCGCGGTCAAAGCGGGTCATGACATCGGTCACTTCGCGCATCATGACTTCGTTAAGGGCGTTGAGCGCCTTGGGGCGATTGAGGCGGATCAGCATGACGCCATCGTGGCGCTCGACTTCGATCGTCTCGAAGGGCCCCAGTTCGCTTGCGGTTGTGGTGGTGTCGCTTTGTGTCATGTCAGCGCTTCCTATGATTGACGGTTACGGCCAGCAAAGCGCGGCAGCATGGCCGAGAAATCGCGCCCCTTGCCGTCTTCGCGCTCGACGAAGGTTTCATATAAATCCGTAGCCGCTTGGCCCAGCGGCGTATCGGCGTTCGCGCTCTCGGCAGCTTGTTGTGCCAATCGCAGGTCTTTCAGCATGAGTTCGGCCGCAAATCCCGGTTGATAATCGCGGTCGGCGGGCGACACAGGCCCCACGCCCGGTACAGGGCAGTAAGCGTTGGTGGTCCAAGAATAGCCCGAAGAGGTAGAGACCACATCGAAGACTTTGCTTGCATCCAAGCCCAGCTTTTCAGCTAAGGCGAAGGCCTCGCAGGTGCCGATCATGGTGATGCCCAGGATCATGTTGTTGCAGATCTTAGCGCCCTGACCGGCGCCGCTCTCGCCGCAATGAACCGCTTTTTGGCCCATAATGTCGAACAAGGGCTTGGCCAGCGCAAAGGCTTCATCCGAGCCGCCAACCATGAAGGTGAGCGTTCCCGCTTCGGCGCCGCCAATGCCTCCGGATACCGGCGCATCCAGCGCCAGCAAGCCTGCGGCTTGACAGTCCGCTGCTACGGCCTTGGCCGAGTCTACATCGACGGTTGAACAATCCAGCAGCGCCGAGCCCTGACGCATGACCGGAATGATATCCGCTGCAACGCTGCGCAAAATCGCGCCGTTGGGCAGCATAGTGATAACCACGTCCTGGCCGCTGGCCGCCTCGCGCGCGGTCTCGGCCCATTGTAGGCCGTCAATATCACTGCGGTTGAGGTCAAAGCCCGTCACGTCATGACCCGCTGCGAGCAAGTTGCGCGCCATGGGGCCGCCCATGTTGCCCAGCCCGATAAATCCGATTTTCATGT
>JAUIHE010000152.1 GCA_030432195.1 Alphaproteobacteria bacterium
GCAGGAAAACCCGCAAAAGTCGCCATCGTCGCAATCATGCGCAAGCTCATCGAAACCGCAAACGCCTTGGTCAAAGCAGACCGCGTCTGGCTGCCAAAAACCTCTTGATCAAGACGGATACTCTAGCGAGCACGCAATTGGTCCTTCAGCCACAGCAGCACCCCATAGACCCCCATCAAATCCCCGCCTTTGGGCCGCCCTGGCCGCGCGTCGGGGTTCCAAGCGTTGGTGTCCATATGCAGCCAAGAGGTCTCGGCGCTGACAAAACGTTGCAAGAACAGTGCCGCCGTAATGGCCCCGCCCAGGCTTACGCTGGCGATATTGTTGAGATCCGCCACGCTTGATTTCATATAGCGCTGGTAGCCTGCATAGAGCGGCAGTTGCCAGACCAGATCCCCACAGGACTGCGATTTGGCCTGAAGCGATGCTGCCAAGGCTGCATCATTGGAGAAGAAAGCCGGAACCTCCGCACCCATGGCCACCCGCGCAGCGCCGGTCAGGGTGGCAAAATCGAACAGGATGTCGGGTTTCTCATCGTCCGCATCGCTTAGAGCATCGGCCAAAATCAACCGCCCTTCAGCGTCGGTGTTGCCGATTTCAACGCTCAACCCCTTGCGGGTGGCGATGACATCTTGCGGGCGCATGGCCATGTCTGAGACGACGTTTTCGACCGAAGGCACCAAAACGCGCAGGCGCATCGGCAGACCCAGGCTCATAATCATGTGCGCCAGGCCCAGCGCATAGGCAGCCCCGCCCATGTCCTTTTTCATCGCCGCCATGGCCGCTGCAGGCTTAATGTCCAACCCGCCAGTGTCGAAGGTCACCCCCTTGCCAACCAGCGTGACCAGCGGTCCGCTCTTGCCCCAACGTAGCTCGATCAGGCGCGGCGCTCGGCTGGCGTCGCTGTCAACCCCGGCGCCAACCGCGTAAATAGCCGGGTAGTTCTTGGCCAGAAGCTGGCGACCGACCAAGCTAGAAGCGCTAGCACCGTGCTGCTTGGCTAAGCTACGTGCTGCCTGCTCCAGCGCCTGCGGGGTCAACACATTGGCGGGCTGATTGACCAGATCACGCCCCAAGCTGATGCCCTCGGCGACGGCCTCAACCAGATCGCGGTCGGCCTTCTTGGGCCAAACCAGCTCCCGCGGTTCTAATTGGCGCGGCTCTGGCTGACCGTCCTTGATCGGCGCGACCTGGTAGTGAGCCAGCGCCCAACCGATGGCCAGCGCGGTCGCTTCTTGCGCGTTGGCAGGCTCTTCGCTCAAGCGATAGCGTCCAACAGGCAGCTGTCCGGGCAACCCCGCCAGCGCCCAAAGCGCCGTTTCCTTTGAGCGCCGCAAAAGGACACGCCCCAACTGACCGTCCGCGCGCGGGATCATCAAGACCGGTTTGCCGTTGTCCAAAAAGCCGCTAGAGCGGATCCAAGCCCGTTCGAAGTCGTCAAAGTCGCGCAAAGAGCTGCGCGGGCCAGTGTCGTCAAAGTAGGTAATTTCAACGGTATGGCGATCAATACGGGGCTTGAAGCAATCTGAAAACATGGGCGCTGGGTGTTCCTTGGAGAGCGTAACCAGGGGGAAGGCGGGCACGAAAGCCAAACCATAGTGCGTGCTTGCAGGTCAGGCTAGGCCGCAGACACGGTTATGACAAAGAAAAAAGGCGGGCCGCATCTGCAACCCGCCTTGTATCGCCATTCGTTGAATAGCGCCTTGTTTTAGAACAAGTTTTTAATGCGCTTCAAAAAGCCTTGGACGCGTGGATAGTGGGATTCTTCTTCGCTAACCTTCTCAAATTCACGCAAAATATCCTGCTGCTTCTCGGTCAACTTGACCGGGATTTCAACGGCGGTGTGAATAATCATATCACCGCGCAAGCTGGAATTATAGACGCTCATGCCTTGGCCACGCAGGCGCAAAGTCTTGCCGTGCTGGGTGCCGGGCTCGATGGTGGCTTGCAGGGTCTTACCGTCAATCGTCGGCACGGTAATCTTGCCGCCCAAAGCCGCGGTCACAAAGGAAATCGGCGTTTCAACGTGCAGGTCATTCCCGTTGCGCTCAAAGATCGAGTGATGGCGCACGGTCAAAACAACGTGCAAATCACCGGCATTGCCGCCGCGCGTCCCCGCCTCGCCGCCGCCAGGGTATTGGATGGTGGTACCGTCCTGCACGCCTGATGGAATGGTGACGTTCAGCTTCTTTTCGCGCGTGGTGCGGCCCTGGCCGTGGCAGTCGCCGCATGGATCGGAAACGACGCTGCCTTGGCCTTGGCAGGTGGGACAGCCGCGCTCCATCGCAAAGAAGCCCTGGCTTTGGCGCACGCGCCCGCGTCCGCCACAGGTCGGGCAGGTCTCTGGCTCGGCGTTGCCCTTTGAACCGCTGCCGCTACAGGTCTCGCAGGTCTGCTTGACCGGAAAGCTTATGGTCTTCTTGACGCCCTTGAAAGCCTCCTCGAGGGAGATTTCAAGCGGGTATTCCAGGGTCGCGCCGCGGTTGGGCGCTCGGCCACGACCCCCGCTAGCGCCGCCGAAGGCTCCGAACATTTCCTCAAAAATGTCGGCAAAGCCTTCAAAGCCACCGGAGCCGCCGCCACCACGCGGACCGCCGCCCATGCCATTTTCGAAGGCTGCATGGCCAAAGCGGTCATAAGCGGCCCGCTTTTCCTTGTCGGACAGCACTTCATAGGCTTCATTGGCCTCTTTGAACTTGCGTTCCGCTTCGGCGTCGTCGGGGTTGCGGTCAGGGTGGTACTTCATCGCCATCTTGCGATAGGCCGACTTCAAGTCCTTGTCCGAGACCGATTTGGAGACGCCCAACAGGTCGTAGTAGTCTTGTTTTGCCATGATCATTCGTATCTAGTTCAGGCGCGTAAGCCCCGGTATTCAGAGCGTTGGCTGGCTGGCGATAGGGCCCCTAGGCCTGCACGCAAGCGGCGCTTTTCCTGCCTTGGTCTCTACGTCAAAAAGCCGGAGAACGAGCCCCGGCTTTTCGATCAACCTTGCAGCGCAAGCGCCGGTGATGCCGGGCCTAGGCCTTGGACTCGTCGTCCTTGACTTCTTCGTAGTCGGCATAAACGCCGTCTTCGCTGGCGCCGCCGTCAGCGCCACCTTCCGGCTGGGCGCCTTCGGCTTGCGCGTAGACCTTTTGACCGATTTCCATCGCAATGTTGGTCAGCTCCTCGGTCTTGGCGGTGATCGCCTCAACGTCGTCGCCTTCAACCAGACTGCGCAACTCAGCGATAACCGCCTCAGCGCGCGCCTTGTCCTCGGCCTCTACCTTGTCTTCAGACTCTTTCAGGGTCTTTTCCAAAGTATAGGCAGCGTTGTCGGCGGTGTTGCGCGCTTCAACCAGCTTGCGACGCTGTTCGTCGTTCGCAGCGTTGGCCTCAGCGTCCTTGACCATCTGATCGATCTCTTCGTCAGACAGGCCGCCAGACGATTTGATTTGGATCTGCTTTTCAGCGCCCGTACCTTTGTCCTTGGCCGACACATGCAAGATGCCGTTGGCGTCGATATCAAAGGTCACGTCGATCTGAGGTACGCCGCGCGGAGCCGCTGGAATACCGGTCAAATCAAACTGACCCAACAGCTTGTTATCACCAAACATATCGCGCTCGCCTTGAGCAACACGGATGGTCACCGCAGTCTGACCGTCTTCAGCGGTCGAGAAGGTCTGGGTCTTCTTCAAGGGAATGCGCGAGTTGCGGTCAACCAAATTGGTCATGACACCGCCCTTGGTCTCGATGCCCAGCGACAAGGGGGTCACGTCCAACAGCAGGATGTCTTTGACATCGCCCTGGAAGATACCGCCTTGAATAGCTGCGCCGATCGCAACAACCTCATCGGGGTTAACGCCCTTGTGCGGGTCACGGCCGAAGAAGGACTTCACGGTCTCTTGGATCTTGGGCATGCGGGTCATGCCGCCGACCAGGATCACGTCGTCAATATCGCCAGCAGTCAGCTCCGCATCTTTCAGAGCGGCTTTGACCGGCGCCATAGAGCGCTGTACCAAATCGTCCACCAGGGATTCCAACTTGGCGCGCGACAGCTTGATGGCTAGGTGCTTAGGGCCAGAAGCATCGGCGGTGATGTAAGGCAGATTGATTTCTGTCTCGACGGACGACGACAGCTCGATCTTAGCCTTTTCCGCTGCTTCTTTCAGGCGCTGCAGGGCCATGCGGTCGTTGCGCAGGTCAACGCTGTTGTCACGTTTAAACTCGTCGGCCAGATATTCGATGATGCGGTTGTCGAAGTCTTCACCGCCCAAGAAGGTATCGCCGTTGGTGGCCTTTACCTCGACCAAGCCATCGCCGATTTCCAGCACAGACACGTCGAAGGTACCGCCGCCCAGGTCATAGACCACGATGGTGCCGCTCTCATTTTTCTCAAGGCCATAGGCCATGGCAGCCGCGGTGGGCTCGTTGATGATACGCTTGACTTCAAGACCGGCAATTCGGCCTGCGTCTTTGGTGGCCTGGCGCTGAGCGTCGTTGAAATAGGCCGGAACGGTGATGACGGCTTCGCTAACGGTCTCGCCCAGGAAAGATTCGGCGGTCTCTTTCATCTTTTGCAGGATGAAAGCGGAAATCTGCGAGGGGCTGTATTTTTCGCCGCGAACAGACACCCATGCATCGCCGTTGTCCGCCTTGACGATATTGTAGGGCGACAGTTTCATTTCTTTGGCCACTGTGGGGTCTTCGAAACGACGACCGATCAGGCGCTTGATGGCGTAGAGGGTGTTTTCGGGGTTGGTGACAGCCTGGCGCTTGGCGGGCTGGCCGACCAGGCGTTCGTTTGAGTCAGTGAAGGCCACCATGGAAGGGGTTGTACGCGCCCCTTCGGAGTTCTCGATCACGCGCGCTTCGCTGCCCTGCATGACCGCGACGCATGAGTTTGTGGTGCCGAGGTCAATACCAATGACTTTTGACATGTGTTTTCCTTTCAAAAGCAGACGCCGTCCTGGCTGGACTGTTTTAGACCCCTCATCGCGACGAGGCCTTTGCGGCGTCCCTTGTCGTTGGAGACGGTTTTAAGACGGTTGCGGTTAAAGACGATTGTTTTTCAGCGCCTTGCCCTTTGGTTCACTGTCCTTTGGTCGCCGTGAGGGCATCCAGCGAAGAAACCTAAAGTTGTTCGGCGCTCGAACTGAGTGACATGTAAGAGGCGACCCGGCCGGTACAAGACCCAAATCGGCGCTTTTGCGCGGAAAATTGCCTCTCGAAAGGGGAAAAGTTTGTCGCAGTCTCGCCAAGTCTTGCCCCCAGACGACGGGCTGGGTAAAAGCGGCACGAAGCGACATGCCCGCGTTTGCTTGGCCGCCATTTTCGGCCAGGTTCAAACCCGGTTTTTGGGACTCTCTCGTCGCGGGCAAACCCCGACAACAAGCAAAGCAATCGCGTTAAAACACGACAGGACTGGCTGTGATGGCCCTTGACACCAGCGCCTATCAAGCGCTCACCGCCTACCCGTATTTCACCTACGGCAGTCTGATGGACCAGGAGGTTTTCGGGTGCATTGCAGAATGGCCGCTGGATCCCATTGGCCCGGCTTGGGTCGAAAATCGCTATCGAACGCGGCTGGCAAATCAATCCTATCCAATCGTCAATGAAGGCGCCGACAGCCGGGTCTTCGGCCTACTTGTGCGCCCCCTACCCGCCGAAGCCCTGATGCGTCTGCACTACTATGAGACCGCGGACTATAATTTGAACCTGCGGAAGATCGAAACGCTGGCGGGCCCGCAACAAGCCTTGCTGTTTGAGCCAAGCGGAAGAGCGGCGCCTGGCAGCGAGCTTTGGCGGCTCAGCGACTGGCGGCAGACCAGCAAGGCCATGGTCATGTGGGTGCAAAGACAAATCAACCAGCGGCTTGACCAATTGGATATGGCGCAGGCCGACGCCTTGTTTGACCAACTGGAAGCCCAGTGGCAGGCCTCTCATACTGAGGCGAACGCCAGCCGGGATCCGCTCGGCCACAAGCCAGCGAACCGTTTGGTTTAAGGCAACTGCCGAACCCGACCCGTCGAACGTAGCAGGCGCACCGCTTACGCAAGGATTTGCTTGAAAAGCAATAAGCTAGCGTGGCAGGTGATAGCGCAATGCCAACGCCTGCTGCACCAGCGCGCGGCTTGGGCAAGCCATTGAGTGGATTGGCGTCTAAAGCATTTCATGTTTAGTATGATGCATATCCGGCGGCTTTGAAGTAGTTCCAGCATTCCTGTGGCTCGAACATGGCGCAGATGTCGGCCAGGGCCTCATAGAGCTGGTCGAAGGTCCGCGCTCCAATGCGACGCAAGTGAGCTTTGAGCTTGGCAAAGGCCATCTCGGTGGGATTGAGGTCCGGGCTGTAATACCAAAGCCGCGCCGCTCCATACCGCGCCGCTGTGATCCGACTTGTTTTTCACCGCTCTATCAACTCGGTCAGCGGTCACCGCGGCGGGGCTTCCGTATAAGGCGGCAGGAACAAGAACCAGCAGCCCGCTTTTTCAAAGCCTCGGCGGCTTGCAGGTTTTTGTGAGTGGCCAGATTGTCCAAGATCACGACGGTGCCTGGCTCAAGCCGCGGCGCCAAAACCTGGCTGATAGAGGCCTCGAAGGCCTTGCCATCCATGCTGCCCTCTATCACCCCCTTCTCTGATCAAATGGGCGATCAGAGCGTCTCGGGTCAAGCCAGCGATAAAGGTCTGGGTTCTCCAGTGGCCAAAGGGAGCATCCATCTGCAGGCGCTCGCCCTTGGGAGCCCAGCCATATTGGCGTACCAGGTTGGCCTTGCCTGGTTGGTCTTGCCTGGTTGGTCTTGATCGAGGTCTCGTTGATGAGCACAAGCCGCTCTGGCTTGGCGCGCATGAAAGGAAGGCGGCAGCGCCTCCATTCCCAGCGGCTGTGTTGCACTGCTAAGCGGCGGCGCTCGGTGGCCACCAACGATTTTTTATGGGGGTAGCCCAAGCGTTTGAGTGCCTTGGACAGGGCATCCAACGAGGCGCTGACGCCTGTGA
>JAUIHE010000153.1 GCA_030432195.1 Alphaproteobacteria bacterium
GCGGTCTTTGACCAGCGGCTTGCCGTTGTCGTCGCGTAGGAACAGGCCTTTGGTAGGGCCTGGTGTCTCGTCGATCAGGAAGGGCGCGTTGGTGTAGCGTGCCAAATAGTCCAAATCGACCTGACCGCCGGCCAACAACTCACGCACCAACGAGAGGATGAACAGCCCGTCTGTGCCGGGCGTTATGGCGATCCACTCGTCGGCCACGGCGTTGTAGCCAGAGCGCACCGGGTTAACGCCGATGACTTTGGCGCCGCGCGCTTTCATCTTGCCAAGGCCAATTTTGATGGGGTTGGAGTCATGGTCCTCAGCGACGCCGAAAATCATCAAAAGCTTGGCGCGATCCCAATCGGGCTGGCCAAACTCCCAGAAGGCGCCACCCATGGTATAGATGCCCGCGGTCGCCATGTTGACCGAACAAAAACCGCCGTGCGCGGCGTAGTTGGGGGTGCCGAACTGCTGCGCCCAGAAGCTGGTGAAGGATTGGCTTTGGTCGCGGCCGGTAAAAAACGCCAGTTTTTCGGGCGATTTTTCTTTCAACGGCGCCAACCATTCGCAAGCGAGGCTCAAGGCTTCGTCCCAGGAAATTTCTTTGAATTCGCCCGATCCGCGCTCGCCTGTGCGCAACAAGGGCGCCTTCAGTCGCGCCGGTGACAGGTGCTGCATGATGCCCGCCGACCCCTTGGCACATAAGACGCCTTGGTTCACCGGGTGGTCGCGATTGCCCTCGATGTATTTCACCGCCCCGTCTTGCAAATGTACGTTGATCCCGCAACGGCAAGCACACATATAGCAGCTTGTTTTGCGCACATGGTCGCTCACCCTGGGGTTGAGGTCGAGGTCGGGCTCTACTGCCATATCTAAGCAATCTTTTTTAGGTGAAATCGGTTCGATCTAGCGTCCTTTTGCAAAACAGTGTTTCGCCTGGCCGCGCTTGATCCGACTTTGGCACCGGTTTTTGGCCCTGTAAAGGAAAGCTTGTTACCGGGTCTGGCGTTGCGCAGCGGCGACCGGCGGCGCAAGAAATGAGTGATTGTGCTTGCCCCTTTGTGCGTTGATCGCTGGATTGTTGACGAGGCAATGAATGCGTCGATGTATCGCCTAGAAGCGACAGCTTTTAGGGGCCGGGGCCGCCAAAAAAGTTGTATTTGCCAGATCTAAATGACCCTGCAATTTGCGCTTTGGGCCGTTGTTTTTTTCCCAGTCGGCAGCGATCCCTACCCAAAAGCGAGCGCTACTACCGCTTTTCGATTCTACGTTAGACCCCAACAATGGGGCAACTTGCCAGCAAATCCGCTTTGAAAACGCTTGGCAACTTGCGAGCGCTTTGCAGGTTGCAGCCAAAAATGGCCGCTGTTGGCCTGAAATCATCGAAAATAGAATAAGAAAACGGCTTTTCCTAAACCTCTGGCCTGTCTTAGGCTAGGATGCGCAATCTGGCCAACCAATGAGTCGAATAAATACAATGGCAAAATCCCTGTTTAGGTATCTCGCGTCGCTTCTTCTAGTTTTGGGGCTTAGCAGTGCTGCCAACGCGCAGACGCCGGCTGTTAACCCAGACCTGACAGCAAGCTGTGGTTCATTGCATGTAGGGGTCGTGATCGACGTGTCGGGCTCAATCGCTCAGGCCGATTACGATGATATGATTACCTCGCTGGAGAACTATCTAAGATCTCTGGCGGACAACGGCAATCGTGCGAGTATCGCCACATTCTCGACCACTGCGACCGTGCGCGAAGCCTATTTCGACATTACAACGGCCAACATCGACACCATCATTCCGGGGCTTCGTGCGCTCTCGACCGGCGGCAACACCAACTATGAGGCGGGTTTCCGCGCCTTGTTGCACAGCCTGGACGGCGATCTAAACACCGTGTTTGGAACCGGGGCGACGCCGGGAACGGCCACCGCACTCAACTTGGCCACGGCGCAATATCCAGACCTTTTGCTGTTCTTCACCGACGGTTGGCCCAACACGGTGAACGCCAGCGATACCATTACCGACAACAACGCTTCGACCTCTTCAGCGGGCAACCAAACCGCTGCCGATCGCGCCATCAACGAGGTCAATGCTTTCAAGGCTCAGGGCACTCACGTCTTCTCATTGACCTACGACCATGGCGATGTTGGCCTGCTCAACAGCTTGTTGCTGGGTGAGTACGGCTTGTTGTCTATCTTGGGCACCTTGTTGTTTGGTGCGTCTACGCCGGACTATGCGCAATACATCATTACCGAAATCACTGGGCCGAGCCCGCAAGAATGGAACGGCAGCGCCAGCACCTTCCCGACGGCGGACTACACACTGGTGAATGGATTTGCCAATGTCTTTGACGGGCTTGCAGATTTCTGTTTGCGTGACCTGTCTTTGAGCAAAACCGTCGACAACGGCGCGCCCGATCAGAACAGCAATGTCACCTTCACTCTGACCGTTGACAATGCCAGCACAGAACAAGCGACCGGTGTCGCGGTCACAGATCTGCTGCCTGCTGGCCTTACCTACGTGTCTGATACTGGTGGCGGTGCTTATGTTCCCGGTACCGGCGTTTGGACAATCGGCACCATTGCTGGCGGCGGCAGTGCCAGCTTGACCATAACCGCCACCGTTACATCGCCGACGACGGTGACAAACGTCGCGGAGATAACCGCGGCGGATCAAAACGATCCGGATTCGACCGTGAACAATGGCGATCCGACCGAAGACGACTACGCTTCTGTGGACGTCAAACCGACGGCGGTTAACCCCGACTTGGTCGGCATTTGTGAAAACTTGGATATCGGCGTTGTTCTGGATACCTCAGGGTCGATAGCGCCTGCGGACTATGCCTTGATGATCGCGTCGCTTGAACAGTTCATGCTGCAATATTCAGGGCGCAATAACTTCATCACGATTTCGACCTTTGATGACAGCGCTAATCTGGAATACGCTTACACCGAATTGACGACGGCCAACTCGGCTGCGATCGCTGCCAACCTGGCGCTGATTGCGACATTTGGCGGCACCAACTACGAAGCGGGCCTCAGGACTGTATTGCACAGTGTCGATGGCGCGGCAGGCACGACCTTTGGCTTGGGCGCCGGGGAGAACTTAGGGGCTCCACGCTATCCCGATCTGCTGCTGTTCTTCACCGATGGTGTTCCCAACGTCCAACAGGCCGTGGACGACTTCACCGATAACGGCACTGCAACTGTGGCTTCCGCCACTGAGGCGGACGCCGCGGCTGCAGCGGCTGATGAAGCGAATGAATTCAAAACCAATGGGTCGCATTTCTTCGCGATTGTCTACAACACGGGCGGCAGCACCAACGAGCAGTTCGTCGTGACCGAGTTGACGGGACCAGGCGCGACCGCTTGGGATGGTTCGCCCAGTACATTCCAATCAGCTGACTACTATGTGGTGAACAGCTTTGCCAACATCTTCACCGATATCGGTGCGGTCTGTGAATCGGACCTTGCGCTGACGAAGACAGTTGATAACGCGACGCCAAA
Organism: Alphaproteobacteria bacterium; assembly: GCA_030432195.1. GTDB lineage: Bacteria > Pseudomonadota > Alphaproteobacteria > UBA7985 > JAUIBT01 > JAUIBT01. Next base: position 3,487 of record JAUIHE010000153.1, read on the forward strand.
CAATGGCACCAACGTTGTCTTTACTGTTACAGTTACGAACCAGAGCCTGGCCGGAGAGGCTACAAGTGTCGTCGTTCAGGATTATCTGCCAGCAGGTTTGACCTATGTCTCTGATGATGGTGGCGCTGCTACCGCTGAATCCAGCGGTACCATCACTTGGACGGTAGGCACTTTGGCTGTCGGGGCTTCTGCAACCTTGAACATTACGGCTACAGTGGGCGGCGTTGGCAGCTACACCAACAGAGCCGAAGTCTTCTCTATGGACCAAAACGACACGGATTCGACTCCCGGCAACATGGGCGTGCTTCCAGTTGAGGATGACGAAGGTGCAGCAACGGTGGTTTCCGCCGCGGTGACCATCGATCTTTCGATATCAAAGACCGCGGACAATACCTCACCGGCGCCCGGTGACATTGTTACCTATACCGTGACGGTAACCAACACCAGCACAACCACCGACGCGACCAATGTTGTGGTCACCGATATCCTGCCTGCTCAGGTCATCTACCAAAGCGATACGCCGCCGGCAGGTACCACATCAAACAATGTGCTCGGAACGCTGACTTGGAACATACCGACCTTGACGGCCAATTCCAGCCTGGTTTGGACTATCGTGGTACAGGTTGATCCTTCGCTGATCCCATAATTTGGCCCATGGGCCAGCGGCGCCGACCGCAAGCGATCGAAAACACAAAGGCTCGTGCTGGTGCATGGGCCTTTGTTGTTTGTGCTGACCTGTTGGCCGCTTGCCACGTGCCCAAGCGCCGGGCTGCAAGGGCTCAATTTATGTAACAAGTTAAATAAATGCTTTGCCGTCGCCTTGGCAGCTGTTAGCCTTGAGCTGTCGCGATAGTAGCAAGACAAATCAGTTAGACCGGGGAGTTAAGTATGGGCGGTGTCGCAACAGATTCTAGTGAGCAAGACAAGCGCGGCGCCGGGGCGTCGGCAGCCCACACGCAGGCCCTAATGGAGCGCCGCCAGAGCCTACTGGGGCCCAACATGTCCACCTTTTACGACCAGCCCCTGCACATCGTAAAGGGGGAAGGGGTCTGGCTGTGGGACGCGGACGGGCGCAAATACCTAGATTGCTATAACAACGTGCCGCATGTTGGACACTGCAACCCCCGTGTGGTTGACGCCATTTGCAGGCAGGCGGCAAGGCTCAACACCCACACGCGCTATTTGCACAACGGCATTCTGGACTACGTGGAACGTTTGACCGCCACCTTTGACGACGCGCTGGATACGGCGCTTTTGACCTGCACGGGCTCGGAGGCAAACGACGTCGCCTTGCGCATGGCCAGCGCCATGACCGGCAAAAGCGGCTTGATCGCCACCGATGCGACCTATCACGGCAACACCACGGCGGTTGCGAAATTGTCGGCGAGCAATCGATCACCGCATGGCTCGTCGAGCCATATTCGCTGGGTGCCGGCGCCGGATTCCTACCGCCCCCTAGGGGGAACCGCCGGTGATGCCCACGCCCTGGCCTTTGCCGACGCTGTGTCGGAAGCTATTGCCGATCTAGAGGCCTCAGGGCACGGCTTTGCTGCGATCATCGTGTGCCCGCACTTTGTCAACGAGGGATTCCCGTCGTTGCCGCCTGGCTGGTTGGCGCCCACGCTTGCTAAGGTGCGCGCCGCGGGCGGCCTGTTTATCGCAGATGAGGTTCAGCCCGGCTTCGGGCGGCTTGGCTCCCACATGTGGGGTCATCAACGCCAAGGCGTTGTGCCGGACATCGTAACCATGGGCAAACCCATGGCCAACGGCCACCCGGTCGGTGGGGTCGTTACGCGCGCTGAAATCATGGCCGCCTTTCGCTCCAGTTACCGTTACTTCAACACCTTTGGCGGCAATCCGGTGTCATGCGCGGCGGCGATGGCGGTGCTGGAGGAAATCGAGCAGCAAGGCTTGATGGAAAATGCGCTGTCCGTGGGCGCCTATGCTAAACAAGGGCTGGAGCAGCTGGCGGTTCATCATAGGGCCATTGGCGATGTGCGCGGCCAGGGGCTGATTTTTGGCGCCGAAATGGTGACGGACCGGCAAACCAAACGGCCCGCCAGCGCCTATACGGACAAGCTCATCAACGCGATACGCCACCGCGGCATCATCCTAAGCAAGCTGGGGCGGCATAAGAATGCGCTGAAGATCCGCCCCCCTATGCCGTTTCAGCGCGAACATGTGGACCTATTGATCGAGATTTTGGATGCGGTCATGCGCGAGACCGCGATGGAGCAAGACTAGTGTCATGACACACGCCGACGGATTGGCGCCAGCGCCGCAGACAATCGAAATCGCTTTGGCCCGATGGGGCTTGCAAGGGGCCAGCTACAGCCTTATTGCGCAAAGAGAAAACCAGGTCTTTAGGGTTGAGACCCAGCAGCAGCGATTTGCATTGCGCTTTCACCGGCCGGGCTATCGCAGTGATGGGGAGCTTGCCAGCGAGCTGGCTTGGACCCGGATGTTGAGCCAGGCGGGGCTTGCGGTCCCCAAAGTACTGCCCAGCGTAGCAGGCCAGCTGTTGGAGACGCTGGACGGCTGGCAGATCGACTTGCTGGATTGGCTGGATGGTGAGCCCATGGGCCGTAGCACAGTATTCATGGATCGTGACGACAAGCAGGTGATCTATCACCGCTTAGGGCAGGCGATGGCGCGCTTGCACGCGGCCAGCGATGCTTGGCAGCCTCCAGAGGGTTTTCAGCGCTGGTCGTGGGATCAAGAAGGTCTGCTGGGCGAGGCGCCTTTGTGGGATCGCTTTTGGGACAGCCCGGCCCTTGCGGCTGACGATCTGCGCCTGTTCGCCCGCTTTCGGGGCCTTGCCAAGCAAGACCTGGAGAACGCAAAGCCGCGGCTAGACTATGGGCTCATACATGCCGACTTGGTACGTGAGAACGTCATGATTGCGGGGCAAATCCTAAGCCAAGGCCGAGGCGAGGATCAAGACCAAGTCCAAGACCTAGCCCAGGACCTAGATCAGGCGCCAACCGTGGCCTTGATTGACTTTGACGACGGCGGGTATGGCTATCGCTTGTTTGAGATCGCGACCGCCTTGCTCAAAATCACCGCGGAAGCCGACTTCGAACAGAGCAAGCAAGCCTTGATTGCGGGTTATCACAGCGCGCGTGCCCTCGACATGACCGACCTGCCGCTGTTTATGGCGTTGCGGGCCGTGACCTACGTTGGTTGGATATGGAGCCGCCTTGGCGAGCCGGGCGCCGCCGAGCGTCAGCAGCGCTTCATCGCCGCCGCCCGCGAGCAGATCGGGGCCTATCTGGCGGTGCGCACGCCGGGTTGAGCTTTCCGCTGATCGTAGGCAGCTAATTCGATGACCACGAATAAAAGCCCCTTGTTCCCTTGCTCGCGCTTGTGTAGATAGGGGGCGTGGTCCCGTAGCTCAGCTGGATAGAGTGTTGCCCT
>JAUIHE010000154.1 GCA_030432195.1 Alphaproteobacteria bacterium
TGTCCAAGACTACCAAGACCATGGCTAACCTTCAAAAGGCCATCTTGATGGAGCTGGGCGCAGTCCATCAGTACCAACTTCATTCCCATGTCCTGGCAGACTGGGGGATGGATAAGCTGGCCGAAAAGATGCGCGAAGAAGTGGCAGAAGAAATGGCGCACGCCGACAGCTTTATCGCGCGTTTGATTTTCCTGGGTGGAGAGCCCAGCTTGTCGCTTGACTCGCCGATCACGCCAGCAGCGGACCTGAAGTCGCTGTTCGCCGCCGACTTGAAGGATGAGCGGGAGGCCATCGATTTTTATACGCAAGCCGCCCGTCAGGCCGAAGAGGATCGCGATGTCGGCAGCAAGAAGCTGTTTGAAGATATCGTGTTGGACGAAGAAGGTCACATGGATTGGCTCGACAACCAGTTGCGGCTGATCGAGCGCATGGGTGAAGGCCTCTATATGGCCCACCATCTAGCCGATGCGGGCGCGACAGGCGGTGGCGACGCGGCCTAGCTCTTCGCTTACCTGCCTTCAATAACGCAAAAACCCGAGGGACCGGCAACGGCCTCTCGGGTTTTGTTTTACTTGGGCTGTCGGTGCCGGACCGTCGCCTAGTTTTTGACGCCAAAGGGCGCTGCCCAGCGCCCAAATCTTAATCGCAGGCGGGCGCTGCCCAGCGCCCAAATCTTAATCGCAAGCGGGCGCTGCCCAGCGCCCAAATCTTAATCGCAAGCGGGCGCTGCCCAGCGCCCAAATCTTAATCGCAAGCGGGCGCTGCCCAGCGCCCGCAGGGACACACCAGCATATCGCCGTCGCGCGTGCCGGGCAAAGAGCGCGGCCCCATCGGGTGGTCGTTGTGGGGATAAGGATGATGATGGTGATCATGGCTATGCCCGTGGTCGTGGCTATGCCCGTGGTCATGAGAATGCCCATGATCATGGTGATGGTGGTGCCCGCGCTGGTTGTCAGAAGCATCACCTGTCCCGATGCCTTCGACATGGTGGTGATGGCTCTCTTGTGCCAAGCCCACTTCTGCCTCAAAGCCCAACACCTGTTCACGGTATTTACAATTCAGGCAGTTCATGACATTGGCGCCCTCGCCGATCTCGCGGATACGGTCCCCAAAGGCCTCGATCACCAAGTCATGGTCGTTCAGATATCCCGCCTTGACAAACTGCGTCTCAGGATGGCGTGCGGCCACCGCCTCCATGGTATCATAGATGCGATCCACCAAAATGCCGGTGAACAAGAAGTAGGGGAAAGTGACGATCCGCTTGAAGCCCAGCTTGTGAGCGATCTCAAGACCGGGGTCCACCAAGGGGAAGGTCACACCCGAATAGGCCGTCATGGCGTGGCCAAATCCCAGACCTTCCCACAACAGGCGCGTTACCTTGGCAACATTACCGTTGGCATCTGGGTCAGAGGCACCGCGACCAACCACGACCAACATTGTCTCGTGCTTGTCTACGACACCATGCTGGGCGTCGGCCTCTGCCATGGCGGCCATGATGCGCTCGCCCGCCGCGCGGATCAGCTTGTTATCAATGCCCAGTTCACGGCCGTAGTCCACTTTGACACCGCTTTCGGCGGCATAGGTGTTCAAGACCGAAGGGATGTCATTCTTCGCGTGGCCCGCGGCAAACAGCATGCCGGGAATGGCCAGGATGTGGTCAACGCCTTGATCTTTCAGCTTATTCAGGCCGTCGCGAATGACCGGCGTTGCGAACTCCAAAAAGCCGCTTTCTACAGGCAGATCCGGGTGGCTCTGACGAATGCGTGTAGCCAAATTGTTAAATTGAGCCACCGCGTCCTCCGAGCGTGACCCATGTCCGCAGACCATAATTCCGATTTTGCTCATCGTTCGACCTTCTATTTTCAAATATCGGGGGCCAGAAAAGCGCTTGAACCTTCGCGGACCCCAGGAAAAGATTGACACCACAGCAAATTTGCGGCGCATCGCAAGCATGGCTTGGTGTCAACCACCTAGCCCAAAATCTCAAGAGCGAAAGCGTCACCCCATGGCATTTTTGGACCCTGCATGGTTGGTTCTTCTGGCCCTGTTGCTTGATTTGATGATCGGCGACCCATCTTGGTTGTATGCGCGGGTCTGGCATCCGGTCGTCGCCATCGGGGCTTTGATTGAACGCGGAGAGGCTTGGCTCAATCACGGCGTGCGGCGGCGGCGATTATGGGCGGGCGCTGTCCTTACACTGGCCCTCGTGGCATTGGCCTTGGGCGTGGGCTGGGGGCTGCAACACTTCTTGCGCGGTCTGGCTTACGGCTGGGTGATTGAGGTTGCCTTGGCCTCCAGCCTGCTGGCCTTCCGGGGGTTGCACCGCTTCATCAAGCCGGTGGAGCGCGCCCTTCGCCTGGGCGATCTGAACAAGGCCCGAAAGGCCGTTTCGCAAGTCGTCGGCCGCGATCCCAATCGCCTGGACGCCGCCGGGGTCGCACGCGCCGCCATTGAAAGCCTGGCTGAAAATTATTCCGATGGCGCCCTAGCGCCGCTGTTCTGGTACGCACTCACCGGACTGCCTGGCCTGTTGGCCTACAAGACCATCAACACGCTGGATTCCATGATCGGGCATCGAAACGACCGCTATGAGGCCTTCGGCAAGGTCGCCGCTCGCCTGGATGATATCGTCAATTGGCCGCCAGCGCGCCTAACCGCGCTGGTCTTCGTGGTGGCCGCTTGGCTGCGCCTGTTCCGCCCGCCCCTGGCCGCCCTTCGCCTCATCAAACGCGATGCCAGCAAGCATCGTTCGGTCAATGCCGGCTGGCCCGAAACGGCCATGGCCGCCGCCCTGAATATTCGCCTAGCAGGGCCGCGCGACTATGGCGACTATCAAGTGAACGATCCCTGGATCGGCGATGGTCCCACGCAAGCCACCGCCCAAGACCTGGGCCGTGCCTTTACTGTATTCTGGACCGCTACCGGCCTGTTGGCGCTCGCGTGTCTCACCGCGGGCCTCTGGGCCCAGTTTTCAGCCTTGGATTTGATGCAGACCAAATTAGTCCTAATTTTTCTCTTGTAAGCTCAGCGCCTGAATTCTATTAGAGTACCGAAATAGTCCTAATTACGAGATCCCCTATGCTCCGCTCCTTTATCAAGTCCGCCCGTGCCGCACGCCGCCCTGTACTCGCAAGCCTCGCCCTAATGGGCTTAGGGGCTTTCAGCCCGGCCTTGACCGGCGCGGCCCAAGCCCAAGAGGTCAACGTCTATTCCTATCGCCAGACCTTTTTGATGGAGCCGTTGTTCAAGGCATTTGAACAAGAATCCGGCATCAAGATTAATTTTCTGTACGCCAGCAAAGGCCTGCTTGAGCGCGCCCGTGCCGAGGGTATGCTCTCACCGGTTGATGTGTTCTTGACCTCAGATTTTGGGCGCCTGATCGATGCAAAAACCATGGGCCTGACCCAAGCACTGCAAGACACGCAAATCGAGGCCAACCTGCCCGCGCAATACCGCGACCCGGACGGGCACTGGTTCGGCCTGACCCGCCGCGCGCGCGTTATTTTTGCTTCGAAGGATCGCGTTGATCCCGCCGACGTGCAAACCTATGAAGATTTGACCAAGCCTGAATTCAAGGGGCAAATTTGCATCCGCTCCGGCCTGCACAGCTATAACATTGGCCTGTTCGCCGCCATGATTGCATCGCAAGGCGCTGAGACCACAGAAGCTTGGTTGCAAGGCCTGAAAGGCAACCTTGCCCGCCGCCCCCAAGGCAACGATCGCGCACAGGTCAAAGCCATCAAAGAGGGCGAATGCAGCCTGGCCATCGGCAACACCTACTACATGGGCAAAATGCTGAACAACCCCGAGCAGGTTGCCTGGGCGGAGTCGGTCAACATGATTTTTCCCAACCAAGATGACCGCGGCACGCATGTCAATGTGTCGGGAATGGCCCTGGCCAAGCACGCGCCCAACCGTGAACAAGCCATTGCGTTTATGCGCTTTTTGCTGAGCCCCAAGGCCCAGGCCATCTATTCTTCTGAGAACTACGAATACCCGGTCAACCCGGCCGTCGAACCGTCGGAGCTTCTCACGTCTTGGGGTGCCTTTAAGGCCGAAAAGCTGGACCTCGCCGACATGGCCGCTCAGCGGGCCGCTGCGTCTAAGATGGTCGAAAAACTGCGTTTCAACAACTAGGACTCCAACAACTAGGGCTTCAAGACCTAGCGCCTCGGATCGGTCTTTGAGCAAAGGGGCTCTAGCGCGCTAGAGCCCTTCAACGCGGCCGTGGAAGGCGCAAGCGCGCGGCCCGGTCTTGCCTACGCGAGGCCCCGCATTCTATGCTATGGTGAACGCATAGCTTTGGTGGTTCCTTTCCACAGGCATTGCCTCTGCCTGAGCGCCGCTGAATGGCAGCGCCGTTCGCTAAAGCAAAACCCGAGCCATCGCCCTCGATTGCGCCAAAGATTCGTGGGTTGCATTTGCAGTAATATCAAATAGAGTGAGCGCGTTGAATGAAGATAATTCAGCGAAACGCGCTCTAGCTAGTGAATTCTTGGTGACGAGCCCCGCAATGGCTTCAAGCGACGATCACGACACCTTGCCCCCCGCCGGAACCGATGGCCTCAGCCTGGAGGCCTTGCGCATCCGCCGCGGCCTTGGGCGCTTTTTGGCGCATCAAGGCTGGGTCTGGCTGCCCGAAGTCTCCTTGCCCAACAAACGGCGCGCCGATTTGTTGGCCATGGACCCCAAGGGGCACTTTCTGATTGTCGAGATTAAGTCAGGGTTGGCGGACTATCGCGCCGACAGCAAGTGGCAAGACTACCTGCCCTTTTGCGATTATTTCGGCTTTTGCGTGTCGCCAGAATTTCCGCGCGAGATTATCCCTGAAGAAGTTGGGCTGTTGCTGGCCGACGCTTACGAGGCATTTCAAGAGCGCCCCTATCACCACGCCCCACTGGCCCCTGCCCGGCGCAAGGCGCTCATGCTGCGCTTTGCCGGGCTGGCAGCCCGCAAGCATATGAGCGCTCTGGATCCAGACGGGACGTTTTAGCCGAATCAGCCAGAGCAGACTAGCCCCACGAGCCCTGCCGCTAGTCCTGGAGTGCGTGCCAGGCATTCAGACCGCCAGCAATAAACTTAGCGTTCTTATACCCCAAATCGCGCAGGCTGGCCGCCGACAGAGCGCCGCGGTTGTTGGCATTGCAATAGCAAAGAATCGTGGCGTCCAAGTCGGGCACAAGGCCTTCAACATTCATCTCCAGCTTGCCGCGGCTGAGGTTGATGGAACCGGGAATGTGGCCGTTGGCGTGCTCGTCTGGGTCACGAATGTCCAAAGCGATTGCGCCTCGGTTCATCAGCTCGGCCACTTGATCGGCGGCAACGGTGTCAACGCGCGCTTGCGCGGCATCGGCCATCGCTTGAAACTTGCTGGTGTATTGCATGGGATGCCCTTCTGGTTTCGGCGCTTTGTGCGGCCGGTTGGAGAGAAGGGGGATATGGGAAGGCTTGAGCCTTGGCGGGCTGTGAGGATTTGTCTCTCCCTAAGGAAGGCGCCAGCGTTTGCCGGGAAGTGCTTCACCGGTCGGCGAGGGCACAAAAAAAGGAGGCCCGAAAGCCTCCGTTTTCTGCGTTAGCAAACCGCCGGGTCTGGTTAGAACTCAACCTTTACAGAGAAAATCGCGTTGGTTGTGCGCACGCGCTCTCGGTTCGGGTTGAAATTGCGCGGGAAGTTGACCACCCGATTGCTCTGGCTGTCGGCGTCTAGGTTGCCGATGCCCAGGCCCAAAATCAAGCCGTCAGCCAGCTCATAGGTGGCTCCTGCGAAGACGTTGGTAATGTAGGTTTCGTTGCCATCGCCCAGGAAGGACAGGTGCGAAATGCTAGTCTCTACGCCTGCACCCAAGGTCAAGGCGCCGATTTCATAGCCCAAGCCTGCAGCGACGTATTCGATAGTCTGCCACTTATCGATGTCGAGAGAGGCGTAGTTGACACCCGTTGTCAGGCCGCCAGAGCTGACTTGCAAGGAGCCCGCCAAGCTAGCCACGTCTCCGGTGGTCGGGCCAAAGGCCGGGGTCTGGTATCGCATAGCGCTCAGGCCCAATTCCACATCGGCCCCGCCCAGGCTCGCGCCATAGCCAACGCCCAAGGCGACTTGGCCATCGTCGTCGGTGGAAACTTCCAAATCGATGCCCGCAAAGGAATTGCTATAGAAGATCTGCTCCGCTTCAGCAAGAAGAGCGTACTGGTCGATTTCCATAGCACCCATCGGCAAAATCGGCACGTGCAACTGGTTCGCCGCCTCGCCGGCTACACCGGTATCGCCCAAAGACAGATTGCCCAAGGCAGAGTTAAGGAAGACATAGCCGTCGTTGAACTCAACGACGTCGCCAAAGGCAATGTCCGAGAAGACCGCCAACAGCTGCACATCGTTTTGTAGCGGCTGCGATGCGAAGCTTGTCGTGGCATCATCATCCGATTGGTACAGATCCAATTCGAAGTGCGCACCGTATTCCAGGCCAGACTTGGTGCTGTTGCTGTAATCAAAATTCATCCGCCCATCGACGGCGAAATCGAGTTGCGTCACTTGATCATCAGCCGCATCGTCGCCTGCGTCGTAGTTGACGCCATAGTGACTTTCAAATTCCAGGAAGCCGCCAACGGTCAAATCTTGCGCCAGTGCAACCCCACCGAATGCGACAGCTGCGCTGGTCGCCAACAGAAGCTTTTTCACGATTCTTGGTCCGATTCTGTCTTATTCATTGCAAGCATTTGGGCTTTGCGCCTCGCCAGCATGCTTTGGGTTCGTTAGGCCGAATTGTGACAAATTTGGCGAGTAATTGGCAGCACAAACTAGGGTCCGTGGACATTCAGGATTCCCAAGCGGGCTGAAGTCTGATTCAAGGTTCCAAAATGGAGGCTTGAATGAACGAAGATCGGTTTG
>JAUIHE010000155.1 GCA_030432195.1 Alphaproteobacteria bacterium
CTTTCAAGATCAGCCCGCCAATCTGAAATCGACCCCGCCCAATCTGAGACAGTCATGAACCAACCCTCCTCCTATGTCAGAGAGACTGTTGAATCACAAATCTTCATAATATGCAACTGTAGTATTAGGGCGCTCTAGCTTGATCCGCTATCCGCCATATAGGCTTCGGCTTCGGCCTGCGTTTCAAAAATGTGCGGGCGGATCGAGCGATCCTTCAGCCCTGAGCCCAACTTCTGACGCATGAAGGCTGATGTCGTATAGCGCGTCGCGGTGATGTAGAATTTTTCCTCCAGCTCGCGCAGCAGATCGGCATAGCCTTGATAGACCTCTTGGCCAATCTCAACACCGTCGTAGTTAGAAATGATATTGACCCGCTGACCGATGCTCTCAAAGAAACGGCGCAGACCGCGTTTAACGGTGGTCAGATCCTCAGGCGTAATGATGGCCAGCCCCGACAAATCCGCATAAACGGTGTTGTTCTCAGCCTTGTAGACAAAGCGATCCAATAGGCGACGATCCATCATGCTGGCCTTCAGCTTCATGGGCTTCTTGCGGAAGATGCGCTCTTCCATGGTCCGCACGTCGCGCATGATCGGACGGAAAGACATGAGATCCAATACGTCTTTTTGCAGATCAATGCCTGGCGCAACTTCGGTCAGCTCCAAGCCCTCCTTGGTCAAACGGAACACCGCGCGCTCGGTGATGTACTGCACGTCCTGCCCCCGGCTGGCGGCATAGGCGCCGTTAAAGGTGATTTGCTCAACCTGGTCGATGAACTTGGTCATGCGGCCTTCCTGGTTGATGGTCAGGCTGCCGCCTTTGACCGAACAATCAAAGCCCCCGGCGGTAAAGGTGCCAACAAACACCAGCTTACGCGCGTTCTGGGAGATGTTGATGAAGCCCCCTGCACCCGCCAGACGATCCTTAAAGCGCGAAACGTTGACGTTGCCGTGCTTGTCCACTTCGGCCATGCCCAAGCAGGCCAAATCCAGGCCGCCGCCGTCGTAGTAGTCGAACTGCTGGTTGGTTTGAATGATGGAATCGGCATTGATCGCCGCGCCAAAATCCAAACCAGACTGCGGCACGCCGCCGATAATGCCCGCCTCAGCGGTCAGGGTGATATTGTTGATGATGCCTTCTTCGTTGGCCACCGCCGACACGCCCTCGGGCATGCCAATACCCAGATTGACCACGCCGTTGATCGGTAACTCAAAGGCTGCGCGCCGCGCAATGACCTTGCGCTGATCCAATTCCATCGGCGCCAAGCGATCGACCACGGCACGAATGCGCCCGGTGAAAGCGTGGTTATAGCTGGACGCATAAGTTTGCTGGTGCTCGGGGCGTTCGACTTGAACGACGCAATCGACCAAGTTGCCGGGCACTTGCACTTCTTTGGGCGCCAACGAGCCGGGCGCCGCGATCTGTTCAACCTGCGCGATCACCAGCCCGCCCGAATTCTTGGCCGCCATGGCGATTGGCAGGTTGTCCAGAACCAACGCCTCGCGCTCCATGGTGATGTTGCCGTGGATGTCTGCGGTCGTACCCCGGATGAAGGCCACGTCAATGGGAATGGACTTGTAGAATAGCCACTCTTGACCCGCGATTTCCTGCAACTCGACCAGCTTTTCCAAGCTGCGTTCGTTGATGGCACCGCCGGACTGGCGAGGGTCAACGAAGGTGTGCAGGCCCACTTTTGAGAACATGCCGGGCTTGCCCGCCGCAATGTCACGGTAGAGCTGCGAGATGCATCCCAAAGGCAAGTTATAGGCCTCGATCTGGTTTTCAACCGCCAGTTTGCCCAGCTTGGGGATGAGCGACCAGTGACCGCCAATAGCGCGCTTAACCAAGCCTGGATGCGCCAAGCGGTTCAGTCCCTTGTCCTTGCCGTTGCCCGGCGCCGCAGCGACCAGCAACGAGATATCTTTGGGCGCGGCCTTGGCAAGGAAACTCTCCTCGACCCCGCGCAACAGGGCCTCGGGCGTACCGATGCCCACAAAACCCGATACGCAGACGGTATCGCCGTCGGCAATGACGGCAATAGCCTCATCCAGACTTACGACTTTATCAACCATGCATTCCTCCGCTTGGTTCAAGCGCGCCTGTTGGCACGCCGGGGCACGCTAGGCTTTGCGGCGCGCGCGTGTTGTTGTTTTGGCGGCCGCCTTTGTGGTGGTGCTGGCCTTTGTCGCCGACTTGCCGGAGGACTTTGCTGCCGGTTTGGGCGCAACCTTGGGCGCGGCCTTGGTCTGGACCCATTCAGACAAGCCGCCGGCGACCACGCCTTGCGCTTTGCTGGAGACAAAAACGCCCACATGCCCACCGGGGAAGCTCAGCTCTTGGTAGCGGCGGCCCGGGATGAAATCGCCCAAAGGCGTCGTGCAAGACACCGGGATAATGTGATCTTGCTGAGCATAGATGTTCAGCACCGGGCATTTGATGTTCTTCAAATCAACCGGGCGGCCATCAAGCTCAAACTCGCCTTTGACCAGTTGGTTCTGACCGTAAAGGTTATAGATCCACTGCTTGGCCGCAGCGCCCGGATGGTCGGGGCGGTCCGCGATCCACTTTTCCATACGCAAAAAGTTCAGCGTCGCGGCCTCGTTACCCGCCAAGCGCGCCAGACCAACGTTGTATTTGGTCAAGGTCGCCATAGGGGTTAGGGCCGTGAACATGGTGCCATAAAAAGAGCCGGGCAGCCCGCCGAAGGTCTCGATCAGAAGGTCAACGTCGCGCTCTTCCAGATTGCCGAGCCAGAGGTTCAGTTGCCCCTCACCCAACCAGAAGTTTTCGGGATCGCCTTCAAAATCGATCGGAGTAATGGCAAGCGCCAAGCCTGCGAACAGCTCGGGCTCGAGCGCGGCGAGACAGGCCGAGAAGGTGCCGCCTTCACAAATGCCGAAGACCACCGACGGGCGCCCCTCGTTTTCCGCATTGGCATAGCGCAGACATCCGCCCAAATAGCGCAAAACGTAGTCATCAATTTTCAGGTGGCGATCGACGCGGGTCGGGTTGCCCCAATCCACGACGTAGACCCGGTGGCCCGCCTCAAGCAAGTTGCGCACCAGCGAGCGATCTTCTTGCAGATCAATCATGGTCTGGCGGCCGAACAGGCCATAGCAAATCACAATGGGGGGCAGATCGGGCAGCTCGTCGACCAGCGGCTCGTATTCATACAAGCGCACCTTGTCGATCGCAAAAACTTCCTTTTTGGGAAGGGTCGCGATCTGCACTGCTTCATCGGGCAGGTCGGCCAACAGCGCTGAGGTTTTGGCGGCCTTCACTTGGTTGTCAAGCCAAGCCTCCCACAGCTTGGCCGCTTCGCCAAAAGCTGGAATGGTGGGGGTCTGGTTGTCGTCCTTGCTGGTCGCGCTGGAAGCGGCGCCTGCCTTTGATGATCGAGCGGTCATGAGCGCTTGCGTCCCTTCAGGCTGTTTATTTCATTGCGAAGTTCTGCCAACTGCTGGCGCAAACGGTGCACGACGTCGATCAAGTCATCGACTTCGCTGCGCGCTGGGATATTGACTTGCTTGCACCAGTCCTCTGCCTGCTTGTGCTGGCGCTGCTTGAGCGTCAGACCCGCGCGCATGAGGTCGCGTTGGGCGTCCAAGAATTCGGGCGAGCGCTGGGCTTCCAAAAGCGCGGTATTGGCGATCTTGATCCAATCTTGCAGGGCCTTGTTGGGATCAACCGCCTGCCAGTCTTGGTCCAGATAGCTTTCGGCAAAGCGATGATAGGCCTGCTCCCAGGCACGGCTCATGATGCCACTCAGATGGGCAACGGCCTGTTGGTAGTCCAACAACTCCCGCCAGGCCTGCGCATTTTGCGCCTGCAGGTTGGGCATGTCGGCGAATTGCGGACCTGCCGCAACCTTGTCCAGCCAGGACTTGAAGGATTGAGGCATGTCAGCGCTCCACCAAGCAGGTATGCTCATGGCCTTCATCGCGGTGAAAGCTTCGGCTGCACCGGGCTGGCTCGCCCAATTCGGCATCAGAGCCATCCAATCTTGCGGATTGCCAGCCATGGCCGTTCCAACGAAGGGATTGCCCGCTGCCAGATTGCCAAGGAAGTCGGTCCAAGCCGACGTTTGCGGTGCGCCCGTCGCGGCGGGAAAGCCAAAGCCCTGAAAATTAGAGCCTGGAGTGCCAACACCGGGGAAGCCAACACCGGGGAAACCAACGCCCGGAAATCCAATGCCGGGCGTACTGGCGCCAGCGCCCGGAAAACCACCAAGCGGCACGTTTCCGGTCAAAAAGGGGTTCATGGCTGCCATTGCGGCCATACCGGTGGGCGCGCTCGGGTTTTGCCAGGCCTGAAATGGGTTCTGCGCAGCGGCAAATGCCGCTGGATTGGCCGCGGCTTGCATCCATGGAAACTTCATCCAGGCAGACGGCCCTGGAGCTTCCGGCGTTGCTGGGGCCTGCGTGGCGGCTTGCCACATCTTGGACCACTGCTCCATCATCGCGGCTTGCTGAGTGGCCCAATCTGGCTGCCTAGCCTTATCGCCCTCGCCGTCGTCATCGTCCCCGCCGTCCCCGCCGTCGCCGTCGCCATGCGGAGCTTTGCCGGCCATCATGGCTTGCTGAAAGGCTTCAGCCATCTTGGTCTGATTTTCTAGAAGGGCGTCTTGACCTTTTTGCCAAGCGGTTAGCCAGTCGGGAGTCTCGCTCATATCGTCTGCGCCTCCAGCAGATTGCGGGCCATAGCCCTTTATTTTGCACCCAAAGCTCTGGCGAGCCCGGAAATTGAAGCGAGCCCGCCCGCATCACGCATGACAAGGGACAGGCCCGTTTTGGGGCGGTCAATCCGCCCCACCCTCACGGGTTTAAAGTGCCTGGGTGTAAATTTCCAAGGCCGCTTCATAGGTCATTTCGCGCGGGTTGTTGACCAGCAAGCGCGTCTGCTTCATGGCGTCTTCAGCCAGCATAGTCAGGTGATTGTGTGAGACACCTACTTCAGCCAGTTTAGACTTCATGCCAAGCTCAGGGCCCATGGCTTTGAAGCCGTCAACCATGATCTGGGTCGCCTCGGCGTCGGATTTGCCCTTAGCATCGGCAAAAATCAACGGTGCCAACTCGGCGTACTGGCCCTGGGCTTCGGGCATATTGAAGTCCAGAACGTAAGGCAGGACCAAAGCGTTCGACAGACCGTGCGGCACGTGGAAGTGGCCACCCAGCGGATAGGCCAGAGCGTGAACCGCTGCAACCGGCGCGTTGGCAAACGCCATACCCGCCAGCATGGAGCCCAACAACATGTTTGAGCGCGCGTTGCGATCATCGCCCTTGGTACAAGCCGTGTAGATATTGCCGCCCAACAGCTCCAGCGCTTGGCGCGCCAGGGTGTCGGAAACAATGTTCTTCTTGTGCTTGGAAGTATAGGCCTCAATCGCGTGGACCATGGCGTCGATGCCGGTTGCTGCTGTGACATGCGCAGGCAGACCCACAGTCAGTTCAGCGTCCAGCACCGCCCAATCAGGCAACAACTGTTCAGAGACAACGCCCTTCTTCTCGTTGGTGCCGGTGGTCACAATAGAGATCTGTGTCACTTCCGAGCCGGTGCCCGCAGTGGTCGGAGCCAAGACCAGCGGCAGACGCTCGCCTCTAACCTGGTCGATGCCGTACATGGTGTCCAGCGGTTGGTCGGAGCCGACCAAAACGGCAATCAGCTTGGCCGTGTCCATGGACGATCCGCCACCGACAGACACAACGCCGTCAACCTTGGCAGCGCGAGCATCTTCAACGGCCTTCAAGATCATGGCTTCCGGCGGATCAGCAACAACGTCGTCGATGATGTGAACCGACAGGCCAGCGGCCTTGATGCCGTCTAGCGCTGCTTGCGCCAAGCCCAGCTCCAAGATCATCTTGTCGGTAACAAAGGCAATGTTTTTGCAGCCGCGATCGGCCATGATCTGACCGATTTTTTGAGTGCCGCCGACCTCACACAGGATCGACTTGGTGGTCTTAAATGTAAAGGTGTGCATGGGGTCTTTCTTTCTTAGGCCGCTGCAAAGGGTGAGGACATTTCTTTCAGCTGCTTGGTGAGCTTCATGTTCTCAGAGTAGTCAACCGCACAGTCGATCACAGAAACCGTTCCGTCAGCCATGGCAGCTTTCAGCGTTGGGATCAGATCTTCTGCTTTTTCAACGCGGTATCCCTTGGCGCCAAAGCTTTCAGCGTACTTCACGAAGTCAGGGTTGCCGATATCAATGTGGCTCTTGCGGCCGTAGTGGCGCAACTGGTGCCACTCGATCAAGCCATACTTGCCGTCGTTGAAGATCAGGTTGGTGATGTTGAGGCCCAGACGCAGCGCGGTCTCGATCTCCTGGCTGTTCATCATGAAACCGGCGTCGCCAGAAACCGCAACCACGTTGCGATCAGGGTGAACCAGTTTAGCAGCGATGGCGCCGGGCATAGCAATGCCCATAGAGGCAATTTTAGGCGCCCGATTAGTAGGGCGTTTAAAGCAACAAGAGAGATGAGAACAGGCATAAACCAAAGGGATCTAAGTCCTGAAGCATTATCCAGCATGGGCTGGTTGCCAAAAATGAGGGATTGCCCTACGGCTCCTGCCCAGCTTTTAACGTCCGCCCCAGAGTAGAATAAATAGAGAATGGAATAACCAATAAGAAAGAAGGCAAATGGCGCGTCATATCGGGCAATCAAGTTTTTAAGAAATAAACCATTTTTAAAGCCATATTGCCAAAATAGTACTAAATCAAGGCCATTGACTAATAAAGCCTCTTATGTAATAATTTGCCATGACCCGCATGTGCCTGCGGATATGGCGATGCTGAATCAGGAAGGCTTTAGTATCCCCGCCGATTCTCCTCGAATAGATATTTATCACTGGGTGCTGGTAGATATTCCTGCTTATATCACT
>JAUIHE010000156.1 GCA_030432195.1 Alphaproteobacteria bacterium
ATGTCTTGGGTCAAGAAAAACGTTCACCCCGGCAAGATCGTTTCAACTTCTCAGGAAGTCGAAGTCATGGTCTTGGACGTGGACCAGGACAAGCGCCGTATTTCTTTGGGCCTGAAGCAGTGCATGGAAAACCCTTGGGATGCGTTCCAGGCGGCTCACCCTGTTGGCTCGACCATCGAAGGCGAAATTCGCAACATTACCGAATTTGGTCTCTTCGTCGGCTTGGACGGTCAGATCGACGGCATGGTGCACCTGTCCGACCTGGATTGGGACCGCTCTGGCGAAGAAGCCGTGCAGGACTACCAGAAGGGCCAGGTTGTTCAAGCCAAGGTCTTGGAAGTCGATATCGACAAAGAGCGCATCGCGCTGGGCATCAAGCAACTGGCTGACGATCCGTTCGAGAGCGCCATCGACGGCTTCTCTAAGAACCAGATCGTGACTGTGACCGTTAAAGAGGTCCAGGACGGCGGTATCGAGGTTGAGCTGGCTGACGGCCTGACCGGCTACATCCGTCGCGCCGAGCTGGCTCGTGACCGTGATGAGCAGCGTCCGGACCGCTTCGCCGCTGGTGAGAAGCTGGATGCCAAGATCACTATGATCGACAAGCGCACTCGCAAGGTGAACCTGTCAATCAAGGCGCGTGAAGTGGACGAAGAAAAGTCTGCTATGGCCGAATACGGTTCTGCTGACTCTGGCGCTTCTTTGGGCGACATCCTGGGCGAAGCCCTTTCTGGTCTGAAGAAGTAAGGCCAGTTAAAACAACCGACGGCGCGATACCGTTTGAAAGCAAAAGGGGCTCCCGCGCGGGGCCCCTTTTTTTGCATGCAAAGTGCCCCAAAATTTTAAACGTGTCCCCCTGATTGCTGCCTCTGTTAGAGCAAGCCGCGAATGAGCGGCAATACGAATGAGCATGGACTTGCGTTAGAAATCAGTCAGCTAGAGCGGAAGGGCTGTTGCAACAATAGGGCCCGACGCTCTAGGGCCCTTGCCCAGAAAGGTTCCTTATGGTCTTGGACATAAATCTGCTTCCCATATTGGCTGCCGCCTTCATCGCGATGGTCAGCCCCGGACCGGCAACGCTGGCGCTCGCGGGCACGTCGATGGCCTTTGGGCGTCGCGCGGGATTGGCGCTGGCCTCTGGCATCACCACCGGATCGCTCGCTTGGTCGATGACCGCAGCATTGGGGCTGGGGGCCTTGATGGCTACTCACGTCTGGATGCTGGAAATCGTCCGCTATGTGGGGGCCGCCTATCTTTTGTTTTTGGCGGTAAAAGCAGCGCGGTCGGCCGTTTTGGGTAAGGCGGTCGCCACAAAGTCCTTCACCGGCGATTGGCGGATGCTCTACTTCAAAGGCTTGGCTTTACATCTGACCAATCCCAAGGCCATCCTGTTCTTTGGATCGCTCTATTCGATCGGTTTGCCACCCGAAACCAGCGGCGCTAGCCTGGCGCTTGTCGTTGGCGCCGTCGGGCTGCAAAGCGCGATCTTGTTCCATTGCTACGCGTTCTTGTTTTCCTCCAGAGCTGTGACGCGGGCCTACTTGAAGCTGCATCGCGGGATTGAAGGAGTCTTGGCTGTGGCCTTCGCCGTCGCTAGTCTTAAGATCCTCACCGCCCGGTTGACCTAGGGCATTGCTGCCTGGTGCTTACAATTCGAGCGCCATAACGCAGCGACTTTGAGGGTCGATACCCTTGTCGATTAAGCGCTGCCACTCGCTAGCCACGCGCGCATTGCCAGCTTCCGGCGCGATGACCTGAAATCCACGCTTGGCATAAAAGGGTGCGTTCCAGGGCACATCAACAAAGGTTGTCAAGGTCAAGCGCGTCAGGCCCTGGGTCTTGGCGTCCTTAGCCAAGCGGGCCAGCAGGGCGCTCGCAAGGCCCATGTTCTGCCAGCTTGGCAGCACGTCGAGCTCATCAATATGCAGATCACTGTCACTGGCGGCGGCCATGCAAAAACCGAGCGGTCCTAGGCGAGACGACCCAGGCCGATCAGAGGGAAGGCCGCCAATCCAAACACGTCCCGCGTTCAGCGCCTCACGAAAGTTGGGCAGGCTGGGCAAGGACCGCCAGGTAACGCGCTGTAGGCCAACGAACAAGAATGGATGCGAGCAGGCAAATTCGATGGCCAGCAAGCGGCGCGCTAGGGCTTGATTTGGACCAGCCTTGTCTATCTGCCAAGCCACCTGCGACCTGTCGTGCCCGGCTTGCGGCGCTTGGCTAGGCTTCATCGGGGGTCATCAACCGCATGCGTAGGGCGTGAACGGGGCCTGCGAGTTCTTCTTTCAGCGCCTGGTTTACCATTTGGTGACGCTGGACCCGGGTCTTTCCTTCAAATGCGGCAGCCACCAGTAGCAGGGCAAAATGCGTTTCGCCCGTCAACTCGCCTTGAAAATGGCCGGCGTGTTGTTGGGACTCGTTTTCTAGCTCCAGGACGCTGGGGCTAAGGGCGGCAGAAAGCTTGTCTTTGATCGTGTGTTCAACGGACATGATAGGCCTTTCAGATGTTGCGGCAGCGGACCCTGAGTGCCTCGACCGCCGTTTGCACTAGCAATAGTCCAGACCATGGCCAAGCGGCAAGCGTGCCTTTTCGGCAGGGGCCAACCGTTGGGATGGATCGGGGGCGTCCCGTCCTCGTGAGGGCCGCAGGGCCCAAATATCTTGGCCTGCCTCTGGATTCGGGCGCCTGCTTGCGCTACCTTTCGCGTTCGCGTGCCTATCGCCTGCGTTGCCCGCAGCCAACTCATTACTTGGAGCTACAACCGAAGCCTATGCGTAAAGCCTCGTCTGACGCGATCAACGCGCCCTTCCGGCGTGAGCAGCAGCGCAAGCAGCCGCGTTTGTCGGCTTGCGAGCATGCGGGCTGTCAGGCCGAAGGGGACTATAGAGCGCCCAAGCGGGGACCAGGCGGACGCGGTACCTTGCCCGGCCAGTATTGGCGTTTTTGCTTGGAGCACGTCAAAGCCTATAATTCGAGCTGGAACTACTTTGAAGGCATGAATCCCGCGCAAATGGAAGAACAGCGCCGCGCGGATATCCTTTGGGGGCGCAAAACCCATCGATTTGGCAGCGCCGAAAACAAGCGCAAGAACCCCTACGCTTCTGGCGAGCCGCGTTTTGAAGATAGTTTCGGGTTTTGGAACCAACGCTTTGGCCATCAGCAAGAAGATGACCGCGGACCTTTTTCATCAGGGGTTGATTTTCATCTTTCACGCGAACAGCGCGATGCTTTGGCCGTTCTGGGTTTGGATGCCCCCGTTAGCGCCGATGAGGTGAAGAAGCGCTATCGTTTCCTGGCCAAAAAACTGCATCCGGACTTGAACCCGGACAACCCGCACGCTGAATCGCAGCTCAAAGCGGTGAATGATGCCTATACGCAGCTGAAGAACGGTATCGGCGAGGCGCAAGCGGCCTAGAGGGTCGGTTGGTTGCTTCGTGCAAAAACATGGAGTCTTTCAGGGGGACGTCCTCAGTAGGAGATGTCATCAAACTGAATATTGACTCCTTTAAATGATGCTTGTGAGAGCTTTATTGGGCGCTTGGCGTCTTTGCAAAAGTCAATAAGCGCATTCGTGTCGCCCGCATCAGCATTCCAGCCGACAATGACACCGGTCACATGTCGCGGGTCTATCCGAGCAATCCACAAGTCATCCATGTCTTTGCCAACATTTTCGCAGTCCTCTAGGGCGCGAACGACGCGAACTTCTTCTTCATAAGCCCAATCAGAAAATTTCCAGAAGAACAGATTTGGAGTGCTGTGAGGATCAAAAGTTACGCCTTCGAATGCTTGGGAATATCGCAGATCTTTCGGCTCATTGAGTAGCTGTGTTTCGTCGCCGGTGAATGCATCTTCCAGGTCTGCGAATTCGAGCACGAAGCCCTTCGCATTGTTGGCATAGTGGGCCCACATCGGAAGTTTTTTGGGGTTCTTTGTAAGGCTCGCGACCCCGACGCTATCCCGAATGGCCTGGACGAATTCCTGGTAGACGGCCTCCAGGACATCAAGATTGTCATAAAATGCTAGCTGCGCGATTTGGTCGGCCTCCTCAATTGATCGGGGCATGGGAATGGCTTGGAGGTGTGGGCAAAACCTTTGAAAGAGCGCGACCTGACCGTCAAAACATCGAAGCATGTCAGTGTTGAATCCGCTTTGCCGAATTTGCTCAAGGCTGGCCTGAACCTTGTCGCGGTTGATCGCCCCGACCAGCTCGCTTGGATCGTTGAGCTTGGCGGGCTCTGCAAATTTTATATTCCCACCGAGCACGGATAGGGCTGCATCGACGCTGGAGATGTACTTGTATAGTGGGGTGTTGGATGGCATGGGGTTGGTTGCTTTAGGTAATAGATTGTTGTGCATTTATATGATGTTTGAGCTTTGTCGTCCTGTCAACTGATAGCAGTTGTAGTCCATCGCTGAGCGAACCAAATCGCGGAAATTCGCGGCTCTTCGGCCGCGTCTTGGAAAAGCGACGCCATTCGACGCATTTTGCGCCGTATCAGGGCTTGCGTCGATTTAGCCAAGAGCGCTAGAAAGAAGGCCGCTTTTTCCAGGCGCCCGCGCTTCCTATATAAAGCGCGACCCTGTGAGCCCATCTTGTCATTCGTAGAGTCTCCTGCGGCGCGTGGCGTCCTTTCCGGCTTTGCACAACCCTCCATCTGCTGGCCTTGAGCGCGATCGCGCGCTGACCGGCGCTCGAATTAAAGGTTTTCCATGTCTCAAGCATTCGGCGAGTCTCGCTTTGCCCTTCAGCACCCTGACACCGAGTTCGACAGCAAGGCGCTGTTCGGCGTCGATATGGGCATGATTAAAGGCTTTTCAGAGCGCAACGACTATGTGCCTGACATTGATCCCGACTACTGCTTTGATCCTGAGACTACGGCGGCAATCTTGGTCGGTTTTCAGCATAACCGTCGTGTGATGATCCAGGGCTATCACGGCACCGGCAAATCGACCCACATTGAGCAGGTCGCCGCCCGCCTGAACTGGCCGTGTGTTCGGATCAACCTGGATAGCCACATCAGCCGTATTGATCTGATCGGTAAAGATGCGATCGTTCTGCGCGACGGCAAGCAGGTCACCGAATTCCGCGAAGGCATGCTGCCTTGGGCGTTGCAAAACCCTGTCGCCTTGGTGTTCGACGAATACGACGCGGGCCGCCCAGACGTCATGTTCGTCATCCAGCGTATTCTTGAGGTGGCGGGCAAGCTGACCCTGCTGGATCAGAACAAAGTCATCACTCCGCACCCTGATTTCCGCCTGTTCGCGACCGCCAACACGGTGGGCCTTGGCGACACCTCGGGCCTCTACCACGGCACTCAGCAGATCAACCAGGGTCAGATGGACCGCTGGTCGATTGTCACCCAGTTGAACTACCTGGAACACGAACGCGAGGTTGATATCGTGGCGACCAAAGTTGCCTCGATGAACAACCCCGAAGGGCGCGCGCAGTTGTCGGCGATGGTGGCCATGGCCGATTTGACCCGCAAGGGCTTCATGGCGGGCGATGTTTCTACCGTCATGTCTCCGCGTACTGTGCTGACCTGGGCGCAAAACGCTGAGATTTTCGGCAACGTGGACCTGGCCTTCAAAGTGACCTTCCTCAACAAGTCCGACGAGCTGGAGCGCAGCACCTTCGCTGAGTACTACCAGCGCGCGATGGGCCGCGAATTGGCCGGTGTTTCGGCGATTGCGGCCTAGGGCCAAAGGGCCCTTACGGCATGTCAAATCGAAGCAAATCCCCCCAGCTTGAAGAGCTGAGACGCACCACCTCCGCGACCCTGCGCGCCTTGTCTGGCGTGCCAGAGCTGGAAGCGGTGTTTGCCGCCAATGCGCGCGGCAAAATTGGCAAGGATGTCTATCTGCCGTCTCCTGGCTTGGAGCTAGAGGCTGGCGACGTTGCCTTGATGCGCGGGCAGGCCGATAAGGAAGCGGTCAAGCTGCGCTATCACAACGAAGCGCTGCACCGGGAGCGCTCGCCGAGCGATCCGGCGGCGCGGGCCATCTTTGACGCGCTGGAGCAGGCGCGTTTTGAGGCCGCCGGTGCCGTGCGCTATGAGGGCGTCGGCGACAACCTGCAAGCCGCGCTGACCGATGAGTGCCGCCGCAAGAACCTTGTCGTGGCCGAAAGCCAAGACGATGTGGCGATGTCGGAAGTGCTGCGCCTGATGGCCTATGAGGCCCTGACCGGTCGGTCGCTTCCCGAACAGGCGCGGCCTGCGATTGACGTGTGGAAAGACCAGCTTCCTGACCATCTCACCCAGCGGTTTGATGCGTTGAAGGAGGCCGTTTATCAGCAAGCCGACTACCAGCGGGTTATCAATGAAATTCTAACCGATCTCAGCTTTGACGTTGATGATCCGGGCGAATTTGATCCCGACGACCTGCAAGAAGATCAACAGGACGCCGAGGACGCCGACCAGGAAAACCAGCAGTCCCAGGGCGAAGCCGAAGGGCAGGACGACAGCAGCTCGGTTGAAATGGAAGCCGGACAAGATGAGTCCGGCGAGTCTGACGACAGCCAGCAGACCCAAGAACAGTACGCCGAAGACGTGGCCGGTGGCGATGAGCAAGAGAGCGAAGCTTCCGATACGCCGCCGCCTTATACGCCGCCCGATCACAACCTGGGCCAAGACAAAGAATATCAGGTCTTTACCACCAAGTTTGACGAGATCGTTTCGGCCGATGAGCTGTGCGACAGCGATGAGCTGACCCGCCTGCGTGAGATGCTGGATAAGGAAATGGAGCACCTGC
>JAUIHE010000157.1 GCA_030432195.1 Alphaproteobacteria bacterium
GTTGCCATCACAGCCGTTATGAGAAAACTGCTGACCATCGCAAACGCCATCGTCGCACAAAACCGCAAATTCTGCCCTTGATCTTAACGGATACTCTAGAGCCCAACCGCTTGTCCATCCTTGCGGGGATCAGAGCCCGCGATCAGACTGCCGCGCTCGTGGTTGATCTCAATCACCTGTCCGCCTCCGATCGGGATCTCCACTTCCTTCAGTTCGTGTCCGATATCGCCCAGCGCCTTGCGCGCAGCTTCGGGAATGCCGCGCTCAATCTCCACGGGTCCGCTAGCAGCCGCCATGAAGCGCGGGATATCAAGCGCTTGCTGGGGGTCCATGCCGAAATCAAACATATTGGTCAGCACATGCAAGTGCCCCAAAGGCTGATAGTGCCCTCCCATCACGCCATAACAGTGGGTGACCCGCTCACCCTGGCTAACCATGCCGGGAATAATGGTGTGCATCGGCCGCTTGCCGCCCTCAAGCGCGTTGGGATGGCCTGGTTTCAGGTTAAACGACTGCCCGCGGTTCTGGAAATTGACCCCGGTTGTCGGACAAATGAGCCCTGAACCAAAAGACGTGAAGGTTGAATTGATGAGGCTGACCGCATTGCGCTGCTCGTCAACCACAGAAATGTAGACCGTATCTTTGTGAACCGCGTGGCCGGGATCAATCGGCGGCAGCGGGTCGCTGGCTTTGAAGTCTTCAATTTTCGCCCGGCACTCGGCGGCGTAGTCCTTTGAGAGCAGCCATTCCAGCGGCAGTTCTGTTTCCTGCCCCAGATAGCGATCGCGCGTCGCATAGGCCCAGCGCGCGGCCTCAATTTCGCGGTGCAAGCGAACCGGAGACAAGGGCTCCAGCCCTTCGTTTTCGAAACCCTCAATAATGTTGAGCATAATGAGGGCCACCATGCCCTGCCCGTTTGGGGGGATCTGCCAGACTTGGCGGCCGTTGTAGTCCGTGGAAATGGGCTGCACCCAGTCGGCTTCAACGCTCGCAAAATCCTGGGCGGTGTGCAGCCCGCCACGTTCGCGCAAAAAGGCGACCATTGTGTCGGCTAGCGGTCCTTCGTAAAAGGCTCTGGCGCCTTGGCTGGCAATCGTTTCTAGGGTCTTGGCAAGCTCTGGGTGCTGCATGCGGCTGCCGACCTGCGGCGCCTCATCGGCCACCAGCAGCATACGCGCCGTGTCGGGATCCTCGCGCAAAAATGCGGCTTGCGCGCGCCAATCAAAGTTTACGCGGTCGGCGATGATATAGCCGTCCCGCGCATAGGCAATGGCCGGTTCAAGACAGCGCGCAAGGCTCCATGTGCCGTGCGCCTCAAGCAAGCGGTTCCAGGCATCAATGGCGCCCGGCAAGGTCACGGCATGCGCAGAACGGCGCGGAATGCGGGTCAAGCCTTGATCCAACAGCGTTTGCGCATCAGCAGCCAGCGGCGCGCGGCCAGACCCGTTCAGGCCGACAATCGGTGTGCGGCCGTTGAGAGCGAGCAGAGCAAAGCAATCGCCACCGATGCCCGTTGACTGGGGTTCGACCACGGCCTGAACCGCACAGGCGGTGATGGCGGCGTCAATGGCATTCCCCCCCTCACCCAATACCTGCAAGGCGGCCGAGCTGGCCAATGGGTGCGAGGTCGATACAGCTGCCCGCGTGGCATAGACCGCTGAGCGCCCTGGAATATGTAAATCGCGCATCTCGTTGTTCCCGTTTGGCTCCGTTGGTGACGCTATTGATAGAAAGCAAGAAACTTGCCGCTAACCCGAATGCGGCTTATAGGCCAAGGAATTTTGCGGGCCAAGATGACGGCGTGCCGCCATACGGAAACGCAAACAATGCCCGAGCGCGTTTGACGTCACCCGGGCTTTGTTCGAAAGGGCCGCCAATCGACGATTAGCGGAAAATTATTGGTAGAAGGGCTGCGCCACCGGCAGGCCATCGGCAGAACGCGGCCAAGGCGGAACAGGGGTGGTCGGCGCTTGGCTCTGCTGAGCAACCGGCACGACAGGTGCGCTAGCCGGGCTGGCCTGCGGAATGGGTGAGAATTGTGTGCCCGCGGGGAAACCGGCAGGTATCGCGTTTACCGTGCCCAGTTGCGAACCCGCAGCGGCGCCTGGCGCCAAAGCTGGTGGGCTTGCAAGGCTGGGAAGGATGGGCGCCGTGGCCAGGGCTGGTGCTTCGGACATGTGAGCATCCAGACCCACAATCGGCGAACCGCCCTCAAAGGGATACGGCACCGCATACCAACGGCTTTCCAGCCCCTCGGCATTGCGGTCACCTGGCTTGGCATCGCCGATGTAGGTATAGAGCGGCTGATCCTTCACGGCCCACTGTTGGTAGCCCTCAGGGCGCAGCGCGTGACCGTATTCGCGGTAAGTTGGGGCGTTGGGCTCAACGAGGTAGGGTTGAAAACGCAAGTTGCACTCATCAACGCAGCGCGGCGTATTCTTCAAGTCGCCGCTGAAGGTATAGAGCGTCATGCCTGAAGTTGTTACCAGCACATCGCGGAAATGCGTGACCGCCCTGCCCGTTTCAGCACGGAAACGTGGCGGCGCGGCCAGGGCGCCGTTCATCGCTAGGAACTGTGCGTCACCTGCCGCCGCTGTCTGGGTGCTGGAATCAAGGATTGCCCCCGTCTGGCCCGGCTCAGAGGCAAAAGCCGCGGGTTCACTTACCCCTTTCAGCTTAGCCTTGTAGCCCCGCGAAGCGGTAGCTTCAGCCCCTTCTTGCAACCGCCAATCAGCCGCACGAAGATTCTGAACGACCTGGGCCATTTCGGGGTCGCGTTTGACCACCTGACTGAAACTCCGCGCTATGGCGGTGTCTGCCAGTGGATTGTTAACTTTGATGCCCGAATTTTGGCACCCTACGAGTAAAATGCTTGATGCGAGAAGCAGCGCGACTGAGCGCATGGCGAATTCCCAGTGTCATCTTTGAAATGCCACAACTCTACCTCAAGTAGCGCTCAGAATCAAACCACAATCGCAATTGCCCCAAAACTGCCTTATTGGCAGCCTCGGGCACTGGGTTCTAGGCGGCCTCGATAAAGGCAGCGCCATAAGGCGCCACAGTTTGACCTTCCACCGTAACGGCGCTGGCGTTGAAATTGAAGGCACAGATCAGCGTTTGCTTGGCGCAGCCGCGCTTGAAGACAAGGGTTCCTTCGGGCCCTTCCATCATGTCGAAATCGCCCTCCAACAAGGCAGGCTGTAGCTTGCGCCACGCCAGGTGCGCTTTGGTACGCTCAAAGATCGATCCCTGGCGACCAACCTGGGTATCGGCCGCTTTGGCTTGATGGCGTCCATTGATCGGCAGCCACGGTTTCCCGGTTGAAAAACCGCCATTGTCCGCCGTTGATTGCCAAGCCATGGGCGTTCGGCAGGTATCGCGGCCCATGAAGGCCGGGTAGAACTCGATCCCCCAAGGGTCTTGCAGATCCTCGCGCGCCAACTGATCGCTGTCCTCAAACCCCAATTCCTCGCCCTGATAGAGACAGTTGGAGCTGAAGAGAGCCGTTTGCATTTGCGTCAGCATAACCTGCAAGTCCGCTTGGTCTTCCAGCGCAACCTTGTTGGCCAAGGCCATTCGCGAGACCGATCGCGGTACATCGTGATTTGAAAGCGCAAAGGTCAGGCGTTGGCTGGCACCGAAATGACGATGCGCCTGGCCGAGCGCCTCGCCGATCTCGTCAGGGGTCAGGCCATGCCAGCTCAACAGACCGAAATTATAGGTCGCGTGCAAGCGCCCGGGTTGGGTGAAGGTGTCCGAAACCGCCATGTAGTCTTCGCCATGAACTTCACCCATCAGGTAGCGGTCGCCGTAGGTATCCGCCAGCGCGCGTAGACGTTGAGTGAAGTTCTGAATCGCCGGCTGATTGAGCTGGCCCGTGTCATGACGCTGACGGAAGAAGGGTTGCTTGTCCTGTGGCATCTCGCCCAGCACAAAATCTTCTACCGGTAGGTTATCGATCAGCTCGCGGTCCGCCTTCATGGTATGAATGGCATCCAATCGAAAGCCATCGACGCCTTTGTCGAACCAGAAGCGTGCCACGTCCAACATGGCCTCCACTACGTCGGGGTTGGCGTAGTTCAGGTTGGGCTGTTCTTTCAAAAAGTTGTGCAGATAGTACTGCTGGCGGCGCGGCTCCCAGGACCAAGCCTGCCCCCCAAAGAAGGACAGCCAGTTGGTAGGCGCGGTGCCATCTGGCTTCGGATCCACCCACACAAACCAATCCGCTTTAGGATTGTCGCGCGACTGGCTGCTTTCCTGAAACCATGCATGCTGATCTGAGCAATGCGAGGCCACTACATCGATCATCAGCTTGAGCCCGCGTGCGTGACAAGCTTCAAGCAGGGCATCAAAGTCCGCCATGGTGCCATAATCGGGATGGATCGCGCGGTAGTCCGACACGTCGTACCCGAAATCTTTTTGCGGCGAGGCGAAAAACGGCGAGATCCAAACGGCGTCCGCGCCCAAATCGGCGATGTAATCCAGTTTGGCGGTAATGCCCGGAAGATCGCCCAGGCCGTCGCCGTTGCTGTCATTGAAGGAGCGGGGATATACCTGATAAATAAGGGCGTTGTGCCACCAAGCAGTCATGACAAATCTCAATGAATGAAGTTGAGAGGCCCTTTTATAGCGCTTTGAACCCAAGGTAAATGACTTTGCGAGCGGACAAGCGCTGCAAAAGACAACATTCACAATATCAAATAGTTATCACGGCGCGAATTTGGCGCCACGCCATCAAAGCGCTTTGAAAGCCTTTCAAAATAACGGTGGAGCACGGACGGGAGTCGCGCGCTACAGTAAGAACGCCGAGGCCAGACCCAAGAAAGCCAAAAAGCCGATTACGTCTGTAACGGTCGTAAGGAAGACCCCCGAGGCATTGGCAGGGTCGATGCGCAAGCGTTCCAGCACTAAGGGAATGAGCGTACCGCTGAAGGCGGCAATCAAAAGGTTGGCAATCATCGCGATTGCGATGACGAGCGATAGCCCAAGGTCTTGCTTCCAAGCGTAAGTAAAGCCCGCAGCGATCACTGCAAAGGCCAGGCCGTTGATGATCCCGACCGTCAGCTCCTTCATCAAAAAGCGCCATTGGGTAGCACTGGTGATGTCCTTGGTTGCCAGCGCGCGCACCACGACTGTCAGCGTTTGGGTTCCGGCATTGCCGCCCATGGAGGCCACGATCGGCATGAGGACCGCCAACGCAACAAGGGACTGTATCGACGCTTCGAATAGAGCGATTACCCCCGATGCCAAGACCGCCGTTCCCAAGTTGACCAGCAGCCAAGCAAAGCGCGTGCGCGCGGTATTGAGTGAACTTGCAAACACGTCGCTGTCACCCGACAAGCCCGCAAGTTTCAGCATGTCGTCTTCGGCTTCTTCGTCGATTACGTCGATCACGTCATCGGCCGTTACGATACCGATCAATCGGCCCGTCTCCCCGTCCACCACAGGCGCGGTCATTAAGGAATACTTGCGAAACTGGTAGGCTAGCTCTTCCTGGTCTTCGTCAGGAGCGTAGGTCTGAAAGTCGGCTTCGCATATATCACACAACTTGCTGTCGCGGCGCTCACGCAGCAATCGTGCGAGCGGCAGCTTGCCCGTTGGGTGGAATGCGCTGTCGGTCAAATAGAGATCATAAAAGTCGTCCGGCAGATTTGCCGAAGCGCGCATGTAGTCAATCGCTTGGCCAACGCTCCAGTTTTGAGGCAGCGCCACAAAGCCGCGCGCCATCAAACGGCCAACCGAATATTCTGGGAAGGTCAGCGACTTGATGAGACGGCGGCGCTCTGCAAGCGGGATTGCCGCCAAGATCTGTTCTTTTTCGTCGTCCTCCAGATCCTCGATCATGTCGATCTGGTCGTCTGAATCCAGCTCGATCAGCGCACGCGCAACGCGCTGCGGCGGGAGCTGCGGCAATAGTTCTTGGCGCACCGACTCTTCGAGCTCGGTCAGAATATCAGAGTGGATATAGCTGGGCTGGGTCAAGAACAGCGACAGGCGTTCGTCACGGCTCAAGTATTCGAGAGAGTCGGCGATATCCGCGGGGTGCAGCTCGCTGCGGATGGCCTCAAGGGCTGCAACATCGCCGGCCTTTATGGCGGCGCGCAAATCGGGAATGACCAGTTCGGCCGGTGCTTGCTCAATCGGCGCCAAGACAGCATTTTGGGGGTCAAGAACAACCGCCTCTGAGGCCTCGGGGCTCAAGTTGGGGTTAGTCTCCATCGCGTGTCCCCTCCCATAGTCCGACCCTGGGCGCTGCATGCATTCAAGCGACCCAGCGCAAGCGGTGTTGTCGGTGTGATTTGCGCCCCCGGTTGGACGCACGGCTGGTCATCAAAGCCTTGCCCCGATCTTCGCGCGCGGTCGCCAGTTGTGCGCTCAGGTGGCGGGTGCGATTATGGCTTAACTATCAGGCCGTTGCTAGCTTTTGCGTACTGCGCCTGTCAAGGCCCGGAAGGGTCGCAGCACAGCCAAGGCCTGAGGGGTGGGGCAACCCGGTGGGGCGGCTTTGGCGCCACCGGATCTTTCCCGGTTTGAGCCCTGCCCCGACAAACGCCGAAACGCGCCCTTCTGAGAGGCTTGCTGTGGGCCCTACTGTGGGCCCTACTGTGGGCAAGGAAAATGCTTGTCTTATGGATTTGGCAGGCTTCCGAGGGATTGGAAGCCACTGCACGCCACGCCATTTATGGCGAGCAGTGGCGGCGGTTGGATCGTGAAATGCTGGGTCTATTGCAGGACCGTTCTCGAGT
>JAUIHE010000158.1 GCA_030432195.1 Alphaproteobacteria bacterium
GGCCATGTAGTCAACGCCGATGGTGGTGTAGGAGGCCTGGCCGTCATAGCCCGCGGCGCCGGTGCCACTCAGATCGCCCCAGCCGCCTGCAACATAAAAATCCAGAGGATCGACGGCTGACTTGAAGTCGATCATGTCGCTGGCCAAGGCCAGGGTCTCTGGCGACAGGCCCTCAAGCTTGGCGGCGTTGCGCCGCTCTTCATATGCGGTGAGCTGCCCGATCATATTGTCTGAATCAAGCGTGGTCCAACCAGCGACGCCTGGCTCTGTTAGCGGGTTAAAGCGGCCATTGCCCTGACCACTAAAGCGATAGGCAAGGCGCGCGGAATACAAAGACTCCGCAGTTCTGCGCATGATATCGCCCGCGATCAGGCTGGCGGCACGGCCAATAGCCTGCTGATCGGTCTGGGTTGTGCCTCGCGCGTAGCTGGCTGTGGTGGTCGGCGTGGAAAGCGCGTTGCCAAACATATCGGTGATGTCTTGGCTGCCCGCAAAGCTCAGCGTCGCTGTCTCGCCTTCAGCGAGTCCCGATACCGTCACCGTGTAGGTATCGCCACTGCCTGCAACGCTAACGCTCCCCTTAGTCGATACAAAGTCGGTGTCATCGACATTTTGCACCGGCTCGTTGAACGTCACGGTAAAGGTCGCCTCGGCCTCAATCCCTGGTGAGGCCGTCGGCGTCGTGCGCACAAAAGAACCGAGAACCGGCGGGTCATAGGGCGCCCCTACCCCAACCGGGCCTACGGTGACGTTCGTACTCCCCGCGGCCCGCGAGACAAGGGCATAGTAACCAACCCCCATGTATTCCCACGTGACATAGCTACTAAAGGCGTCGGAGCCGGTCGTACCTGGAATTGGACTTGAACCGCGCAAATGCGCATTCTCACCCACGAGCCCGCCGCCGGCACGCACACCCACGAGATTAGCCCCTCCCCCGGACGTCCAAAGCACAGACACGCCCCGGATGGCAGTGGTATACGACTCGTTGACGTTATTAACTATGAGAATACCTTCATTGGAGAACCAGATAGTTGCCGGCCCATACATACCCATATTGACGCCAGAAAAACTCCAGCACCCCCCCGGGTCCATACCGACGAGCCCCACCGAGACGATAGGATCGTAACTCTCCCCACCAGCGTCGTTCATGCTGTGCGCAATCATGCAGTTCGCGGTTGTAGGCGTAAGTGCAGAGGCGGCAAACGGAGCGGTGCTAAAGACCAAGACCAGCAGAGATCGCAGGACACATGACCGGAACATTAGAAAACCCTTTAGTGGCCCATATTGTTTGAACGCCGCGCCGCAGTGACCGCAAAACGAGAAGATAGGAGGTTCAAAACACGTCGATCCATCGCCTGGCACAGAATGGAGCGACGCGGCTTCAGCACTGGGAACCGGTTGTTATATCTGTTGGTATCGGCCTCAGCCTGTGCCCAACCGATCGTCGTCTTCGCAGGACCGGCAAGGCGCGGATGTCTATGAGGCTGGCTTTGCTCATAAAGCCGAGACTGGATGGTTTGGAGCGGCAGCGCGGAACCTGAGGTGCGCGTGGATAATGAAGACGCATCACAGGCCCGTGCCTTCAAAGCGGGGCTGGCGTAGCCTGCATAAAGGGCGCGCGATCGCTCCGGCCAAGCGGTGGTCCCGCTCGCCAAGACTGTCCTGTCTGATGGATCCAAGCCTGCAAAGCGCTCTGTGCGCCCGTTGCTCGAACACTTGCCACTTTGCCATGGCGCACCCCTTAAGTCTCCGGTCGTTTCTAGCCGACTATGGAGAAGTCCGTTTGTTCATAATTGTAGCGCTTATATGCTTTTGATTCTCACGCTCTACTCAAGCGTGAATATATATGGACAATCTTGTCAAGATATATACGCAATTTAGCCAACTTATATACATATTGGCAGCAGCCTGGCCCGATGCGCTTGGTTTTGCCGCGACGTACCGGGGCTGCGCAAAAACGGGCGGCAGGGCTCCGGGGCCAAAGAAAAAACGCGGCCACCTACTGGTCACCGCGCCTTTTCAAATATGGACTAACTTGATCGACCAAGCTAGCGCAGGCTAGCCGCACGCCTGAACAAGGGATCGACCACCATGGTGCCCGCGAGCAGCACCATGGCGAGCACAAGGAAGGGCGCAACCGTTCCTAGACCTAGCGCCAAGGCCAGGACGAGCGCCACACCATAGGCGGCCATCAGGCCATAGATAAGGATCGGCGCGGCGAGGAAGACCATGATCACCGCTCCCAGGCTGAGCGCGCCAAACAGCATCGCAGGCAGCGCTGAGTCTTGGGCAGCGTCCGCATAGGTCTGCAAGGTCTCAGGGGTCTGCAACCGTTGCATTTGCTTGGGCGCTGGTTGCTTGAACTGGGGCGCCAGCTCTTCTTGTAGCGCGACGGTGGCCTTGTGCTCGGTGTGAACGATCCAAGAGCTCACGACCTTTGATCCCGGTGTCACGAAGGCAAAGAAAGCCAGTGCCGCCGCCGCCGCGATCAACATTTGCCGCACCCGCAGCGGGTTCTTGTTCTGACGCACGATGTCCAACCCGACCGCGATCAGAATGATCAGGCCCGTGACAATCATCTGCCAGAAGGTATTGAGCTGCGCCAAGGTCAGGCCGTTGTTAATCAGCTTGAGCAACAGCACGCCCAGCAGCGTCCCCCAGATAGAACCGCGGCCGCCGAACAATGAGGTGCCGCCGATGACCACCGCGGCGATCGCGTCCAGCTCCCACATCATCCCGTAGTCGGACTTGGCGTAGGGCGCGCGACCCAGGAACAAGATGGCCGCGAACGCCGCACAAAACGAGCAAAAGACGTAGGCCAAGATCTTGTATAGCTTGACGTTGATGCCTGCCTGGCGCGACCCTTTTTCATTGGAGCCGATCGCGTATACATAGAGGCCAAGCTTGGTATTGGACATCAAAATTGCCAGCACGATATAGAAACTGAACAGAATGACGGTCGACATTTGAAAGGTCCGCAACCAATCAAGCCATTGGCTGTCGACCAGGGCGCCCAGCCAGCTCAACCAATCCGGCAAGGTGTCGGCTTTGTAAGCCTGGCGAATTGGGCTGAAAGGATTGAAACGTCCGAAATAGTTAAACACGTCGTCCAGCTTGGGCGTGGCCTGCGCGCCGGTCGACAGGTGCCCCGTGCCGCGCCAAATCGAAAGGCCAGCCAACGTGACGATGAAGGCGGGCATGCCAAATTGCGCGACCAGCGAGCCATGCAACAGGCCCACCGCGCACCCCATGGCGATGCCGAACAGGATCGACAGCACGGGATCAAAGCCCCAATAGGAGGCGA
The DNA here is from genome assembly GCA_030432195.1 of Alphaproteobacteria bacterium. GTDB lineage: Bacteria > Pseudomonadota > Alphaproteobacteria > UBA7985 > JAUIBT01 > JAUIBT01. The sequence continues at coordinate 3,305 of JAUIHE010000158.1, forward strand.
CATAACCGACCAGCGCCGCGCTCATGCCCATAAGCGAGCCGACCGACAGGTCAATGCCGGCGGTCAATATCACCAGCGTCATACCAGCCGCAACGATGCCAAGCGCGGCCGCATTGTTAAAGATAGTCAACAGATTCGAGGGGTGGAAGAAGGGCTTGCCAGCCGTAAAGACCTCGATACTAATCGCCATCAGAACGACGGCCAGCAGCGCGCCTGACCATTCGGCACTAAAGAAGCGGACGACCCAGCGCATCGCTTTTGCGCCCGCATCCGAGGGGGCCGCAGCGCGCGCATTTGCTGGAGCTGCGGAGGGTGAAACATCATTGTTTGATTGTGAACTTGACATTTTTCGGACCTTCCCAGAGCGCGCGGGCAGCCAACAACCAAGTACGACTTGGGCGCCTTGGGGCTTTGTCGATGCTATGGCTAGCGCGAATTTTGGGTAAAAAAATGGGCTGCCTTGCGGACAGGGGGCAACCCGAGGAGGTATTGGCTAAAGTTGAAAAACGAGGGTGCGGCGACAGGTGTCAAACGCCGCACCCCAGTCAGGGAGAGCTTACATACCGATCAAAGCTTTGTATTCGGCAGAGGTCTCAGGTGTGACCAGGAAGGTACCGGTGTCGATACGACCTTCGACCATCTGGCCACGTGCAGCTGCCGCGGCCGCCTTGATGCCTTCGTAGCCCATTTTGGCCAGCATCTGAGCGGTGTCGGCGTGCACCCAACCTTCGTCCATGGCGACAATAGCGTCACCCGCACCGTCGAAGCCGACAAGCTTCACATCGCCCGCACTGTAGCCTAGGTTTTCGAGGGCAGCCTTGGCACCCATAGTGCCACCGTCCCACGCATTGACGACCATTTTCACGTCGGAGTTGGCGTTCAGTACCGCTTCAACGCCTTCTTGGGCTTGTTGAGAGTTCCACTCGGTCGGTACGACCAAGACTTCTGAATCGCCACACGCCTTTTCAAAGCCAGCGTAGAAGCCATCACGACGCTCTTGGCCGGTTGACTGCGCTTGGTTGCCGGTAACGTAAATGACCTTGTCGCCGTTATTGACCAGACCGCAAGCGACTTCGCCCTGAATGGTGGCAACCGCCAGATTGTCGGTGGCGACAAAAGACGTCACGTCGGCGCCAACAACGCCAGTATCGACCGCTACGACAGGGGTACCAGCAGCCAGAGCGCCCGCAACCGCATCGGCGACGCCGGCGGAATCAACCGGGGCGATGGCAATCGCGTCAACACCCTGTGCGACCAGGTTTTCGAACACTTCCAATTGCGAAGACAGATCGCCTTGGAAAGCGGGGCCAACCGTGACCAGCTCAATAGCGCCGTCGTCAGAGGCTGCATCAGCGGCGCCGCCGTTGATCATCATCCAGCCCGCGTTGGTGGCTGACTTCGTGATGTAGCCGATCTTAACAGATTGAGCCATTGCGGTGCCTGACATCAGCGCCAAGACAGCAACGGCGGTAGCAAACTTCTTCATGAGGAACCCTCCCAAAAGGTAACCGATAGATAAATAGGTGTGGCGTCGGATTGCGACTGCCCTCCCCCAATGCCAGAGCTTTTTCGCTCTGTCAATAAATAAATCCATTTGATTTATCTATTGACGAAAAGATTTTTATCTGCCTAATTCTGCGTTATTCCTAGCGGGGTTAGGCCTGCCCTCCCCTTGTATAGCCCACGGTGCAACACGCATCGCATACGCGAGAAAGCATCTCACATGTCTGATTATATCCTTGAAACTAAAGGCTTAACTAAGCATTACGGTGGCGTGCATGCCCTCAATGACGCGGACTTCTTCTTGGAGCCTGGTGAACATATTGCGATCGTTGGCGACAACGGTGCCGGTAAATCCACTTTCGTGCGAAATATCACCGGCGTCGAAATTCCAACTGCGGGTGACATCATCTTTGACGGTCAACCCGTACAGTTCAAAGCGCCGATGGATGCCCGCAGCGCCGGGATCGAGACGGTGTATCAAAATTTGGCGCTGGCCGATCATTTGAACGTCACCGCCAACATCTACTTGGGGCGCGAAGATATCGCGGTAAATCTAGGGCCGCTCTCCTGGCTCAAAAAAGGCTCCATGCGTGCCAAAGCCGCCGAGTTGTTGGAAAATACCGGCGTAAAAATTCCCGACATCGACGGAACAATGGCGGGCATGTCGGGTGGCCAGCGCCAATGCGTGGCCATTACCCGAGCCACCGGCTGGGGCGCCAAGCTCATCATCTTGGACGAACCCACCGCCGCCCTGGGCATCCAGGAGACGACCCGCGTCGAAGGTATCGTCCGCGGCCTCAAAGAAAAGGGAACCCCGGTCATCATCATCTCGCACAACCTGCGCCAGGTCTTCAATTTGGTGGATCGTATTTGGGTCTTTCGGCAAGGGCGCATCGTTGGCAACCGCCTGGTCAAAGACACCGAGCCCAACGAAATCGTTGCCATGATTACCGGTGTGGACAATCAAGGCGTGCATGAAAACGCCAGCTATATCTAGCCGGCCTCATCTGGCGAGCGGCGCGCAGTCCCTGTTGAAGGCAAGCAGAGCGGCGCGGATTTATTATTGAAGACCATACCGAAGCGAGAGCCGCAAGCATGGCCATACATGACCGAATTGCAGACAGCATTGATGATCGCCTGACCCAAGGCGGCAGCCAGGGCGGCGTTCGTCAGTATAACGAGCGTTTGATCCTGCAATTGATCCGCCGTGCTGGGGCGCTGCCCAAGGCAGAAATCGCCCGCATGACTAGCCTGACGCCGCAGACCATCTCGGTCATTATCAACCGCTTGATTGGCGAGGGCTTGTTGGCCAAGGGCAAGCGTCAAAAAGGCAAAGTAGGCCAACCCTCCGTTCCCATCGCGATCAATCCTTCCGGCGCCTATGCCATCGGGGTCAAGATTGGCCGCCGCTCGACCGAAGTGCAGCTTATTGATTTCGCGGGCGAGCCGCTGGCCAACGAAGAAGTCGTCTATGACTATCCCACCGTTGCGGTGGTCTTTGGCTTTGTCACAGAGGTGGTCGCTCGTTTTTCAAAGCACCCGGCAATCGAGTCGCCCAGCCGCCTCTATGGTGTCGGTGTCGCCATGCCCTTTGGCCTTGGTGAGTGGGTCGATGAGCTCGGCGATCCAGCCATCGAGCGACTCGAGCGTGGCAGTGTCCGGCTCGCTCGGCGGCGGCCAGGGGATGCTGACCTTCAGGGTGCTGGGTGCGATCATCGGCAGGTCGAGCGCCACGTCGCCCGCCTCGATGCGCGTGCGCCGGAACACCTGCGGGACGAGCGAGCAATCCAGCGGCGTCTCACCGTCTTCGGCCTTGGGCGCAACGGGCTGAACGTAGATGTCGTGGTCGCCCGGCGGCACCGCGATACCGAAGCTGGGGTCGCTCTCTTCGATGCCGGTGCGGCTGGAGCTGGTCGCGGG
>JAUIHE010000159.1 GCA_030432195.1 Alphaproteobacteria bacterium
CTTCCTTAGGCGCCCTTCGTCGAATTGCGTCTCGTCCCGCCTGGCACCACGTCACAGCGGGTCTTTTTATGGGCGCGTCAGCCTTGGTTCTGTCCGGCAACGCTGCTCTGGCGCTGACCGCAGACGAGCTGCGCGAGGAAGTGGTGGCCTCGATGGAGCTGCCCTTCGGCCTATCCATGATTGGCGGCGTTAAGGGCGCTGATATCTCGGTTTCGGGCGATGGTCCCTTTGAGGTAACGATCCAGGGCGGCTATATCGCGGGCCAGGCATTGCCGACCCTGCACTATAGCGTGACCGAAATCAGCGACGATACCTGGCGGGTCAGCGGCGCCAAATTCGATGGGCCACTGGAGTTCAAGCTCGACGATCTCCCGCTCAGCATCAATGGCAGCGGCTGGAGCGGGACTTGGTCGCGCAGCCAGCAAGACTACCTTGACGGCAATTTCGTTGTCGGCGGTTTTGGCCTGCGGCTGGGCTCGGCGCTTGAAGTGGACTTCGGCGGCTTTGAAATTATCAGCGAGCCTTTTGATGCGCTGACCAAAAAGCAAGCCGGTGAAATGATCATGAAGCCCTTCAGCTTCTTGATGGACGGCAACGCTGAAGGTCCAGATCTGCCCGCCGACATGTCACAGACCATGAAGATGGGCGAGACCAACTACCGCTATGTGCTGGAGTTGGACGGCCCCATGGGCAACTTCGCGCCGTTCCAAGCGATCGCAGACGCCTTTGTCTTTGGCCCACAGCTTGGCGAAGATGCTGAGTTGCGCAAAGCCTGGCTGCTGGATTTGGTTGACAGCATGTTTGCCGACTATCGCTCGCTATCCGGGACCATCAAGACCGGTGAACAGAGCCAGACCATGTCTAGCCCCGAGTTCAACGCGGAAATGACAACCGACACGCAAAACGCAGTGGCTGAGTTTCGCAACGAGGACGGCATGCTGTCGGGCAGCATTGAGAGCCAGTCGGGCAGCACCTTTGCACGTCTTACCTCGGACAAAGAAGCACTCGCCAATGGTGAGCTTCGCGTCGGTGGCGCTACGAGCGCTATCAAGATTATCGACATGGATTTGGCTTTGTTGGAAGCCGCCTTGGTGCGCCTCATCGAGACCGGCAACGACAATCCCATGGCGGTTGATTTTAAGGCCTTCGAAGACCTGATCGCAGGCTTGGGTGGCTTGAGCGCGGAAGTGGGTGTTCAAGACGTAAATGTCATGAGCAGCGCCATGGGCCCACTCTTCACGCTGGGCGCGTTGAGCTATGGCCTGGATGCTGGCATCCCCGCTGATGATTTGGTGCGGAGCGGTTTGTCTATCGGGTTAGAAGATCTGCAAGTGCCGATCGTCTCGGCGATGACCGGCCTGCCCGCAAGCGTCTTGCCTAGCGATGTAAACCTTGGCGTGAGCCTGGATTATCCGTCACTCAGCTTGTTTGCGACCGATATCGGCATGGACCGCGTTGTCCAAATCTCTCTGTCGAGCGATGATGGCGATGAGGCCATGGAAACTCTGTTGCCAGAGATTGCTGAAGTGGTGCGCCAGAACGCCTTGGCGTTCAACATCGATTTGGGCGTGAAGTCTCAGGACTATGATGTCGCTATCACGGGTCGCATGGATTTGGAAATGCTGGCAGCCGATGATCCGGCGGCTGAAATCTTCCCCGCTAAGGCCAAGGCGCACATTGAAGTGACCGGTTTTGACGGTCTGATGACCCGTATGCAGCAGTTGGTTGCCGAGACAGAGAACCCAGAGATCCAAAGCGGCATTTCTGGTATGTTGCTGGGTCTGGGCATGGCGCGCGGCATGGCCCGTCCCGATGGCGACAAGCTGATCTATGACATCGTATTGGACCCGGCAGGCGAGAGCACGATCAACGATATTCCTTTGCCGCAGTAAAAGCGCTGCAGTGCTGAAAACAAGAAAAGGCGGGCCGAGCGGCTCGCCTTTTTTGCTTTGGCGTCAACTTAAAATCAAAGCAGATCGCTCAGGCAATCTCGCCGCTGATATCCGATAGCGGTGATGGCCATTTGACTACAGGCGGCATGGACATAAGGATGGCGTCGATATTGCCGCCGGTCTTTAGACCGAACAGCGTGCCGCGGTCGTGCAGCAAGTTATATTCGACGTATCGACCCCGGCGAACCAGCTGATGTTCACGGTCGTCGTGGGTCCAGGGCTTGTTCATGTGCGCGCGCACGATCGGCTCATAGCTGGATAGGAAGGCGCGACCAACGTCTTGGGTGAAGGCAAAATCAGCCTCCCAATCGCCCGTATTGTGCTGATCATAGAAAATGCCGCCGATGCCGCGCGGCTCTTTGCGGTGGTGCAAGAAGAAGTAATCATCGCACCACTTTTTGAATTTGGGGTAGTAGGCTTCATCGTGGCGGTCACAGGCCGCTTGCAGCCCTGCGTGAAAGGCTTGGCTGTCTTCTTCCCTGATACGCATGGGCGTCAAATCGGCGCCGCCGCCGAACCAGCCTTGTGTCGTCACGATCATGCGGGTGTTCATATGAACCGCCGGGACCAAGGGCGACTGCATGTGAGCCACCAAGGAAACGCCCGAGGCCCAAAAGCGCGGATCTTCGTTGGCACCAGGAATGCTGGCGGCGAATTCGGGGGAAAACTTGCCCTCGACGACCGAGATGTTGACCCCGACTTTTTCAAAGACCCGGCCTTCCATGATCGACATGGTGCCGCCGCCGCCTTGGGTGCCGTCTTTGGTGGGCCGCCTCCAGGTCTTTCGCTCAAACGTGCCGGCCTCTGTGCGGGTAGGGGCGGGGTCGCTTTGCGCTGATTCCAGGTCTTGTTCGATGGCCTCAAAAGCCGAGCAGATATCATCGCGCAGGCGCTCAAACCAGGCCGCAGCGCGGGTCTTTCTTTCTTGCCAGACAGGATCGCTATGCAGGTCCATCGGAAGGCCTCCTCGTTTTGCTTCGCTAGGCTGGTTATTGGGCCTGCGATAATAGGCAGGCATAAAGTGGCGGGCATTGGACTGCAAAAGCGCTGCAAAGGCTAGGGGGCAGCGGGCGTCGCGCCCTAATGTCGCTGGCCAAAGGCCCGGCGGCGATAGGCCCGCTGGTGCTGTGAACGCGCCGAAAGGGGACGTGGCCTAACGCAGCGGGCGTGATGGTACCCAAGCATAGCCGTCGAAATCCAAGATATAGGCCTCGCGCAGGCCGTGGGGCTTGTCGCTAGGATCTTGCAAAACCGTCAGGGCGTCGCGCTGTTCAGTCGGCAGAGCGGCCAAGCAGGCAACCGCCTGCTCTGGGTCGCTGTCATAGAGGCGAATTTCTAGGCCAGCGCCACGCGGTCCGGCTTCGGGCAGGATGGCCAGCAAGGGATTAGCGCCATAGGTGGCGTCCGCATGAAGCTGAAAGACCTGCTGCGACGGACCGTCGCCGTAGGTCATGATGGCAAAATCGGCGCTGAGGCGGTGGGCTTGCATGCCAAACACGGTTTGCAAGAAATCAGCGGTGCAGCGCACGTCGCGGACCAACAGATTGAGGCCCAGTCCGCGCAGGCTCGCGCCAAAATCTTCGGCGCTGACCGTTTCAAAATCCATACTCACGTCTCACTCCCGGTCTTGGGCCTGACCTCAAAGCTTAAGTTTGCCAGCCTTCTATAGCAACTAAAAGCCCGCTTCGCTTGGATGAATCTTAGCGCAACAATTCAGAACAGATTGCAGGTCTGCCACCAAAGTGGCGGCTTGACCGCGCGCTTGCAAGCAGTGGTCCAAGCACTCAGCGACGCCCTTGAGACTGTATGGTTTCGCCTGCGGGGTGCCCAGCGACCTGAACCTCTTAGGTTGCTTTTGAAAATGGCGATTGAACAGCCGATCATGATGGGCGCAAATATTGCGAAGATCTAGGAAGGATCCGATCCAAGAAGTAAAGACATCGCAAGACCAGACGCTGAAGCGGTGAGCAATATCTTGTTGTAGTGTCGGCGAGAGGACCTTGAATAGGTGGTAGGCCTGGCCGAAGGTTAGGAATTCCTTGAGGACCCAGATCGGCGGTATCGTTGGACTGGTGTAGCAGCATCGATAATGCTGCGCGCGCGGATCGCTTGATTGGTTGAACATCTTCAAGACAGCCTCGTACGACTTGTTACGCGCGTCAGTTGAAGCAAAGGCTTTGGCGTCGTCGTGGGGATGACTTCCATGCCGCGCGCTCAGTGCCTCCGAGATTTGGTTTCGAAGGAGAATCTCAAATCTACCAACTGACCCAAAACAGTGTTGGCGCAGCTCCAGATCACATTCGTAAATCTCGGCAATATCATCAAAGGTGGTGCCAAGTCGAAAAGGCTTGCCTGAGACGTTAAGATGTCGCCGACTAAGGAAGTAGATCCTTAGTCTCTCGTAGCCGATTTGCTCGATTTTTTGAGCTGCACTTGCCGCGTTTTGGACGTAAAGCCCGCGCGTTCGCAGGTGTATCACTTGCTCGTATGCGCTGGTGTGAGGTTTACAATAGTGCATAAAAAAGGGCCGCCCTTTTAGCACTGCCTAAAGGCAAGTGTGGCGACCCGTGACAAATTGGAATCTAGTCATAGGTGACTCGATTGGCAATCACAAAGGCGCACGGTTACAAATTTGTGATATACAACATATCATTTTAAAAATGTATTTCTGTATTCCATCGCCAGCATCCAGAGGTTTGTGGAAAATTTTCGTATTGCCGAAAAAATTTCACCCGATCCTTAACCCAATTCCGGCCAATTGAGTTGACGCAGGGCTTCGGCGGCCAAGATGCCCGCCGACATGGCCACGTTCAAGGAGCGTTGACCGTCACGCATGGGGATGCGCACCCGTAGATCGGCGCGCTCGGCCACGGCATCCGGTACTCCGGCCGATTCGCGCCCCATCACAATGACATCGCCGGTTTGAAAGCAAACGTCACTAAGCGGCTGGCTGGCCTTGGTAGTCGCCAAGACCAAGCGCCCCACGTCGGCCTCAAGAAAAGCGGCCCAGGATGCATGCCGGTGGTAGTCCAAGCCTTCGCTGTAATCGAGGCCCGCTTTGCGGATGCGGCGATCGTCTAGCAAGAATCCGCAGGGCTCAATGATGTGCAATTCGAGACCAAAGCAGGCGCTAAGCCGCATGATAGCACCGGTATTCTGTGGAATGTCGGGTTGATAGAGCGCTATTGACAGGGGCTTGGGCACAGGATTCATTCGGTTTTTTGAATATTATGAGGCAGGCGGTCGCAGTTCAGAAGCCAGTTTGAGGCTTGCAGGGCTGCGGACGGCAAAAAACGGTGGATTGCTCCGTCAACTTGGGTTCTTTGCGTCACTATGTCTCCCAATTGGCCTTGCGGCAACTGCCTGTCATGGGGTTATAGAGGAGCCTAAGTCAAAACCTGTATTTTGCCTCCAGGGGTCGAGCGTCGGGCTCGGGCCTTTGGTTTAGAGGAAGAGAGCATGGCCGAACAAGTACAAGACGAAACAAAACGCGATTTTCTCGCGCTCAGCGCCTATGTCACCCTGGGCGTTGGTACCGTTGCGGGTACCCTGGGCATTCTTAGCTCGCTGACCCCTTCGGCCGACGTTTTGGCCTTGGCGTCTATCGAAGTGGACATTGCCTCACTGGAGCCTGGCCAGGCCATTACGGCCATGTGGCGCGGTAAGCCCGTCTTCATCCGCCGCCGGACCGCCGCGCAGATTGATGACGCGCGTGGCGTTGCTTTGAGCGCGTTGAAAGATCCGCAGACCGACGCAGAACGCACGATTGAAGGTAAAGAAGAATACCTGGTGGTTGTTGGTGTTTGTACCCATTTGGGCTGTATCCCCAAGGGTCAAAAAGAAGCCGACGTTCGCGGTGATTTCGGCGGTTGGTATTGCCCCTGCCATGGCTCGCACTACGACATCTCTGGCCGTATCCGCAAAGGCCCTGCGCCCGCGAACTTGCAGGTGCCCGAGTATGAATTCTTGTCAGATACCAACATTAAGATCGGCTAAAGGAAGAACAATCCATGTCACAAGCCAACCAATATAAGGGCTTTGCAGGCTGGCTGGAAAAGCGCCTGCCTATCATTTCGCCCGCTGATCACTTCTTCAACCACTACCCGACACCGCGCAACCTGAACTACTTCTGGAACTTTGGCGCGATTGCGGGTCTGCTGATGGGTCTGATGATCCTGACCGGTCTGATCCTGGCCATGCAGTACAACCCGTCAACTCTGCACGCCTTTGACTCGGTCGAACGCATCATGCGCGACGTGAACTATGGCTGGTTGCTGCGCTACCTGCACATGAACGGCGCCTCCTTCTTCTTCATTGCTGTCTACATTCACATCTTCCGCGGTATTTATTACGGCTCTTACAAGGGCGAGCGCGAAGTGCTGTGGATCTTGGGTGTTGTCATCCTGGTTCTGATGATGGCGATTGCTTTCATGGGCTACTCATTGGTTTGGGGTAACATGTCTTTCTGGGGCGTGACCGTTATTACCAACCTGTTCTCGGCCATTCCGGTTGTCGGCGATACACTGGTGACGTGGCTTTGGGGCGGTTTCTCGGTTGATAACCCGACCCTCAACCGTTTCTTCGTGCTGCACTTCTTGCTGCCGTTCGTTCTGTTGGCCGTTGTTGGTCTGCACGTTCTGGCGCTGCACCAGGTTGGTTCGAACAACCCGCTGGGTATCGACATGAAGGGTCCGCAGGACACTATGTCTTTCCACCCTTACTTCACCATGGAAAA
>JAUIHE010000160.1 GCA_030432195.1 Alphaproteobacteria bacterium
TAAATGGCGTGGCGTGCAGTGGCTTCCAATCCCTCGGAAGCCTGCCAAATCCATAAGACAAGCAAGCCGCGAGCAAACCGCGAGATAAGTGCAGCGCTTTCCAGCAAGGATATGCGTCAAAAACAATCAGCGAGAGCGGCAAGGCATGTTGCCCTAAACCTTTGTGTCAGCCTTCATCGCATTTGTACCAGGCAGGATTGCAGCCGCCACGACGAACCATCACCTGCCACGTGCGCCGCCAATCTCGCTAGTCCTGCGATCCCACCAAGGCCTGCAAGGCAGAACGCGCTTGGGGCACCGTAATGATCGAGGCCTGTTGCGCCAATATTTGGATCAACGCCAAGCAGGCCGCCGCTCTACGCGGCAAGCGCTGGACCAAGTAAGCACGCGCATCCGGGCGCATTTCCAATTCGTATTGCGCGGCAAGGGCGACCAGCAACAATTCCATAAAGGCCTGATCGCCTTCGCCAATTTCAACCGCCAACACCGCCCGCAAGCGCGACGCCAAATCCGCCAGCGCCACGGGCCAGCGCGCCGGAGCCTGTCGGGCCACCAGCAGCAAACTGAAGCCAGACGCACGCAGGTTGTTCATCAGGTGAAACAGGGGCTCTTCAGCGGCCTGAGGCAGGCGCTCTAAGTCGCCTAAGTCCAAAACACAATGGCTAAGCTGGCGGCCCATGGCGCCCGAGATCAGCGCATCTGGCGTCAAAATCCTTGCCCCACAGCCTCTAGCCCAAAACCGCGCGAGGACCGACTTGCCGCTCGCTTCGGGCCCCCAAAGCGCCGCCCAAGGCAGAGGCCAGGCCTCTGGCCAACCCTCGATCAGCGCAAAAGCCTTTTGGTTGTGCTCAGATCTTGCCAGGTCCTCCAACTCCAGCTCTTGGCCGGGCTGCAGCGGCAAACGCAGCTGCTGCGCGGGCACCGCATCTATGGCGCGCGATCCCCGCTCCTTTTCGCGGTCATCTTCGCTGCCGTTTGAGCTCGGTTTGTCTGCCATGAACTAGCGGCCATTGAATTGCAGATAAATCACACCTTGATCGCGGAAGATATTTACGCCCGCTTGCGGCAATTGCTGCACAATTTCAGTAACTTGACCGACGAAATCTAGATTGGCAATCGCCCCGTTCTGGCGCTGTTCAATCAATGACAGGGCGCGCACGTTCGGAGCCTGCAAGACCTTTTGTTGCATAAACGCAAAGCCACTCGGGTCCAACACCAGCGCGAACACTGGGATTCGCTGGATCTGCCCGGTTGGGATCTCCTCGCGCTGTTCGGCCAAAGCGGACTGGCTGTTCTCATTCTTCCATGCCTCAAGCACCAGCGCGGCAACTTGGCTCGCGCAGCGGCGATAAAAGACCCGGGCGGCTTCATTGGCTTGGCGCTCACAGGTCACGACCTGGCTCGGCAAGGTCGGCAAATCTCCATCCTGACGAAGAATGACTTCCAGGCGGGCAATATCCTCGCCACTTCCTGTCAGCTCGCGCGCATTGGCATAGAGCAAAGCGTCGGCCTGATAGGCTTCCCGAAGCGCCGCCAGCATGTCGGTGGTTGGTGCCAAGGCGTTGGTTCCGTCCAAGATTTCACGATCTTGCAGGTCGCCGCCAATTGTGGTGCTGGGCAGAACGCTGGCTTTCAACGGCGAGGGCTGCCACGCCTTGAGCCATGCCGCTTCGGGATCCCACAAAATTGGCTCGCCGTTGGTATCTTCAGAGACCAAAACCAACAGCAACGGCTTTTCGGCGCGCTTGGCCACGTCGATCCCATGGTCAGCCAAAAAGGTGTGCAGCTTTAAAGGGTCAAAGCGCAGAGTCATCAATCCTAGGTAGGACGTGTTGGCTTGCTGCTCGCCCGACACGTCCAATCCAACCACCATGCCCTCAAAGTCTTGCTTGCTAGGCGTTGGGATCGCGCTCCAAGATTCTTTCGGCACCAACCGTTCCACCACCTGGCGGAGCGCCGAAATATGACCAAAACGCATGGCCTTCTCGCGCGCTTCCAGGCCGCTGCGCCCCAAGGCGCGCACCAACAAGCCTTCAACGGTATAGAGCGGATCGTGAGTGTCATCTTCGACCTGCGCCCAGGCAGCCCCAGTTGCGCCCGGAACGGGGGCCAACGCCGCCAAAAGACCGACGGCCAAGGCGACCAACAGCGTCGATAGCGCGCTAGAGCCCAAGCGAGTAGCTCGGCTGTTCGAGAATGGCTGAACGCGATGCTGCGACCGCAACAGCGCCGCAGCCATCTTGCGAAGGATCAACAATGCTCGTAGACCTTTTTTGTTTTGTAATTCAGCGCGTTCATTCTGAAAGCGCGCGCTGTCTGAAGGAAGAGAGTTGCGAGCATATGTCAAGTGAGGCCTACCGCCAAGCCGGTGTCGATATTGACGCGGGGAATGCCTTGGTTGAAGCGATCAAGCCTGCCGCCAAAGCCAGCACACGGCCCGGCGTCGTCTCTGGTTTGGGGGGCTTCGGCGGCCTGTTTGACCTCAAGCAAACGGGCTACCAAGACCCCTTGTTGGTCGCGGCAACCGATGGTGTTGGCACCAAACTGCGGGTTGCGATCGAGGCCGGTGTTTTTGACACTTTAGGCCAAGACCTGGTGGCCATGTGCGTCAACGATTTGGTAGTTCAGGGCGCGGAGCCTTTGTTTTTCCTCGATTATTTTGCTAGTGCTAAGCTCGATATCCAGGCGGCCAAGACCATAATCGAGGGCATCGCCCAGGCCTGTATCGACTCTGGCTGTGCCTTGATTGGTGGCGAGACGGCCGAGATGCCAGGCCTCTATCAGCCCGGCGATTTCGACCTGGCAGGCTTTGCGGTCGGCGCGGTCGAGCGCCACGCTTTGTTGCCCAAAATGGACGCCCTGAAAGCCGGGGATAAAATCATCGCGCTGCCATCTTCTGGCCTGCATTCGAACGGCTTTTCGCTGGTTCGCAAGCTGGTAGAAGACGCAGGCTTCGACTACGCGGGCCCCTGCCCCGTGGTTCTGCAGGACGCCGCGCAGCCTACGGCGAGCCTGGGCCAAGCCCTGCTACGCCCCACTCAGTTGTATGTCAAATCTTGCTTGGCAGCCTGCCAGACGGGCCACGTCAAGGCGCTGTCGCACATCACCGGTGGCGGCCTGATTGAAAACATCCCCCGGGTGATGCCCGCCGGGCTCGGCGTCAAACTGGACGCGACGGCCTGGCAGGTGCCGCCAGTCTTTACCTGGTTGGCGAGCCTAGCCCCCACCATGAGTGAAAGCGATTGGCTCACCACCTTCAACTGCGGCGTTGGCATGGTCTTGGTGGTTGACGCAGAGCGGGTCGAAGTGGTGCAGACGGCCTTAGCGGGCGCGGAGCAACCGTCGAACCTGATTGGCGAAGTCTGTGACAGCGCGGGCGTTGAGGTTAGCGGGTTTTTGGACCGTTTGAAGGCATGAAACGCGCCACTGCGATTTTGATCTCCGGCCGCGGCAGCAATATGCAAGCCCTGGTTCGGGCCTGCCAAGACCTTGATTTTCCAGCCAAAGTCGAGCTGGTCGCGTCAAACAAAGCCGATGCGGCGGGGCTAGAATGGGCCCGCCAGCAAGGCCTTGCAACCCTGACCTTGACCCGCACCCAAGGCGAGAGCCGTGCCGACTACGACGCGCGCCTTGACCGCGCTTTGCAAGATCGCGGGATTGAATTGGTTTGCCTGGCGGGCTACCTGCGTTTGCTCAGCGCTGATTTTACTGAGCGTTGGCAAGGGCGACTCATCAACATTCACCCCTCCTTATTGCCGTCGTTTCCGGGCTTGGACGCGCAAGCGCAAGCCCACCGCGCCGGTGTGCGCGTCACCGGCTGCACCGTGCATTTTGTCGACTCGGGGCTCGACTCCGGGCCCATCATTGACCAGCGCGCTCTGCATTTGGAAGCTGGCGAGAGCCTCGAATCGCTCTCCAGCCGACTCTTGACCCTTGAACACGCGCTCTATCCAGACTGCTTGAAACAGGTTGCCGCACAAGAGGTACAGTTAATTGACGGCAGAGCGATCTGGCGGTAATCAGGAAGCAATTGGCCCACAAATCCAGGCGCGCAGATACCCGACGCCTTTGTCGTTGGGATCAAAACGCCAAAACGAATGAAAGAGCGAGGAAGACCTCATGAGCGAGCATAGTCTTGAATACGAATTGGCCTCCGCGGGCCACAAAAAAACCTTTTTGGGTTTCTGGCGTGTTGCCACAGTTAGCGCCTTGATTTTGGTCGGCGTTGCGCTGTTTCTGTTCTTCTCAACAGTCGCTGGCAGCATGACAACCGCCCTGGCGCTGTTGGTGATTTCGATCGTCTTGGCGGTGATTGCAGCGCTGCGCCTCTAGTGCGCTGATCGGCTTGCTATGCCTTTGGCACAGTTGGTTGGCTAAACGCCTGGCCTTGCGTCGCCCAAATACTAGCGAATAAACGCACGCGAACAAAACAAAAGGCCCGCTGAACGACAGTGGGCCTTTTTTGTTGCCCCGAGATGCCTCGTGCTGCCTCGAATTGGAGCGATCGCTTCGCGTAGCCAGCCCCCCTCAGGCCAGCTTTTCGGCGCACATTTGCGTAATCGGCAAGGCCGGGCGCCAGGTCCAACGATTGCCAAGCGGTCGGGCGCTGGCCATTTGCAGGCGCGTCAACACCACCTCTTCACGCGCTGCAAACTCCATCATGCGAAACTCGGCTTCCAGGGTAACCGCATTGGCGACCAAACGCCCGCCGGGCTTGAGCGCCTGCCAACAGCGCTCCAACACGCCAACGTTCGACAGACCGCCCCCGATGAAGATAGCGTCCGGTGCCTCAAGGCTGCGCAGAACTTCCGGCGCCGCACCCGATGTAATCTCTAGCCCCGGCGTGCCCAGCGCTTCGGCGTTGCGCAAAATCATGCCCAAGCGGGATTGGTCCTTTTCAATAGCGATCGCGCGGGTTCGCGGCGCAGCGCGCATCCATTCAATCGCCACCGACCCGCAACCAGCCCCGACATCCCACAACAGCTCGCCCGCTGAGGGCGCCAAACGAGACAAGGTAACCGCCCGCACATCGCGTTTAGTGATCTGCCCGTCGTGCTCAAAATAGGAGTCTGCGACCCCCGGCACCCGCGAACGCGGCCGATCGCGATCCAGCGTCTGGCATTCGATGGCCAGCGTGGTGAGCTCGTGGATATCCCAGGTTGGCCAATGGTGCGCTTCATGGCGCAGAACTTCTTCGCCCTCACCGCCCATGCGTGACAGGGCGGTGATAACCGAAGGACCAAAGCCATACTTGGTCAACAGGTCCGCCACCTTTTGCGAGGTGTCCCCTACCCCAAGCGCGAGGATCTTTTGACCCGGTGCGATGATGCTGGATAGGTTTGAGATGGGCCGCCCGTGCAAACTAATGCAGCTCACATCCTCCAGCGACCAACCCATGCGCGCGGCGGCCATCGAAAATGCCGACACGCCCGGAAAAACGGCCAACTCCTCGGGCTTGAAGGTGCGGCTGAGCGCGGCGCCGACACCAAAATGAAACGGGTCCCCTGTCGCTAGAACGGCAACGGGCCCCGGCTTGTATTGGCGCATTTTTGCTGCGGGGATGGAAAACGGCTTGGGCCAGGTCAACAGCGGACGATCTTGACGCCCCAGCATCTTCAGGTGCCGTTCGCCACCAAACACCGCAACCGCTTGATCCAAGGCGGCCCGCGCAACGGGCGTCAATCCTTTGATCCCTTCCTCACCGATGCCAATGACATTGATCCAAGAACGGTTTCGGCGGGGCTGCGGCCCTGGTTTTACAGCCATCTTCAAACTCTCCTCATGCCTTGCCTATGCTGGGCCTATGCTGGGCCTATGCTGGGCCTATGCTGGGGGCCCTATGCTGGGCCTACTCCTGGCTCTCATTGCGCGCCATCAGCGCCAACGCATTTACAACGGAAGCGGCCAAGGCAGAGCCTCCCCGCGTTCCGTGGACGGCTATATAAGGTATATCGCTGGCGGCCACAGCTTCTTTGCTTTCGGCGGCACCAACGAACCCAACTGGCATGGCCACCATGGCGGCCGGGCGCGCTAGGTTTCCTGCCTCGACCCCCTCCAACAGATGGAACAGTGCCGTGGGCGCATTGCCAATCACCACCAAAGCCCCGTCCAGCGCCGCCCCCCAGAGGTTGACCGCCGCCGCCGAGCGTGTCGTTCCAAGCGCTTGTGCCAAGCCAGCAACGTCAGGGTGATTGAGCTGGCACACGGGCTTCACACCCGTCGGCAAAAAGCGCGCCGTGATGCCTGCGCTGACCATCTCAACATCAACAAACAGTCCGGTGGCGAGCCCCTTTAGACCGGCATCCAGGAAGTCGGGCGACCAATCCAACACCTCAACAAGGCTGGGATCGCCGCACGTGTGAACCAGCCGCTTGGCAATGGGCAGCAGCGGACGGGGAATTTCATGACCAGCCAGCGCTTCGCCGACCAGCGCAAAGCTCTTGCGGTAAATATCCGCAGGCGATTTGATATAGTCATAAGGCATGGAATGGACCTTAGAGCGCTCAGATCAAGGGGTTAAATTTGAAGACCGCCAGCTTGCAAGCCGACGATGCTAGGTTTGACGAGAGCCAGCGTTCTCTGTCGCCT
>JAUIHE010000161.1 GCA_030432195.1 Alphaproteobacteria bacterium
GATCCACAGGTCTACATACCACTCCGGTTCTGCATATTCGCGCCCCTGGGTAATGCCCAGAATGTAGCCGGTCGCAGCCAGAATGATGAAGAACTGATAGCCCCAGAAGACGAACCAGGGCAGAATACCACCGAACAGGCGCGCGCCTGTTGTGCGCTGGACGACATAAAAGCTGCTCATAATCAGCGCGTTGCCGCCAAAAGCGAAAATCACCGCCGAGGTGTGCAGCGGGCGCAAGCGTCCGAAGTTCAGCCAAGGCTCGATGTTGAGTTGCGGCCAAGCCAGTTGCAGCGCAACCACGACCCCGACCAAGAGTCCCACGACACCCCAAAAGGTCGTGGCAACCACACCATAGCGAATAATAGTGTCGCTGTATTTTTCATTGACCCACAAAGGCATTCTCGACTCGGCAACGCCTTGCCAACCAGACTTGGCGAGCGCGTCGTTGCTAATTTCCTTTGCAGTGCCCCGCACAGCGAAGACCAGTGCCAAAACCAGCACAGCCCCCACAAGCACGGCTTGTTGTACCAATAGGGGATCGCTGCTTCTGGCGATCGCCCCGAGCGCAAGGACCGCCAATGCGGCGATCACTAGTGTTAAAAAGCCTGACTTCACGCGCCTAACCTTTCTGTTCTCATTGAAACCATGGGCTCTTCGCAGTGCGCCTGAGGCCTCGCGGTCAGCCCCTCAACAAGGCGTTGAGAGACCCGCAACGCGGCGAACCTGGTTTCCCAACACACTAATTATCTGGCCGGGTGCTAGATTTGATTTAAGTCAACAGCGGTAAATCGAGTGGCGCGGGAGTTGTCGCAGCATAAATACGGAATGATTGTTTTGTCTCAGCAAAAATACGGATAGATAAATCAAAACAAAACCGGATGTAATTATTTACACCCGGTCACAAGTCGTAATCATTTTTCCAAAATAACAAATGATCAATATTTATACATTTTTCAAGAAATACTCTCAATTACACAAGAACATCAAACCTCCTGGCGATCAGGCATTTGCCAGACCTTCAAAGAATTCTAGATCGGTCAAGCGCAGGGACTTGCCCCGCTGTTCTTCCAAACGCCCGTCTTTACGCCACTGCGACAGCTGCCGAGACACGGTTTCCAGCGTCAGCCCGGTGAAGTCAGCAACCTGCTGTCGAGACGGAATAAAGCGCACCACAGCCCGCTCCATAGCCGCGCGCTTATCCGTTGATGGCGTGATCGCGTCACGCGCGTTGGCAGTGGTATTGGCACCAGTTTTGGCACCAGTGTGTGCGGCAGCATGGGCGCAGGTGTTGGCTTCATCGAGATTGCCCGCAATTTTGCTGACCAGGTGGAGCAAAAAGCGCGCCAACCTTTGTTCTGCGGTCAGGCGCCCCAACATGAAAATGTGGTCGCGATCACTGCGCGCCCGTTCTTGAGCCGCTGCCAAAAGGAAGGGCAAAATGGCGGGCGAGCGCTGCAGCTCTGACAGCGAAACAACGCGCACAACTGTATCGTTGGCTGCCTCGGCGCTGTGGTCATATACCCCTGCGAAGGTCAGATCGGCCGGTTCTTGAGGTCCAACAATTTCAAGGACTTGTTCACGGCCATCGCTAGTAAAGCGCTTCAGCAGCACGACGCCTGTTTCAACGATATAGATGCGCTCAATGCCATCGCCTTGTTGGTACAAGAACTCACCGCGCGCCAGGCGCTTGGTCGTGCCCAGCTGGCGCAGGTCAAAGGCCACGGGGTCCAGGGACGGGTCGGACTGTTTGTGACTAGCAGCCATGCCTGACCGAGCGGCCGAGGCTGGGCGGCTCTGTTGTCGAACCGATACCTCAAATCCGTCATAGGCGGCCGGATCAATGCTGCTCACAAAAGAATCGCTCAACAACTCTCTGGAGTCATTAAAAGAGGTCGCATCGTAGTAGTCGCTCACAGTCCCATGTCCTATCGAATGTGCCCCTTACGCCCCCCCAATTAAGGATACGGGCGCGCAAGGTGCGATGTCATCTATGGGGCCTGGAAAACAGCCCCCTGTCCGACTTGGCTCTGCGACATCACGTGAAAGACTCGCGCTGTGTCGCTTGGCTAGACCGGACCACTCCATCGACAGAACCCTTGGGGCCAAGAGGCCGTAACCACCCCTTTATATGCCGATTGATTTATCTCAAAGTCTCACAAGACGAACCGGGGAGATAGACGCGCAACTACGGTAGGGTACTTTTACGAAGTCGGGAAAATTCATTAAGCTTTTTCAATACATTAGATTAGCGTCACGCAAAAGTGAGCGCCGGAAAACACCCCCATACGAACGGCACAATTACGCCGACGTAATAGTGCGAATAGTGCCCGGGCGCCGAACTTGCCATCCTAATGGGTATGGAGCGCAGCCAAACGCGCCCCTTGAAACGACAACAATTCCGTCGGCCCCCCAGCCTAGCTTAGGAGAACAGCATGGCCCGCATTACGGTTCTTTCGCCACTATTCGACACCAGCCAAGTCGAGGCGACCCTCTGCAAGATCGCAGAAGCCTTTGACGGTCAAGAAATTCATCTTGTCGGCCTCTATGTAAAAGACATTATGGATTACAGCTTGGGCTATGCGGGCTATTCGACCCACGGCTACGCTTTCCCGGCCGATGTCATTGAGGACCTATCTGCCCAGTCCAAAGAAGCAACCGCCAGGGTCAAAGCTGCGTTCGAGGCGTGCAGCTTGCCCCACACCGTTGTGAAGGAATGGCGCGCGGTTACCGGCAACGCTTTCGATCACATCTCGACGCAAGCTCTCTACGCCGACCTGACCGTCTTGCCGTCGCAGCCCAACATGGACCATGCCTTCTATGACGAGTTGCTCGCACTGCACGTCTCAGACCAGGCCCCAACACCGGTGTTGTTGCTGCCACTAGAGGCCAAAATCAAGCCCGTGTTCTCCAAGCCCGTCTTGGCGTGGAAAGAGAGCCCAGAAGCAGCCCGCGCTGCCCGCTCCTTGATGCGCCTCGTACCCAGCGGCGGGGAAATCGACGTGGCCTTTGCCTACAACCAGTTCAATGACGACGGTATCAGCCAGCCCAGCGCGGCCGACATGTGTGCCTACCTGGCGCGCCAAGGATACCAAGTCACGGACTCCCTCGTTCACACCGCCAATTCGACCATCGGTCAAGCCTTGGTCGAGCACGCCAACGATAAAGATGCCAGCGTGATTGTCGCCGGCGGCTATGGCCGACGCCGGTGGGTTGAAGTGGTGTTCGGCGGGGTCACCCAAACCCTGGTGGGTCAAGACCAGATCCCCGTACTTCTCGCAAGATAGGGCGGCGCCCTTTGACATAGCGCGCGCCGCTCTTGGAAGGACAGGCCTCCCTGCCGCCTCTTTGGCCTTGTCTTTCTCTCCCAAGCGCTATGTCAAATTAGGTTTGAAAGAACCTCTCACTCTCTGCCATCCGCCCAGGAAATCCCAACCCGGGAAATCCCAACCCGGGAAATCCCAACTGCGGCGGACCCACTGGAGCGGGCCCGAACTGTTCAGTGCCCGAGTGTATGCCTATGCCCACGACGCCCCACGCCACGCGGCCGAAAGCATGCATAAGGTCACGACAATTTGGAGCCCGCTTTCCTTTGAAACCCAACTAACCTTATCCCTAACCTCACGCCCCTTGTTGCACATCGAGCCCCCTCTCTCTCTCAGCTCGCGCGACAATTTTAGGAGCAAAATCATGTCGCTAATTCCCTGGCACCGCAAACACGCATCCCCAGCCTACCCCACTGGCTCCACCGCAATTCCTGTCCACCGTGACGGCTTTGGCGGCGGCGCATTCGCCCGCGAACCGTTCGATTCCATCCAAAACCACATGCAAAGATGGATGAAAGACCTGTTCGGATTTGAACCTGAAACCGATGTGGAGGATAGTATGTTATCCCACTTTGCAGCCCCTTTGGTTGACATTACCGAAGGCGAAAAAGGCTACACGGTCTCCGCCGAGCTGCCCGCCATGCAACCCGAAGATTTGAGCGTCAGCGTTCAAGGGGACCGTCTGGTGATCCGCGGCGAAAAAAAAAGCGAGAAATCGCAGAAAAACGACGAGGACATCGTGATTCGCTCAGAGCGCTATTTCGGCGTTCTGCAACGCAGTCTCAGCCTGCCGCATGATGCGAATATGGACGCAATCACGGCCGACTTTAACAACGGCGTCTTGGTGCTAACGATCCCCAAGCAAGAGGGCGCGGTTAAAAACAGTCGGCAGATCCCGATCCGCTAGACGTGCTCCCGCACTCCTACGTGGCTGCTCCCGCCCAAGCCCAGCCCTGCCCATGCCAGCCCAGGCCAGGCCAGGCACCCCAAGGGCTTTCTCCTCCTGCCGTCTCGCGCATGGAAGCGCCTTCCCGGTTGCTTCCATGCCCTTTTTTCTCCTCTAGGCCACGCGCTGCGCTTGACCGAGATCAAAGAGGCAAACGAGGCGTTTTGCTAGCCTTTCGCCTAGGCCGGTTCGCATAGGGAGCAGCGGCCCCACCGCTTTCTAACCGCCCCGCCGATCACCATCGGCCGTGCAAAACCAGGACCCAGAGCCACCATGCCCCAGCTCCGCAGCGAGGCCGACTTCATTCACGAGGCGGTTCCGCGCTACACCAGCTATCCGCCTGCGACCGAGTTTGAAGCCGCTTTTGACCCGCAAACCCATGCCGCTTGGTTGGCAGCGGTTCCCAAAGGTCAAGCGCTGTCGCTCTACATCCACGTCCCCTATTGTGATCGCTTGTGCTGGTTCTGCGGCTGCTCGACTAAGCAGACCAAGCGCTATGAGCCCGTATCCGCCTACCTAGAGGTCTTGTATAAGGAAATGACACTGGTTGCGGGCCGATTGGGGCACCGCCACCACCTGGCACGCCTGCACCTGGGCGGCGGATCGCCCAGCTTGCTCAAGGCGGAAGACATGGCCCGCCTGCGTCGTGAGCTCGACAAGCACTTCGACATCGACGACAGGTGCGAGGTCAGCGTCGAGCTGGACCCCGTGGACATGACACCGCAAAGCTATGACGGCCTGGCCGCTCTGGGGCTCACTCGTGCCAGCTTGGGCGTTCAAGATTTCGACCCCTTGGTTCAGACCACCATCAACCGCCCGCAGTCATTTGAAGAGACCAAAGCGGTCATCGACACCCTGCGCGCTCGCGGCATTGGCTCAATCAATATCGACGCGCTTTATGGCTTGCCGCACCAAACCCCGGAGCGGTTCGCAGCCACGTTGGAAAAGATCATCTCCCTGCGCCCCAATCGCATTGCCTTGTTCGGTTATGCGCATGTTCCGTGGGTGAAAAAACACCAGCGCCTGATCCCCGAGGAGACCCTGCCGAGCCCCGAGCAGCGCTTAGAAGAGGCCCGTTTCGCGCGCCAGCGGCTGGAAGAAGCGGGCTATCAGGCCATCGGCATTGACCACTTCGCCTTGCCCGACGACAGTCTTGCCGTCGCCGCGCGTGCGGGCCAGGTGTATCGCAACTTCCAAGGCTATACGACCGACCCTTGCCCGACCCTGGTCGGCCTGGGGCCCTCGTCCATCAGCCGGTTTGCGCAGGGCTATGTGCAAAACAACCCCGCGACCGATGCCTATAGCCGCGCGATCGAGGCCAACGCGCTGGCCAGCAGCCGCGGGCTCGCCTTGAGCGAAGATGATCGCCTTCACGGCTGGGCGATTGAGCGCCTTATGTGCGATATGGGCTTGTCCTTTGCGCGCCTTGACGAAGCCTACGGCAAGGCTGCGGACCCGCTAATTGCGCGGATTCAAGACCTTGCACGCGGCGAACTCTCCAGCCTTTGCCGCCTGAACGAGCAGGGAATCGTCCTCAATCATCAAGACGGTTTTGCTGCGCGCGTGATCGCCTCGCGGCTTGATCGCTATTACAAACCAGTAACCAAGCGGTTTTCCAATGCGGTTTGAATTGACTCATGCTAGAGGTTTTACAAAAAACATGCCTAGCTTGACCCTCGGTGCGCTGCACTGGCGTTCGTTTACTTTTGCTGGGCTCTAAGACCTTGGACACGCAATTGAACTTCCGAACGCTCTTTGAGACCATGGTGGACGCAACCATCATCATGGATCGTCGATCCGTGATTTTGGACGTGAACAGCGCCACGACGCATATTTTTGGTTTTGAACGCGATGAACTCATCGGCCAAGACGTCAGCATTTTAATGCCGACCAGCCAAGCCATGCGCCACGGCGGCTATCTTGATTCCTATATGGACACCGGCAAAGCCAAAATTATCGGCATTGGCCGTCAAGTCATGGGCCGACGCAAAGACGGCAGCCACTTCCCTGCCCGCTTGTCGGTTGGTCATGCGGTGGTCGATGGCAACCACCAGTTCATCGGCATCTTGAGCGACATCTCCCGAGAGAAAGAAGCCGAAGCGCGCTCGCGTGATTTGCAAGCCCAGCTCCACCACGTGGCAAGGGTCGGGGCCGTGACAGAGATGGGA
>JAUIHE010000009.1 GCA_030432195.1 Alphaproteobacteria bacterium
GTCTCAGTGTCTTGGATGATCGCTGGAATCAGGCCATCGGCGGCTTTGTCCCAGGCGACTTGGTCGGGCGTAAAATCAATCAGCATGGCAGCGGTGTAAGCGAGGCTTGCGGGCCGGTCAATGCGGGAAATGGTGAAGGGGCCTCAACGCTTCAAAATGCGCGCGTCTCCAGCCTTCCAAGCGCATGGGCCCGTGAGCCTGTGAAGGGCTAGCCGCGCTGGCAAACCCCTTTTGCGACCTGCCAAACATCGCCTGCGATCACCTCTATGCTGCGATAGGCGCCCGTCTCTGCCATGACTTCGACTTGCGCCCATGGTCCGCCCAACTGCCATTCGGCCAGGCGCGAATAGCGGCCCGCGACCGCCGCTTGCAAGTCGCGGTTGGCCTCATAGGCGTCCAGCTCGGCCCGAGCTTCGGCCATGCTGCGCGAGGCTTCTGGGGTGGCGTTCAAAAAGATCGTCAAGTCTGGGCGCGGCAGGACTTTCAGCTCAAAATCATAGACCATGCGAGCGAAGGGTTCAAAATCCCTGTCCGGCAATAGGGCTCCTTGATAGACCGCGTTTGAGCCAACGTATCGGTCAATCACCACCACATCTTGGGCCTGCATTGTTTGTTGAATGAGGGGCAGGCTCTCAAAGCGGTCGGCGGCAAACATAAGCATGCGAAGCTCGGGCGCCAGCGCGCCTACGCTGCCAAATTCACCGCGCAGTACGCGGGCGATGATGCCCCCCGCGATATTGGTTTCGTACTGGGGAAAGGCGATGCGTTGGGCACGAAGGCCCGCGGCCTGTAAGCGGGCGACCAGGGCTTGCGACTGGGTTTGTTTGCCTGCGCCGTCCCCGCCCTCTATGACGATGAGCTTAGCGTGATTGGGCTTTGTGTGGCGGGGCGGGCTTGAGGCAGGCATGTCGGGAACCCTCTAAGCGGCTTCTTGCGTGGCGATTTGTGCCTGCTCGTAGGTCTCAAGGGCCTCCATCCAAGCCATTTCGGCGCTTTCTAGACGCTCGGATAACTCGCCAAGTTCGCGTTGCAAAGCGATGGCCCTGGACTGATCGTCCTGTTCATAGAGCCGGGGATCTTGGAGCTTGCTCTCCAGTTGGGCGCGCTGCCCGCTCAGGCGCTCGACGGCCTTTTCACAGCGTTCCACCTCTTTTTTCAAGGGGGCAAGGGCCTTGCGTTGTTCAGCAGCGGCGCGGCGTTGGGCTTGCCGGTCGGCCGCGCTGAGCCCGCCAAGGATCTCACTATCGCTCTTGTCCTTTTCGGGCCGTCGCGCGGCGCTCTTGGCGCGTTGCTCGTCGCGACGCTGGGTCGTGAGGAACTTGCGATAGTCCTCCATATCGCCATCGAAAGGCTGCGCCCGGCCGCCGTGCACCAGCCAGAGGCGATCCGCGGTTGCTTCGATCAGATGCGGGTCGTGCGAGACCAACACCACTGCGCCGTCATAGGCATTGAGTGCCTGAACCAGTGCTTGGCGCCCGTCGATATCAAGGTGGTTGGTCGGTTCGTCCAACAGCAGGATGTGCGGGGCGTCGCGCGAAATAACCGCAAAAAGCAGCCGCGCTTTCTCACCACCCGACAATTGGCCTATTTTGGTCTCCGCGCGCGTGGCATCGAAGCCAAATCCCGCCAAATGGCTACGCAGCTTTTCCTCCACGTCTCGCGGGCAGAGCCGCTTCATCTGCTCAAGCGCGGTGATGTTGAGGTCCAGGGCATCGCCTTGATGCTGGGCAAAGTAACCGACTTTGAGCTTCTTGGATTTTTGAAGCAGGCCGTCCATGGCGCGCAGCTCAGTCGCCAGTAGCTTGATGAGCGTCGACTTGCCGTTGCCGTTGGCGCCCAACAGGGCAATGCGATCATCGCTGTCTAGGCGCAGGTTGAGCTTGCGCAGGATCGGCGTTTGGTCATAGCCCACCGCAACATCGTCCATGGTGATCAGCGGCGACGACAAACTGTCCGGCGTTGGGAAAATAAAGGTCGAACTGCTGTCCTGGCTGACCGCCGCGATGGGCTCCATGCGTTCTAGCATCTTGACCCGTGACTGCGCTTGGCGGGCCTTAGAGGCCTTAGCGCGAAATCGCGTAATGAAGGCCTGGATGCGCTCACGCTCGGCCAATTGTTTTTCGCGCGCCTTGGCTTGCAGGGCCATGCGTTCCCGCCGTACGCGCTCAAAGCGGTCATAGTTGCCCTGATAGGCGTTGAGCCGCAAATGTTCGACGTGCAAAATCTCACCCACGGTGCGGTTGAGCAGGCCGCGATCGTGCGATATGAGCAAAATCGTACCCGGATACTTGCGGATGTATTGCTCAAGCCACAGGGCCGCTTCAAGGTCCAAGTGGTTGGTCGGCTCGTCCAGCAACAGCAAATCAGGCTGCGTAAACAGGAGCGCCGCTAGCGCAACACGCATGCGCCAGCCGCCTGAATAGTCCGAGCAAGGGCGTTGTTGAGCCTCTTCGTCGAAGCCCAGGCCTGCCAAGATCTGTGCGGCGCGCGCCGGGGCCGCGTGGGCATCGATGTCGGTCAAGCGCGCGTGGATTTCTGCCAACCGTTCGGGTTGCTGGCAGTTTTCTTCTTCTGCCAACAGAGCCGCGCGCTCTTTGTCGGCTGCCAGCACAACGCTTACCAGGCTCTCGGGGCCGCCGGGGGCTTCTTGGCTGGTGACGCCCACCCGCCAGCGCGGCGGCACGAAGATTTCGCCACCATCCAACAGATCGGGATTGAGAATCAATCGAAACAGCGTTGATTTGCCAATACCGTTGCTGCCGACCAAGCCGACCTTGTGCCCGGCGTTGACCGAAGCAGAGGCGTCCTTGAAAATCGGCCGTCCTGAAATGTTATAGGCGATGGAAGAAATTTGCAGCATGGCCAGGCTTTAGCAGGACCAGGGCGTGCGCTCAATTGTTTAGCAGCGCTGTTGGGTTACTTGTGCAGCAAACTAGCGACCGGTTGCAGACCAGCCATGCAGATAAAGGCGTTGAACCTAGGCGCGCTTAATGCTAGCGCTCGCGGCGAAATATGAATCGGGCAACTCGGGCCGCGCTGCGGACCGCCTCGCCCTTGCAACCCGCATATAGGAAGAACCGACATGGCTATTCAGCGCACATTTTCTATCATCAAGCCCGACGCAACCGCGCGCAACCTGACCGGCAAGATCAACGCCGTGTTCGAAGATGCTGGTCTGCGCATCGTTGGCCAGCGCCGCATTCGCATGACCGATGAGCAAGCCAAGCGCTTTTATGCGGTTCACGCTGAGCGTCCCTTCTATGGCGAGTTGGTTGAATTCATGACCTCTGGCCCCGTTGTTGTTCAGGTTTTGGAAGGCGAAAACGCCGTTGCCAAGCACCGTGAAGTGATGGGTGCAACCAACCCAGCAGAAGCTGCCGACGGTACTGTTCGCAAGCTCTACGCTCAGTCAATCGGTGAGAACTCTGTGCACGGTTCTGATTCTGAAGAGAACGCAGCGATCGAAATCGCTCAGTTCTTCTCTGAAGCTGATATTGCTGGCTAAGGCCAGGGCAAGCGCTGGTTCCTGCCAGCCAAGCCGAATGCAAAAAGGCCAGAGCGCGCACTCTGGCCTTTTTTGTTTCGATGGGCGGTCGTGCGACGATCAATCGTCGTCGAAATAGCCGCGCTCAGCGCCGCGATGGCAGGCCGCGCAATTCGTCATGGTGCCGGCGCGCTTCTTGGCGGCCCTTGACACTTCGTTGCTATGTTCATGAACGAACCAGCCCAATTCGGTAATGCGTAGCGGAGGCGCGGTTTCCAAGTCGTACTTGCGAAAGGCGCGGCGGTTAGAACGCGCGGCGTGTTTGACCAGATAGCCTTCGATCGCCGTCATCGCATCGTTGTCCAGGCTGGCGTCCTCGCCAAAGTGGTTGGGCAGGTCGTTCATGATGGCCGACCAGCTCTCTTTGGGCAGAAAGAATGCGGGAAAAGCCAAGTGGCAGGCCGAGCACTCTTCGGTAAATTGGGCCTCGGGGCTGGGCGGGGTGTCTTGGGCGCCCGCGAGCGCCGGGGCCAACAAAGCGGCGGTGCCAAGCGCAAGGGCTGTTAATAGTCGAACCATGGATGGGGTCTCCTTTTGGGTTTTGGGGCGGCTCTAGAGCGAATTCAGCCAGGCCAAAACGTCGGCTTTTTCGCCCGCTGTGCATTCGCGTCCCAGGACCGAGTTACAGTTGCGCCGGAACCACTTGGTGATTTTGGCACTGTCGGTAAAACGGGCTGGATTGACGCTGGATGCCATAGGTTCGATCGGCTTTCCGGTACGCGCCTGCCCACCCTTGGTTGGGTCCATGGTGTGGCAAGTCGTGCAGGAGGGGGTGTCGGGCTTGCCGCCGCTGTGGCTGGCCAAAAAGAAGGCTTTTCCAGCTTCGGCGTCGGCAGCGCGGCCAGCTTCAAGGCTGAAAGCCTCAATCTGAGCGGCGGGGCTGGTATCCTGCGCAAGGGCGGGTGTTGTCGCGATGGCTAACAGCACGCTGGGGGCCAAAAAACAGGCCAAATATCGGTGTTTCATGGGGTTTCCTCTGTTGGGATTTAGTTGGGGGATGAGGTCGGGAGCGCCGGGATCGACAGCGCCAGCGGGCTGAAGCGGCCGCCTTCGGCGTCCTTATGGCAAGCCAAGCAGTTCGCCCGGGTGTAAATGGGCGCTCGCTTGAAGGTCTCGGGCGCTATGTCTTTATGCAAAGCTTGCCATCCCGGCGTCGCTGTGATTTGTCCAACGGCACTGGGGGCTGGCGTAACAAAGGCGTGGGCGGGCAGGGTATCTGCGTTTTCGGCGGCGTGGGCACTGAGCCACTGGCTGATTTTTGCGGTCGTGTCAGCGTCCAAACTGGCGTCTTCGCCGAAATGGTCGTCCAAGCCAGCCACTAGATGTTGCCAGCTGGCTGCGGGCAACAAGCTGGCAGGGTAGGCCATATGGCAAGCGCCGCATTCTTCGGCGACAAGGGGGGCTGTGGCGACGGGCATGCCTGCAATGGGCCGCTTGGCCAAGCCTACCAGGCCAGCGCTGCCGCCTGCCAGCACCAGCAGGGCAAGAATGACCGTCAGGACGATATTCGCGCGGCGCACCAAGGGAGTGATATCACCCGCCCGGCTGGGCTTGTTGCCGGTCACCATGGAACGTGCCAGGTTCTCGCGATGGCGCAGGCTTTCAAAGATGACACCGCCGAGGTGGGCGGCAATCAGCGCCACCATGGCAATGGCGAGTAGCTCGTGGGCCTCGCCAGCCAAATCGCCCAGCGCGAAGCCATCGGCGGCAAAGGGGCCAATCTTGTAGACGCCGCCCAAGCTCAGGGCTCCGCTGACCGCTAGCGCGGCGATGGTTCCAAGAAAGGTGAAGACCATCAAGGCCCCCAGCGGATTGTGTCCCAGGTGGCGGCCGTCTTCGCTCTTCAAGTGCGCCAGAACACCGCGCGGCGTCGGCCAAAAGCTGATAAAGCGAGCGCTGCTAGGGCCGGTAAAGCCCCAGATCAGCCGCAGGATAAGAGTGACAAGGGCAGCGACGCCCACGATGAGGTGCAGCCACAACCGCGGCAGACCGCCAAAAAAACCGGTCACCAGGGCGATGGTCACGCTGACCGCCAGCACCCAATGCGCCAGGCGCAAAAAGCGGTCCCATACGGTTGTTGAAGGCTCGGATGACTTGGCCACAGGACACCTCTGAAAGGGCGAAAGAATCTCCCTTGAGAGTCGGCCCTGCAGGGCCAAGACAGCAATGGGGCAAAGGTCACTGCGCCTGCGGCTATAGCCTTGGTTTAGGCGCGTGATCCCCGATGATTTTTATGTGTTTTCAGCACCCTAATCGAAAGTTTAGAAAGGGTGACGCTGGTCGTGCTGCTCTGCGCGGGTGTCCGCGCGACCGGCTGTCGGCTGGTCTAGTTGAAAACCTCAAACAGTCCCGCGGCCCCTTGTCCGCCCCCGATACACATGCTGACGACGACAAAGCGTGCGCCACGACGGCGGCCCTCGATCAGGGCGTGACCGGTCATCCGGGCGCCGGACATGCCATAGGGATGGCCGATCGAGATTGCACCGCCGCTGACGTTTAGCAGCTCGTTGGGAATGCCCAGCTTGTCCCGGCAATACAGCAGTTGCGATGCAAAGGCCTCGTTGATCTCCCAAAGGCCTATGTCATCCATTGACAGACCGTGGCGTTTGAGCAGTTTCGGAATGGCAAACACCGGGCCAATCCCCATTTCGTCGGGCGCGCAGCCCGCGACCGCAAAGCCGCGAAAGGCCCCCAGGGGCTCCAGGCCGCGCCGCTCTGCTTCCTTGCTGGACATCAGGACGCTGACAGAAGCACCGTCAGATAGTTGGCTGGCGTTGCCCGCGGTGATGCATCCTTGTTCATGCAGAACGGGTTTCAAGCTGGCAAGGCCGTCCAGTGTTGTCGAGGGGCGATTGCCCTCGTCTTTAGCCAAATGCACCGCTTCGCTGTGGGTCTCGCCGCTGGCTTTGTCGATCACCAACTTGACCGCATCCACGGCGATGATCTCTTGATCCAGGCGCCCGGCGGCTTGCGCTTCAGCGGTCCTTTGTTGGCTCTGCAAGGCGTAGGTGTCTTGTGCCGCGCGAGAAATGCCATAGCGTTCCGCCACGATTTCGGCGGTCTCGATCATGCTGAGATAATAGTTCTCGTTAACGCCAGGGCTGCGATAACGGTGCCCATTCCAGTGCTTGTTCTGCACCAGCGAGATGCTCTCCAGACCGCCGCCCATGGCGATTTCGACGCCTTCGGTCATGACCATGTGCGCGGCATTGGCGATTGCATTGAGGCCAGAGGCACACTGCCGGTCGACCGTCGATGCGGCCACGCTATCGGGCAGGCCCGCGCCCTGCGCGATATGGCGCGCGCCGTTGGCAGCCATGGTGCCTTGGGTCAGGGCCGAACCGAGGCAGAGCTCCTCGACGTCGCCGCCCTCAATCCGGGCCCGCTCCAGTGCTGCCGTGATCGCTGGCGTCGCCAATTGCGGGGCATCGGTATCGTTGAACGCCCCCCGGTATGCGCGTCCAATCGGGGTTCGGGCGGTTGCGACAATGACGGCTTCACGCATTGGGAGCTCCTGACGGTTTTATTGTTGGGGCGGTGGCGTCTAGAGGGGCTCTAGACCGCACCAATTGGCGATGAACAGGGCGGTGGCTTGCGTTATTCGAAGCAAGCTTTCAAGATGAACACGCTCGTTGAAGCCATGGATGGCCTCGGCCTTGGGGCCATAGACCAATGCAGGCGTATCGGCATAGAGCCCGAAAAAACGGGCGTCAGTAGTCGCGGTGATCGCTAGACGGTCAAGGGCGCTGTCCGTGACGCGGGTGTGGGCGTCTTCCAGGGCGTCGATGGCGGCCATGGTGGCGGGGCGGTGGTCGTCAGCCAGGGCATAGCCTTCGGCCTGGAAGCCATGGTAGACGATCTCGGGCGCATTGTTGCGCAAGAAGGCGTTGTCCTGGGCGGCCATGCGCAAGCAGGCCTCGATCTCGGCGCGCGCGGTCTCCAGGTCTTGGCCCGGATAGACGCCCATGCGGACATCAAAGACACACCAAGCCGGAACAGAGCTTGTCCAGTCGCCCCCCTGAATTTTGCCAACGTTTAGGTTTAGGGGGTGGCTGTGCGCGGCATAGTGCGGGTTCTTGCGGTCCTCGCTGTTCCAACGCGCTTCGAGCTCGTGTAGCGCTGCAATCAGCGGAATACTGGCTTCAATTGCATTGGCACCGTCGCCTGCATAGGCGACATGGGTCGGTAGGCCGCGCAGGTGGACCTGGAACCAGATCACCCCAACTTGCGCCGTGACGAGCTGTTCATCGAAGGGTTCTGGGATCAAGACGGCTTCGCCCTTATAGCCACGCTGAAGGCAGGCCAGCGCGCCGTTACCGGTACATTCTTCTTCGACGACCGACTGAAAATGCACGTCCGCTGCCGGAGCCCAGCCACAGCGGCGCAAGGCGTCCAGGGCATAGAGATTGGCAGCGATGCCCGCCTTCATGTCCCCGGCGCCCCGACCATACATCCAACCGTCAGCGATATGGGGGGCATAGGGCGGTTGATCCCACATATCCAACGGGCCTTCGGGCACGACGTCAATGTGCCCGTTTAAAATGAGGCTGCGGCCTTGCTGGCTCTTGCTGGTGTGGCTGGCCACCACGTTGACGGCATCCTCATAATCACCAATGACCGGAGAAAAGCCCGGCAGGTGTTGGATGTCTTCGACCTTAACTTGCCAGCGATCCACTGCATAGCCGCGCGCGCCCAGCTGGTCCGCCATAAAGCTCTGCGCGGCTTGCTCCCGGCCACGGGTCGATGGGAAGGCCACCAGCTCCTTCAAGAAGCTCAGTTCATCGTCAAATTGGGCGTTAACAGCGTCCAGAATTTGGGTCTCCAACGCAGCGTCCATGGGGGTGTCCTTTCCTATTGGATTGGCCGAAGCCTGGGCTAGAAGCGAGGGATGTCACCATCGCTCGGCAAAGTAAGTGCTGCGCCAGTCGCAGCCTGTACGGCCTCAAGGCTCGTGTTCTCGGCAAGCTCGCGAAGGGCATAACCTTGCGGCGTTACGTCGATAACTGCAAGATCGGTGATGATGCGATTGACGCAGGATTTCGCTGTGAGCGGCAGACTGCAACGGTCGAGCAGCTTGGGGCGCCCTTTGCGATCGGTGTGGGTCGAAAGCACTACGACGCGCTGGGCCTTTTGCGCCAACTCGATAGCGCCACCAACGCCGGGGGAAAAGCGGCCAGGAATCTTCCAATTGGCTAGATCTCCGTTCTCCGCCACTTCGAAGGCACCGAGCACCGTCAGATCTAGGCGGCCACCACGCACAAGGGCGAAGGAGGTAAGACTGTCAAAAAAGGCCGCGCCGGGCAGGGTCGAGACATAGGCGCCGCCCGCGTCAATCAGGTTTCGATCGGCTTCATCATAGCCCAATACCGGCCCCGTGCCTGCCAGCCCGTTTTCGCTGTGCAAGCAGACAGGAAAACCTTGGGGAAGATGCCCCACAATTTGAGTGGGTAGGCCGATGCCCAAATTGACGACCATCCCGGGCTGAACTTCGCGCGCAGCACGCGCCACCATGCGTAACTTAGCGTCTGACAAGGCCGTACTCCTGGCTGAGAGGGCCCAGCTCAACAAGATGATCAACAAAGGGACCGGGCGTGTGGATATCGTCGGGTGCCAAAGCGCCCAGCTCGACCATGCGCTCGGTCTCGACCAGGGCGCAATCGGCGGCCATGGCCATCATAGGATTGAAATTCCGTGCCGTCGCGGCGTAACGCAAATTGCCGAAGCGGTCGGCGGTGTCGGCATGGATCAGCGCAAAGTCGGCACGCAAGGCGGTCTCTAGCACCAGAGTCTCGCCGTTCAACTCTTGGTGCGGCTTGCCAACTGCCAACTCGGTCCCAACGCCGATATCGGTCAGGAAGGCCTTGAGGCCCGCGCCGCCCGCATGAAGGCGCTCTGCCAATATGCCTTGCCCACAAAACTCAACCTGAAGCTTGCCCGCGTTCATCAGCTCGATCGCGCGCGGATTGAGGCCGATGTGGGTTGTGATGAGGCGTTCGACCTGTCCGCTGGCCAGCAGGTGGTCAATCCCAAGGCCCGTTTCATTGGCATCATTCTTGACCAGGGTCAGGCTCTGCTGCCCCTGACGCAACAGCTCTTGAATGAGGGCAAAGGGCGTGCCAGGCACACCAAAGCCGCCTATCAGAATTCGGGCTCCATCGGGTATGCGCCCGATCGCTTCTTCTAGGCTCGTCGATTTATCGGGAAGGCTCACGCGCCGTCTCCTGTTGATTGGACTAGGCCGCCAAAGGCATCGCCAGTCAGCGAGAAACTGGACACCCCGCCGCCGATCTCAAAGCCAAGGCGCTGATAGAAGCGCGCGGCTCCGGGGTTGTCATCGTGGACGCTCAGCATGAGATAGCTGGCCTGCCACTCGCGAGCAGCAAAGCGGGCGACCTCTGCCAACAGGGCCTGCCCAAGCCGACGGCCACGCGCGGGCTCGGCGACCCAAAGGTCTTGCACATAGGCGCCAGCACATCCGCGCGTCGTCGAAAAATGCGGGAAAAACAATGCCATGGCGTCGGGGTCTTGGCGCTCACCGCTTAAGAGGGCATAGAACAAGGGCCGCGGGCCAAAGCCGTGTCGCGCAATAGTCTCATCGGTCGAAGCGAAGACATCACCGTCGCCCAGGTCGTCGGCGAGCAAAGCCAGGCAGCGTGCAACGCAGGCCGCATCGCTGGTCTCTGCCAGCCAAAACCGGCGGTCAGTCGTTTCGGTCATGTGTTCTGGTCCATGTCCAAGCCTGCTTCGCGCGCAAAGTCGGCAAGGCTGGCATCCAGCATATCCATGATTTCCTCAAGGCCGGTGTCGTCCAGTATCATCGGCGGACAGACCAAGAAGTGATCGCCGGATAGGCCGCCCCGCGTGCGCCGCGAATAGATGATCAGGCCCTTGTCGTAGGCGATATCGACCAAGCGGTTGTAAGCGTTGAGCGCCTTGGGCAGCGGTTCCATGCTGATGCGGTCGGCCACAAGCTCGAAGGCCAGCAACAGGCCTTTGCCGCGCACGTCGCCAATGAAGGGGTAGCGGTTCATTAAGGCGCCCAGGCGGGCCTTGAGCTTGGCGCCCATGCGCTCTGCATTGTCGATCATCTGGTGGCGTTCGATCTCCTCGATCACTGCCAGGCCCGCCGCGCAGGCCAAGGGGTTACCCGCGTAGGTGTGACCGTGCTGAAAGCCGCCGCCGTTCAGCACGGCTTCAACCATATCATCGCGCGCGACCATCGCGCCCAGCGGGACATAGCCGCCGCCAAAGCCTTTGGAAATCGCAATCAGATCGGGGCGGGTCTGCCAATGTTCGGCGCCCCAAAATCGGCCGGTACGACCGCCGCCAGACATAACCTCGTCGTGGATCAACAGCACGCCGTACTGGTCGCAGATCTGGCGAATACGCTGCATGTAGCCCGCTGGGGGAACCAGCGCCCCAGTCGAAGCCCCCCCAACGGGCTCGACGATAAAGGCCAGGACGGTTGCTGGGCCCTCGTCCAGGATTTTTTGTTCCAGCATATTGGCGTAGTGCAGACCGGTGGCCGGATCGTCCAAGTCCAGGCCGTCCAGATAAGCCCGTGGCGCAGGAATTTTTGGCATGGCGCGCATCATGGGGTCAAAGGGCACCGCCAACGGCGCGTAGCCCGTCACCGCCAAAGCTCCCAGCGTTGAGCCATGGTAGGAGGGCATGCGCGAAATCACCTTGTAGCGCTGGGCTTGGCCTTGGGTCAGTGCGTATTGGCGCGCGAGTTTGATGCAACTTTCAACCGCTTCTGAACCACCTGAGACGAAAAAGACGCGGTTTAGGCCGTCAGGACTCAAGGCGGCCGTCTTTGCCGCCAGCGCTTCTGAAGCTTCGGTCTGAAAGTGTAGGCGATACCCGAAAGTGGACTTTTCCATCTGCGCGCGCATGGCCTCAAGCACCGCCGGATTGGAATGGCCGATGTTCGACACCATGGCCCCGGACGAGCCATCCAGATAGCGCTTACCGGCCTTGTCCCACATATAAAGACCCTCAGCGCGATCCAGCTCGGGGCGGGGCAAGCGGCTTTGATAGAACAGATGGCTGGACATGGGTGTCGGATCCTTCTCGCGCTGGAAAAAAGGCAATGGGGGTGTGGCGAAAACACTTGCACAGCTCCCGACTTTAGCCAAATTCATATTTATCATGTCAAACATTAATCAAAATAATGAACGTGTGGCGGCCAGCCGCTTTGCCGACACCTTGGATTGGAACCTGTTGCGTAGCTTCTTGGCTATTGCAGAAGCGGGCAGCATAACCAGAGCCGCGCATCGGTTAGGCCGAGGTCAGCCCGCGGTGAGCTTGGCCCTACAGCGCCTTGAAACGGAAATCGGTGAGCGCTTAGTCGAGCGCGGTCGCGGCGGCTTTGAACTCACCGCCGCCGGGCGGCTGCTGTTTCGCGAATGCCGCGAACTCTATTCCAATGTCGCCGGTCTAAAGGATTTGGTCTCGCAGGCCAGCGCAGAGGTCTCGGGCCAGGTGGCCATTCACCTGGCGAGCCACGTTATGACGCCCTTGTTGGACCGGTTGTTGCAGCAAAGCCATGTCGCGCATCCAAAAATTGCGTATCGACTGCGCTCTGAGGCCAGTGTTGCGGTTGCCCAAGCGGTGCAGGACAAGAGCGCGAGTTTAGGTATTTGCTTGGTCAATCGGCGGCTGGCGGGCCTGGACTATCGCTTGCTGTATCGCGAGTTCTTCGGCTTCTATTGCGGGCCCGCACATCCCTTTTTCGGGCGGCAGGACTTAGAGCTTGATGCTCTCAAGGGGCAGGATGCCGTCGCCTTTGAGACCGAGGATATGAACGATGCCCTGCGCCCTGTCGCGGCTCTGCGACGGCGCTTTGGCCTGGATCAGCGGATTGTTGGACGCTCGTCAAACCTGGAAGAAGTGCGCCGCATGATCATTTGCGGTCTGGGTATTGGTGCTTTGCCTCTACACGTTGCCGAGCGTGATGTTCGCGACGGCCAACTCTGGCGTTTGCCGCCCTATGACGAGCCGCCCGCGGTCGATATCTACCTTATCACTAACCCTGACAAGCGGCTCAATCGGGCTGAGCGCTTCGTGCTGGACCTATTGTGCACGGCCATCGAGGCGGTGCCTTTGGAGCAGCGCACCTACAGACCTGATGGACCGGATTTCTAACTGCGATTTATGTCGTTGTCGTGAGGCGTTCGGGCAAAAGATCTGACGGGACCAGGCCTTCGGCCAAGATGTCGGACGGCGGCTCTTGGCCCAACAACAGGGCGGCCGCATAGCGCGACAGAGCAGGGCTGGACTGGATGCCGTAGCCACCTTGGCCGGCCAGCCAAAAGAAGCCCTCGACCCGTTGCGACCAACCGACGACGGGCGACTTGTCCGCAACAAAGCTGCGTAATCCGGCCCACTTGTTGGCAATGCGCTGGATCGGCAGATCAAAGGCGCGCTGCACACGGTCGATGCAGATCGCGATATCGAGCT
Source organism: Alphaproteobacteria bacterium (assembly GCA_030432195.1). Lineage (GTDB taxonomy): Bacteria > Pseudomonadota > Alphaproteobacteria > UBA7985 > JAUIBT01 > JAUIBT01. The sequence goes on from JAUIHE010000009.1 coordinate 13,007, forward strand.
CGTCGGGTTGCGCGTCGCAGGGAACTTCTGGGTCTTCATTGGCGGGCGAGAGCATCAGGCGGCCCGCGTCCGGCTTCAGGTAGAACTCTTCGTCCATATCAATGACAAGCGGCAAGTGGCCGATGGCTTGCCCTGCAGGCGGATCAACGAGTAAGGCGCTGCGTCGCTTGGGTTGCAGGCCAATGGTTTCAGCCCCAGCGAGGACGCCCAGCGCGTCGGCCCAAGCGCCAGCGGCATTGACAACAACACGAGCACTTATAACAGGCGCCTCGGCGTTACGGGTCTGAATACGCCAATGGCTGGTTTCCTGATTGCCCTCACGGCTATCCCCACGGCTAAGCCCGGTAACGCCTGCACCCGTGCGTATCTCAACGCCCTGCGCGCGCGCTTGAGCCAAGAAGCCGGACAGCAGCGCATGGACATCAATATCACACCCGCTCTCGTCCAGAACACCGGCGCAGGCATAGCCCGGTTTCATGAAGGGCAGCAGGTCTTGCAGCGCCTGACCTGAAAGCCGCTTGAGCGCCAAGCTATCGCCCATTTCTTTTACAAACGCCTCAAGGCGCGGCAGTTGGTCGGGGCGGGCGATGAGCAGCTCGCCACGCGGTGACAAGAGGGGCGATGCGCTGAAGTCTGCCGGAGGCGATTGGAAGAAGTCCGCCGATGCTCGTGTTAGCGCGCGGATCGGCGCGGGTCCATAGAAAGGGGCGAACATGGCAGCAGAACGCCCGGTTGCGTGGTAGCCCGGCTGACTTTCTTGTTCTAAGACAATGATTTTCAGGGACTTGCCTTGCTTTAGGGCAAGGACGCTCAAGGCATGAGCCAACGAGACACCGGCTATTCCCGCGCCGATGATAGCAAAATCGAAGGTTGTCGAGGCAGACAAGACCAGAACTCCTGAAATATTGGACTAGCGGCACCCGGGCCGCAACACCGCGCCGTAGTATCCACGCCGGGCAGCGGCAGCCTAAGCGTCCTCGGTCTCCTCTGGCAAGGCTTGGGCGGTGCCGTTGATAATCTTTCGTGAAAGATCCAAGAACAGGGCGCGCTCTTGGCGGTTGAGCTCGATCAGAATCTCGTCCTGCGCTTTGAGCACAAACGGCATAATGGCGGCCAGCAGTTGCAGGCCTTTGGGAGACAGGCGCACCTCGCGGGCCCTGCGGTCGCGAGCACTGACACTGCGTTCGATCAGCCCTTTTTGCTCCAGGCGGTCGATGACCCCGCCGATCGTCGCTCGATCATAGGCAATCCTGGCAGCAACACCGGCTTGATCTATACCGGGATGGTTGCTGATTGTGTCCAGAGCGGCAAACTGTACAGGCGTCAAATCGTGGCCAGCACTCTGAACGTGCTTGGCAAAGGCTTGGGTCGAAATCTGATTCAAACGTCGAATCAGATGCCCCGCCATGCTGTAGGTTTCCATCCTATCCTCTGTTGGGTCCAATGCTCTGGTCGGAAGGTGTCGATTTTTGCCTAGACCTTAGCGCCCTCATTCGCTGTGTACAACTCTTGAGAACGCAGGCGCGGTGCAAGGCCGGGTCGCTCAAGGGTTAGCGAAAAATTATGAACTATGCATAATAATAAGTATACATATTAAATTGTTTCCCGTATAGAGACTTCAGGAATTGGGGCAGCGCCTTGCAATGGCCGTGCCCCTGGTAAGCTGCAGGAGGCAAACGATGCAATACTATGTTGACGGTTTCAGAGCAGGTAATCCGGATATCCAACCAGCCGCTGAGGGCCAGGCGCTGGGTACGCCCGACCTACCCGAAAAAATCGACGTTCTGATTGCCGGTTGCGGCCCGGCGGGCCTGTGTTTGGCGGCGCAGCTTTCGGCATTCCCTGAGATCACAACCCGCATCGTTGAACCCAAGCTTGGGCCAATCGAAAAAGGCCAAGCCGATGGGGTCAATGTTCGCTCCATGGAGATGTTCCAGGCCTTTGGATTTGCCGAGACCGTCAAGCGCGAATCTTATTGGGTCAATGAAACGACGTTCTGGACACCTGATCCAAAAAATCCCCATCGCATCAACCGTGTAGGTCGGGTTCAAGACGTCGCGGATGACCTTTCAGAAATGCCACACACCCTAATGAATCAAGCACGGATTCACGAGCTGTTCTTGACCTTCATGCGTAACTCACCCACACGACTAGAGCCGAACTACGGTCTCAAGATTGTGGATCTGACGGTGGACGAAAACACCGATGATTACCCCGTTACCGTCACTTTGGAGCACACGGACGAGGCCAAGGCCGGGCAGACCTTCACCGTCCGGGCCAACTACGTTGTCGGCTGCGACGGTGCGCGATCTAACGTGCGCCGCGCCATTGGAGGCAAGCTGCATGGCGATGCCGCTCACCAGGCTTGGGGCGTGATGGACATTTTGGCCAACACCGACTTTCCCGACGTGCGCATGAAGTGCCTGATCCAGTCCGCCAAGGAGGGCAACGTGCTGATCTTGCCGCGCGAAGGCGGTTATTTGTTCCGAATGTATGTGGAACTGGACAAGCTGAACCCCGACGAGCGGGTCTCTAACCGCAACCTGACCATCGACCATATGGTGGCGGCCGCCAATCGCATCATGAAGCCCTATACCATCGACGTGAAAGAAGTTGTTTGGTGGTCGATCTATGAAATTGGGCACCGCCTGACCGACAAGTTTGATGATGTCCCCGCTGGCGAGACCGCGACCCGCCACCCACGTGTATTCACGGCAGGTGATGCTTGCCACACCCATAGCCCCAAGGCCGGGCAGGGCATGAATGTTTCGATGGGCGATACTTTCAATTTGGGCTGGAAGCTGGCGCAGGTCTTTAAGGGCCGCTCCAAGCCCGAGCTGTTGCTCTCCTATTCAGCCGAACGGCGCGCGGCAGCCAAGGCGCTGGTCGATACCGACCACCAGTGGGCACGCATTATGTCGGCGCCTCCGGGCGAATCTGAGCTGGACGGTTCAGACATGCCGCGCTTTCAAAAGCAGTTCATCGAAAACGGCGTGTTCACGGCGGGACTTTCGGTGCACTATGAAGAATCAGCGATTATCGGTCACGATGGCTACCAAGCCCTTGCCAGCGGACAACCCTTGGGCATGCGGTTCCACTCCGCGCCGGTGGTGCGCTTGGCGGATGCCATGGCGATGCAACTGGGTCACGTTGCCGATGCCGATGGACGTTGGCGTCTTTATGCCTTCGCGCCCGAGGGCGATGAGGGCCAAGCAGGCGGCGCGATTGCTAGGCTCTGTGATTTTCTGGAAAACGATCCAAGCTCACCCGTCTTGCGCTTTACCCGATCGGATGAAGATATCGACGGCCTGTTCGATCTTCGCGCCGTTTTCCAGCAGGATTTTACCGCTCTCGATCACGCTCGCATGCCGTCCTTGCTGCGGCCTGCCAAAGGGCGCTATGGCCTGCGCGATTATGAGAAAGTCTTTTGCGTTGATGCCAAATCAGGTCAAGACATCTTCGACATGCGCGGCATTGATCGACAGCAGGGCTGCATGATTGTTGTGCGCCCGGATCAATATATCGCGCATATCCTGCCATTGGGCGCCACAGGCGAGCTTGGCCGCTTCTTTGAGGGCTTCTTGCTGCCTCAAGATCGCGTATAGCTTTGTCTGCCTCTCCATCAGGGAAGCATTGACCCAAAACCGACCCGTTGACGGCGCAATCCTTGTTTGCGCCGTCGCTGTTTCTGGATAGGCTTGTCTTCCATCTGGCAAAACCGAGCAAGACGGGGGCAGGTATGACCTTGGAACACGTGGCAATCTTCAATGACGGACAAGGGCTGGAACTAACGTGGCAAGGTGGGCGACGCGCGCGCTTTCATGCCATTTGGTTGCGAGACAATGCCCAAGACCCTGAGACTAGGGCGCCAGGCAATGGCCAACGCCTTATCACTATCGGCGACATTCCGGCTGACACCCGCCTAGCATCGGCCGACATTGAAAACGGCACGCTCCAACTAACTTTTGCGCCCGAGAATAAGCAGGTCGTGTTCGACCAAGTTTGGCTGGCACAGCACGCCTACGACTGTGGCCATGCGGCCCGCGCTATGGGTTGGCTTTCCGACGTTGTGGTGCCCTGGACGGCAGACCACCAAGACCAACTGCACGCGGCGCCACTGACTCAATTGCAAAGTGACACACAAGCCCTGCAGAGCTGGCTAGCGGCGGTGCAGCGCGATGGGGTTGCCAAAGTCACCGAGGGGCCAACGGAAAGTGGAGCACTGCTGCAGGTCGCAGGGCTGTTTGGCTTCGTGCGCGAGACCAACTATGGGCGTTGGTTTGAAGTGCGGACCGAGGTGAACCCCAGCAATCTGGCTTATACAGGGCTAGGATTGCAGGCTCACACCGACAACCCCTATCGCGATCCGGTGCCGACCCTACAGATCCTCTATTGCCTCGAAAACTCCGCAGAAGGCGGCGACTCTTTGGTCGTCGATGGCTTTGCCGTCGCCCAGCGCCTAAAAGAAGAAGATCCACACGGCTTTGAGCTCTTGTCAAAATACTGTGCTCGCTTTGAATATGCGGGAAGCGACGGAGTACGGCTGCGCAGCCGCCGACCCATGATCGAGCTAGCGCCCGATGGGGAATTGATCGGCATTCGCTTTAACAATCGTTCGACCGCGCCCATCGTTGACGTTCCTTATGACGAGATGCAAGCCTACTACGCCGCCTACCGCCGGTTTGCTGAGATTGTCGATGATCCGGCAATGGCCATGGCCTTCAAGCTGGAGCCCGGCCAGAGCTTCATCGTGGACAACACACGGGTGTTGCACGCACGTAATGGCTATTCCGGTGCGGGCTCACGCTGGCTCCAGGGCTGTTATGCAGACAAGGACGGCCTGCTATCGACCCTGGCCGCGCTGAGCGAGACACGGCGGGAGGCAGCGGAATGAGTCATACGGCGCAAGATCAGCTGACCCAAGGAACGATAGTTGCCTTCCTTCAAGATATCTTCGAGCGCCGTGGGGGTGAGGAATATCTAGGCGAGCCGGTCACAATGGCCCAGCACATGTTGCAAGGTGCGGCTTTGGCTGAAAAACAAGGCCTGCCAGAGAACGTGATCGTTTCTGCCTTGCTGCATGATATCGGGCACTTCACGTCGGAGTTTGGTATGTTCACCATGGCCGACACCAAGGATCGCTACCATGAAGAGGCGGGCGCTAAGGTGCTGGAGCGCTTCTTCCCGTCGGTTGTCACCGATTGCGTGCGCCATCACGTAGCGGCCAAGCGTTACCTTTGCGCGACGCGACCCGACTATTTCGATGAGCTGTCAGCAGCGTCGGTACATTCGCTGAATTTGCAAGGCGGCCCCATGAGCGCCGAAGAGGTCGCAGCGTTTGAGACATTAGAGAACCTGGAAGACATCGTTCAGGTCCGCTACCTAGACGATGCGGGAAAGCTAGCCGATATGGCGACGCCCGACTTTGCCTACTACGCGCCCATGGTCCAACGGGTGGTTGACGCGCACTTCGCGAGCAATGAGGCTTTGCGTTAAAAATCGACCCGGACCGAGGCGCCCGCTACCCATGTCCGCCGTTCTTGGATCTCTGGTGTTGCGTTGAACGACAAGCTGCGCCCACTTGTGCCGCGCGTGAAGGTGTTGAAACCTGCGATGCTTAGCGAGCGATTGGACCAGGAATCGCTGTCAAGATTGGCAATCCCCAGACCGAAGGTTAGGCCGTCGGCCACTTCGTAGGTTACACCCGCGAAATAGTTGGTCTCGTATTCTTCACCGTTGCGGCTTAGGCCAGCTTCGCTGAAGGTCAGCGCCCCGTGGCGAATTTCAGTCTCGACGCCGGTACCGACAGTCAGGCTACCAGCCTGGTAACTAAGGCCAGCGGACAGGTATTCGGTGGTGTGGCCGACTTCTTCCATCGCATAGTTAACGCCACCAGACAGGCCGCCGATTTCAGCCCCAATGGATCCTGCCAGTGCTTCTTAGCCCGCTGATAAGCCAAGCGCTATGCTGGCCGCGCCGACGTCGGCTGAATAGCCGATGCCGAGCGCCCAATTGGCATCGTCATCGACAGAGGCCTCAAAATCAATACCGGCGAAAGCGTTCGAATAGAAGATTTGTTCCTTTTCAAGCGCTGAATACTCGGCGACTTCCAAAGCACCAGGGGCCAGGAACGGCACGTGCAGTTGGTTGGCTGCCTCACCTGCATCGCCAGTATCACCCAACATAATATTACCAACAGCGGAATTGATGAAGACGTAGGCGTCTTCAAACTCTTCTGAGGTTGGCCCTAAGTAGTCGGCGACTTCCAAGAGCATGAGAAGGTCGTCCGCTGTCAAACCGCTGCCGGATAGCAGGCCGTCCAGCAATTCACGCAATTCTGGATAGGGGGTAAGTTCGCGGTCGGATTTGTAGACGCCAAGTTCAAAATGCGCGCCGTATTCCAGGCCGGATTTGGTAGAATTGGCGTAGTCGATGTTCAGGTTGCCATCGACGCCATAATCTAGATTTCGGATACGAGAATCGCTCAGGTGCAAGAACCCAAATAGGCCGTCCGGACCGATAATGCGCTCTACATCATAGTTCTCGCCATAGGCTGCTTCAAATTCCAAGTAACCACTTAGCGAGAGATCTTGCGCCGCAACGCTAGCAGCAGCGGCCAGACAAGCGGTCGTAAGCATCAACTTCTTCATGGCATCGGTCCTCAAGGCACAATGGATCGCAATCTTCTAGCCATTGTGCGGTTGAAACCAGGGGACTTGTCAATTGCCGTCCGGCCAGCGAACAGGGAAAGCAAAAGCATTGTTGCCGATCTGCCACAGTTTGCTGTGAACCTGCTCTGTTGTGGTAAATTTTAACGTTAGAAATCAAAGACAAAGCAGCGAGGTTTTTTCTGAGTATGAAATGTTAAGTTGTGAGACTTGCCGCGATTTCGAGGCAATCTCGCCTCCACTTGGCCAGGATCTGGGCGAGGATCTCATTCGAAGCTGGCCCAGCGGTGGGCATTGAACACTTGCCAAAACGTGGAATTGGCGTCAGCGTTGTGCCCCCGCGCCTGGCTGCAGTATTTGCCTGGCTCTATTATTCCCTAGGTGGCTGAACGTGACCGATCCTAGCCTGTTCTGGAGCCTCGCGCTCGTCGCTGCCTTTCTCACCGGCGCTAGCAAAGGCGGTCTGCCGATGGTGGCCTTGCTGAGCGTGCCGGTTATGTCGTTGGTAATGCCTACCTTGCAGGCCGCAGCATTGTTGTTGCCGGTCTACCTCATCAGTGATGTCTATGGGCTGTGGCTCTATCGCCGCTCATTTTCCGTGCGAAACTTGGCAATCTTGACCCCGGCCGCCTTGCTGGGAATTTTGGTGGGCTGGTTGCTGGCCGGCCAAACCGACGAGGCGGTCGTTCGGCTGGTGGTGGGCTTAATTGGCTTGTTTTTCGTCTCGATCCGCTTGTTGGGCCGCATCAGCGGGCCACAACCCGCCCGCAAAGCCGGGGTCGCGCGGGGCCTTCTTTGGGGTAGTATCGCAGGGTTTACCAGTTTTGTGGCCCATGCTGGCGGCCCGCCTTACCAAGTCTACACCTTGCCCCAACGGCTTCCAAAGATGACGTTCGCAGGGACCTCGACGATTTTGTTCGCGGTGGTCAACTTGTCTAAACTGCCGCCCTATTTAGCCTTGGGACTGCTGCACAAAGGGGATTTGACGGTTGCGGCTTGGTTGGCGCCGGTTGCCTTGTTTGGGGCTTGGGCGGGCTATCGCCTGGCGTCTATCATGCCGGAACGCCTGTTCTTTATGATCGTCGAAGTGGCCTTGTTTGTTATATCCATTAAACTAATCTGGGATAGCTTGCCCTCGGTGAGCGCTCGATTGCTCAGCTAGCCAGAGGTCGCGAATAGCAAAGACGAGCCGCGACGACTTGGGCTTGTTCTAGGCTGCTCTGCTGTGTCTTCGTCATTTTTGGGCCAAGCCCCTAACGGCCAATCCCCAATGGCATACATAAAGGCAGAATTTTATAACGGGTGCAAAAGGGCTCGTGGCCCCACCATCAACAAATCCGAACGCAGGGAGAGCCTTATGGGCAACGTTAAGAAGAACTACATCGGCGGCGAGTGGCTGGCGAGCGACGACGTTAGCGAAAACCGAAATCCGGCCCGCCCAGATGAGATAATCGGGCACTATGCCCGCGCGACGAACGAGCAACTCAATCAGGCGGTGGCTGCTGCAAAGGCCGCGCAACCCGCTTGGGCCGCAGCGACCCCTCAATTGCGCTCAGACGTGCTGGGCAAAGCGGCCGCCATTATGATGGAGCGCAGTCAGGAGCTGGGCCGTCTGCTTTCGCGCGAAGAAGGCAAGACCCTGGCCGAAGGTGTGGGCGAAATTGTGCGCTCTGCACAGATTTTCCAGTTCTACTGCGGGGAGGCGCTGCGGATTGCAGGACAGAAATTCGATTCCGTCCGCCCGGGTGTTGAGGCCGAAATCACCCGCGAACCGATCGGAGTTGTTGGTTTGGTGACGCCTTGGAACTTCCCCACGGCCATTCCGGCTTGGAAGAGCGCGCCCGCCTTGGCGGCCGGGAATGCCGTCGTGCTAAAGCCCGCTGAGCTGACCCCTGCTTCGGCGCACGTCATGACCGAAATCTTGATCGAGGCTGGCGTTCCTGCTGGTGTCTTCAACCTGGTCATGGGCTCAGGTTCGCGTATCGGGCAGGCTTTGGTAGAGCACCCCGATGTGGCCGGTATTTCCTTTACAGGCTCAGTACCTGTTGGGCGCGGGATCGCGCGCACCTGCGCTGAGCGCATGAAGAAAGTCCAGTTGGAAATGGGAGGCAAGAACCCGCTCGTCGTTCTGGACGATGCCGATTTGGACATTGCGGTCAATTGCGCGCTGAACGGGGCTTTCTTTTCAACGGGCCAAAAGTGCACGGCGTCTTCGCGCCTGATCGTGCAGGCGGGTATTCATGACGCCTTTGTCGAAAAATTGAACGCGGCCCGCGCCGCCTTGCGACTGGGCGATCCGCTGGACGCGAACACACAAATCGGGCCGGTCGTATCCGAGAGCCAGCTCAACGGCAATTTGGAGTACGTCGCGCTGGCCGCCGAAGAAGGCTGTGAAGTTGTCGGCGGTGAGCGCCTAAACCGCGATGGCTACTTCCAGACGCCCGCTTTGTTCCTGGGCGCCAACAACGCCATGCGCAGCGCGCGGGAGGAGATCTTTGGCCCCTGCGCCAGCGTCATCAAGGTGGGCGATTTTGACGAAGCCCTGGCGGTGGCCAACGATACGGAATTTGGCTTGTCATCGGCGATTTGCACCTCTTCGCTCAAATCTGCGACCACCTTCCGGCGCCAAAGCCAAGCCGGTATGGCCATGGTCAACTTGCCGACAGCAGGCGTTGACTATCACGTTCCATTCGGGGGGCGGAAGGCGTCCAGCTTGGGAAGCCGCGAGCAGGGGGCTCTTGCCATGGAGTTCTATACCGCAGTCAAGACCTCCTACGTTTTTGCAGGCTAGATCTATGGACGCGCTTGTTACCCAATTAGGCCGTTTGCTTGGGCCGCAGGGCTGGATCCCAGGCGAAAATGTGGGGCGACAGGCGCGTGATTGGCTGGACCGATTTGGTAAGCCGCCCCTGGGTTTGGCGCGCCCGGCCAACACCAAAATGGTGGCTGAACTGCTTGCGGCCTGCCGCGCCGCGGGCGTTTCGGTCACCGCGCAAGGCGGCAACACCAGCTTGTGTGGGGCTGCTGTTACCGGCCAAGCACAGGCCGTCTTGCTGTCTTTGGAGCGCATGAACCGGATTGGGACGCCCGATCTGGCCAGCGGCGCGATCGAGGTTCAGGCCGGCGTGATCTTGGAAAGCCTGCACCAGGCGCTGGCAAACCACGACCTGATCTTTCCCTTACATCTGGGGGCAGAAGGCAGTGCGCAAATCGGAGGCTTGATTGGCACCAATGCAGGCGGTAGCCACGCTGCGCGCTATGGCATGATGCAAGATCTGGTCTTGGGGATGGAAGTCGTATTGGCCGATGGGTCGATATGGAACGGCCTTCGCAGCGTTCAAAAGGACAATGCAGGCTATCAAATCCGGCGCCTATTTTGCGGTTCCGAGGGCAGTTTGGGCATCGTCACGCGCGCGGTACTGAAGGTCTATCCCGCGCCCAAATCGCGGGCGACCGCTTTGCTGGCGCTGGCGAGCATCGAGGCGGTCGTGGCTTTTGGGGCGCAGCTTCGCGCTGAAGCAAGCGAAGTGTTGAGCGGGCTAGAATTTTTCTGCGAGCTTGGTCTGGCGCTGGCCCAAAAACACGTCAACGGCTTGGAGCTGCCGCTAGAGAGCCGCGCGCCTTGGTACTTGTTGGTGGAGTTGGAAGCCAGTTCTAGCCTCGTGCCTGTTGATAAGATCTTAGAAGCTGCTTTGGACTATGGCGTGGAACAGGGCTGGGTCACCGACGGCACCCTGGCCATGTCCCAAGCCCAGCGGGATGCCCTTTGGCGCTTGCGCGAAGAACAACCCGAAGGCCAACGCTTGGAGGGCCCGCAGCTCAAACACGACACCGCCGTGCCGCCCGGCCGACTGCCGGAGTTTTTGGCAAAAGCAGCGCAGCGCGTCGAGGCGCTGTTGCCGGGTACGCGGATCAATCCCTTTGGTCACCTGGGCGATGGCAATGTTCACTACAACCTGACCCCAGCGCTCGGACAGGCCGATTTCGGCGACCAACCGCAGCAGTTTGCGCACGAAGTCGGGGTTGCATTGGGGGCTCTGGCGCAAGAGCTGGGCGGCAGCTTTGCCGCTGAGCATGGGCTAGGGCGGTCGAAAATATCACTTGCCGATTCCCTGCGCCCAGACGTGGAGCGTGATCTGATGCGCCGCCTAAAGACGGCGATCGATCCTGATAAGGTGCTGAATCCAGGCGTTATCTTGCAAAATTCCTGACAAAGCTCAGAACCTCGCCATATTTCTTATTATTAAGAAAATCTTGCCTGTTGCCTGGTTTTCTTTGTTTCCTTAGCGTGGGTTTTGCGCCAGCATATAGGCGCGCAACGATGCCTGGGTTTCTTGCCAATGTTGGTGCAAAAAAGCCTGGCGCGTCGAAAGTCTTAAGAGCTCAATTTGCAAGGAAATTCCTATGGAGCGCAACGGCGGTCAACTGCTGGTCGAAAGCTTGGTGGCTTTGGGGGCTCGCAAAGCCTTCGGTGTGCCGGGCGAGAGTTATCTGGCGGTGTTAGATGCCCTGCATGACACACAAGGTCAGCTTGATTTTGTCATGTGTCGCAACGAGGGCGGCGCTGGATTTATGGCGGCCGCCTACGGCAAGTTGACGGGTAATCCCGGCATTTGCATGGTCACCCGTGGCCCGGGAGTGACCAATGCTTCAATTGGTGTCCACACCGCCATGCAAGACAGCGCGCCGATGATCCTCTTCGTGGGGCAGGTGGGCACGGACATGAAGGGCCGCGAGGCTTTTCAAGAAATTGATTATCGCGCCGTCTATGGCACGATGGCCAAATGGGCGGTGGAGATTGATCGCGTTGAGCGGGTGCCCGAAATCTTGGCGCGGGCTTGGAAGACGGCAACCACCGGTCGCCCGGGGCCGGTCGTGGTGGCCCTGCCTGAGGACATGTTAACGAGCATGAGCGATGTGGCGCCCTTGCGCGGGCCAGCGGTCGTCGCAGAGCCTGCCCCTAGTGCCGCCGCGATGGCCGAGGTTAGAAATATCCTCAGCCAGGCGAAACGGCCTTTGATCCTCTACGGCGGCTGTAATTGGAGCGCTGAAGCCAGCCGCCAGTTGCAGGCCTTCGCGGAGGCCTCGGATATCCCCGTGGTCTCTGTGTTTCGCTATATTGACCAGTTCGATAATCACTCGCCGACTTTCTGCGGGGAAGCCGGTGTCGGCATGGTGGCGTCGGTCAAAAAGCTGATGGGCGATGCAGACGTCATTCTGGCGATTAATAACCGCTTTGGTGAGAACTCAACCGATGGCTATACCCTGCTGTCGGTGCCCATGCCCCAGCAGCGCTTGATCCACGTGCATGCCTCAGATCTGGAGATCGGCAAGGTCTATCAGCCTGAGTTGGGCATCCAGGCGGGCCCGAACCAATTTGCTGCTGCCCTAGCCGCCATGGGCCCCATCAAGGGGGACTGGGCGGCCTGGCGTGCAGGAGGGCGCGATGCCTATGAAGCGGGCTTTGACTTGGGTGATCTGCCGTCGCCGGTAGATATGGGTAAGGTGACCGCTCACCTGAGCCGCATTTTGCCCCCGGACGTCATTATCACCAACGGTGCTGGGAACTTCACTGTTTGGCCAAACAAGTTTTTCAAGTTTGGACCTGAAGCGCGGCTGTTGGCGCCGCAAGCGGGGGCAATGGGTTATGGCCTGCCTGCTGCGGTGTCGGCCAAAGTGGCTTTCCCGCAGAAAACCGTTGTCTGTTTTGCGGGCGACGGTGATTTTCAGATGAATTGTCAGGAGCTGGCCACGGCTCTGCAAGCGGGCGCTCAGCCGATCATTCTGGTCCTGAACAACGGCATATATGGCACCATCCGCGCGCACCAGGAACGCAACTATCCTGCGCGTGTCTCGGGCACCACCATGAGCGCCAACCCCGATTTTTCTGCCCTGGCGCGGGCCTACGGTTTCCACGCTGAACGCATTGAAACCACGGACGGTTTTGCCGCTGCCTTCGAGCGCGCTTTGGCCTCAAAGACCGGAGCGCTGTTAGATTTGGTGATCGCGCCAGAGGCGGTTACCCCACGACAAACCCTGACCCAGATGCGCGAAGCCGCTTTGGCCGCCGCACAAAACAGCGACCGAGCTGAAAAGGACACCCTATGACCAACCAGCAAGATATTCGCTTGGGCGCCGATATCGGCGGCACTTTCACCGACGTTGTTTTAGACCTACGCGGAAAATTGTTTTCGGCCAAGGTGCTAACCAACTACGCCGCGCCAGAACAGGCCATTTTGGACGGACTGGAAATCGTGTTGGACGACGCGGGTATTACCCCGCGCGAGATCGATCTGATTATCCACGGCACCACCCTGGCCACCAACGCGCTAATCGAACGACGCGGCGCGCGCACCGCTCTGGTGACGACCGAAGGCTTTCGCGACGTCATCGAAATGCGCACCGAGAGCCGCTTTGAGCAGTACGACTTGAACTTGAAGCTGCCGTTGCCGCTGATCCCGCGCGAAGATCGTTTTGTTGTCGCTGGTCGCATCGGCGCGCAGGGCCAAGAATTGTTGGCGCTGGACGAGGGCGCGCTCGACAAGCTGGCAGATCACATCAAAGCCGAAGGCTTTGGCGCCGTGGCCATTGGCTTCATCCATTCCTATTTGAACCCGGCGCATGAAGAGCGCGCGCGGCAGATTTTGTCGGCAAAGCTCGACATTCCGATTTCGATTTCTTCGGAGGTCTCGCCGCAAATGCGCGAGTTTGAGCGCTTCAATACGGTTTGCGCCAACGCCTATGTCCGCCCGCAAATGGCGACCTACCTCAAGCGGCTGCGAGTGCGGCTAAAGGAGATGGGCGCCGGCTGTCCGCTCTTTATGATCCACTCCGGCGGTGGATTGATCTCGGTTGAGACCGCGGCCGCTTTCCCGGTCCGTTTGGTGGAGTCTGGACCTGCGGGCGGCGCGATCTTTGCCGCAGATATTGCCCGGCGCTTTGGGCTGGAGCGCGTCGTGTCCTATGACATGGGCGGCACCACCGCAAAAATCTGTCTGATTGAGGATTTTCAGCCCCAGACCGCGCGTACCTTTGAGGTCGCGCGCTCATATCGCTTCTGCAAGGGCTCGGGCATGCCCATTTCTATTCCGGTCATTGAAATGATTGAGATCGGGGCAGGGGGCGGCTCCTTGGCCTGGGTGGATGCCATGGGGCGCATTCAGACGGGGCCTGAATCGGCGGGTTCTGAGCCGGGACCGGCTTGCTATCAGCGCGGCGGTCAGCGCCCGGCAATTACCGATGCCGACTTGGTGCTGGGCAAGTTGGACCCTGACAATTTCGCGGGTGGCAAAATCAAGCTGTCTGTCGAGCAAGCTGGCGATGCTATCGCCCGAGAGGTGGGCGACAAGCTTGGCTTACAGGCCGAAGCAGCGGCTTTTGGGATTGTCGAGGTGGTGGACGAAAATATGGCCAACGCCGCGCGCGTTCATGCCGTCGAAAATGGCAAGAATATCAGCGACAACTTGATGGTGGCTTTCGGTGGCGCCGCACCGCTGCACGCAGCGCGCTTGTGCGAAAAACTGGGGGTCGAGGCGTGCTTGATCCCGCAAGGCGCGGGAGTTGGCTCGGCCATTGGCTTCCTGAAAGCGCCGTTTGGGTACGAGGCCTTGTCATCGCAAATCACGGCGCTGTCGCGCTTCGATGCCGGGGCGGTCAGCGCCTTGGTGAGCGGGCTCAAAGCGAGCGCTGAGAGCTTTGTGCGCTCGGGCACCGATGCTGAGATTTTTTATGAGGTCACCGCCTATATGCGCTATGCGGGCCAGGGCTGGGAAATTCCCGTAGCGCTGCCCGATCGCCCGTTTGAAACCGCGGACAAGGACGCGATAGAAGCGGCGTTCCGCAAGCGTTATGCGCAATACTTCGGGCGCGCGGTAGACGGGCCTGAAATTGAATTCGTCACTTGGTCGGTCAAAGCCCAGGATCGGCGACCAGAGGGCGAGCGCGTGGCCTTTGATCCGCAAGGCCGCCCACGCCAAGGTGCTGAAAACATCAACCAACGTCCGGTGTTCGATGCGGCTCAGGGTGGGGCGCAGACCAGCGCAATCATCGCCCGCAACGCCCTGCAAGCTGGCGAGCGGATAAGCGGGCCCGCCGTCATCGTTGAAGACGAGACCTCGACCATTGTGACCTCGCCCTTTGACGCTGTGATCCAAGGCGATGGCAGTATTCTTCTCGTGCGCAAAGGAGCCTAAGCCATGCATCCCAACGCCTCTAACGAGCTGTCTCAAGTCGAAGAAATTCGCATGCAGGTCATGTGGAACCGCCTCATTTCGGTTGTCGAAGAGCAGGCCATGACCTTGTTGCGAACGGCCTTTTCCACCTCGGTGCGCGAGGCCGGGGATCTGTCGGCAGGGGTCTATGACCCGCAAGGGCGTATGCTCGCGCAGGCAGTGACCGGCACGCCGGGGCACGTCAACACCATGGCTGAAGCCGTGTTGAACTTCATTGAGGCCATTCCGCGCGCGGATATGTTTCCAGGCGATACCTATGTGACCAACGACCCTTGGTTGGGCACCGGTCATTTGCACGACATCACCATGGTCACGCCCTCTTTCAAGGGCGACACCTTGGTGGGCTTTTTCGCCTGCACCGCGCACATCGTTGATGTGGGCGGGCGGGGCTTCGGCGCCGACGGTAAATCGGTTTATGAAGAGGGGATTCAAATCCCCATCATGAAGTTTGCTGAACGCGGGCAGGTCAACCAAACCTTGCTGGCCTTGTTGCGCAGCAACGTGCGTGAACCCAATCAGGTCGTCGGCGATTTCTACTCCCTTGCCGCCTGCAACGACGTGGGCCACGCGCGCTTGATCGACATGTTGGACGAAGTGGGCTTGGCGGATCTAAACACGCTGGGCGACTTCATTTTGACCAGAACCCACAAGGCCGTCATGGAGCGCATTGCGGCCCTGCCCAAGGGCAGCTGGTACAATGAAATGCTGACCGACGGCTATGATGACCCGATCAACTTGGCTGCCACGGTGACGATTGGCGAAAACAAGGTCCTGGTTGATTTCACCGGCTCTGATCCGGTGAGCCGTTGGGGCATCAACTGCCCGCTGATCTATACCAAGGCCTACGCTTGTTATGCCATCAAGTGTGTGGTCGCCCCCGATATCCCCAACAACTCGGCGTCTTTGGCGGCCTTTGATATCTCCTCGCCGGTCAATATCGTCAATGCACAGCGCCCGGCCCCGGTCTCTTTGCGTCACGTCATTGGCCACATGGTGCCAGACGTGGTGCTGGGCGCGTTGAGCCAGGCACTGCCCGGTCAAATCCAGGCCGAAGGCGCTGGGGCGCTGTGGAATATCCACATCTCAGCGCGTCCAGCGGCGGGGCACGAGGGACGCCGGGCCGAGGTCTTGATGTTCAACTCGGGCGGTGGCGGTGCGCGCCCCAGCCTGGACGGCCTGTCCGCAACGGCCTTCCCCTCCGGGGTGCACACCATGCCGATTGAGGCCACAGAGCATACCGGGCCGATCGTGATTTGGCGCAAGGAGCTGCGCCCGGATTCTGGGGGGGATGGTCGGTTTCGCGGCGGCTTGGGCCAAACTATCGAGATTGCGCCGATCGACGGTCACGAGTTTGAATTCTCTGCCATGTTCGACCGGGTTCACACGCCCCCGCGCGGACGCGATGGCGGCCAAGACGGGGCGCCCGGTGGTGTCGCCCTGGACGACGGCACGGTACTGAGGCCCAAGGGTTGGCAGTTCGTGCCGGCTGGTCGGCGCCTAATATTGAACGCTCCTGGCGGGGGCGGCTTTGGTGACCCGGCAAAGCGACCGGACGAGCAGCGCGCAGAGGACGGCCTAAGGGGATATGTCACCACGGACAAGGACTAAGGAACTCAGCTCGTGCGTTTCAGATCGCGTCATAGCGCGGGACATGCGCGCCCGCAGAACATAGGTCTTGTTCTGTGACAGCGCCGTCATTTCGTCTGCCGCCGCTCAATGCT
Organism: Alphaproteobacteria bacterium; assembly: GCA_030432195.1. Lineage (GTDB taxonomy): Bacteria > Pseudomonadota > Alphaproteobacteria > UBA7985 > JAUIBT01 > JAUIBT01. The sequence goes on from JAUIHE010000009.1 coordinate 29,627, forward strand.
TTGCGGGTCTTTTGGGCCGTCATGCGCATGGGCAGCTTTCGAAGTGCGGCCGAAGAATTGTTGGTCACGCCACAAGCAGTCAGCCAGCAGATCAAGCTGCTAGAGGACATCTTGGGCGTGCCTTTGTTTGTGCGCAAGGGCAGGGTTGTCGAGCCAACGGAGCCCGCGATCGTGCTGTCTCACTTCGTTGAAGCGGGGTTCTCTGAGCTGAGCGAAGGGGTGCGCCGGGTCATCAATGCAGGCTATCGCAACCGCATCAATATCAACGTGTCACCCTACTTTGCGACCCGCTACCTCATGGAGCGGCTAGAGAGCTTTCACGCTCAGTTGCCCGACGTTGACCTGCGCCTTACCACCCGCATTGAGACGCCGGATTTTGCCTCTGATGAGGTGGATGCCTCTATACAATGGGGCTATGGGGCTTGGGGAGACCTGGAAGCAACCCTGCTGTTGCACGATCACAAAATCCTGTGTTGCACCGCGGCGATTGCGCAGCGCATCCAAACGCCGGCAGACCTCACCAGGTTCAAGCTTTTGCATCCGGTATCAACGCGCCGCCTCTGGGATCAGGCCCTAGAGCACCTGAACGCTAGAGGGCACGTGAGCACCGAAGGGCAGTTGGGCGTTGACCGGCAAGACTCTGCGGGGGTGATGGAATTCCATGATGCCGCAACCATGCGCCGAGCCACCCTCTCGGGTCTCGGGGTAGGCCTGCTGTCGCGCATTGATGCGGTGCAGGACATCGCTACAGGCAAGCTGGTTGCCCCGTTTGGGGTGGCAGCTTTGGCCGACATGCCGCTGGATCAGGTGCCCGGCTTCTATCTGGTGCTGCCACGCGGGCATCGTCGAGTGGAGACAGTGGCGGCCTTTTGTGATTGGATCGTTGCCGAGGACTGGCAAAGCCTGGAGCCGAGCCTGGAGTCAGGCCTTTAGCCCGGTGGTCTGCTAGCCTGGTGGACTGCTAGCCTGGTGGTGTGTAGCGCCGGCTACTCTTGCTCCCAATAATCTTGCTCCCAAGTGACCAAGGGATGGTTGGCGATTATGAAACGATACGTGGTTCTGTTGCGCGGCGTCATGCCGACGGGTCGTACGAAAGTTCCGATGGCCGAGGCGCGGCAGGTCTTGCGCGATGCGGGCTATGACCACGTGCGCAGCTATATCGCCAGTGGTAATTTCTTGCTCGACACGCCAAAAACCGCCGAGGCTTTGGCGCGCGACGTGCGCGCACTCATTGCTCAGCGCATTGGCCCGGACCTGGAAGTCCTTGTGCGCACCGGCGCCGAGATCGAGGCCGTGCTGGCGGCCAATCCGTTTATCGAAGGAAAGCCCAATCAAGTCTTGGTCACTTTCTTGCCAACCCTTGCGCCACCGGATTTTATGGACGGTGTTGAGACACCGGGGCGTGAACAGGTGGTGGTTGCAGGGCGTGAGATCTATTTGCACACCCCCGACAGCATTGGGCGCAGCAAACTCAAGCTGCCCCTTTGCGCCAAGCTCGGGACCGCGCGAAATCTCAATACGCTGCGAAAGCTGGCCCAGATGGCGTGCGAAGATGGCTAGCGTTGGCGGCCTGGGTCGGAATTCGGCTAGACAGGGGCGGCCTTTGCGGCTTGTCTTTGGCTCTGCGCTCGCGCTGCCAGTCCCAGTCAAAGCGCCCAGTCAAAGCGCCAGTCAATGAGGAAGTCTTAGATGAATATTGCCGTTTGGTCCGGCCCACGCAATCTGTCTACTGCCATGATGTACGCCTTCGGCGCGCGCGAAGATTTCGGCGTTTGGGACGAGCCCTTCTATGCGGCCTACCTGGCCCATACCGGTCTGGATCACCCGATGGGCGATGCGATTATCGCCGCCGGTCTGCGTGAGCCCACCAAAGTTGCCGAGCGCTGCGCGGGCTCTGCGCCCGCAGGCCAACCGCATTTTTATCAAAAGCACATGACCCACCACATGATAGAGGCCATGCCGCGCGATTGGTTTGAAAGCGTGAAGCACGTCTTTTTGATTCGTCACCCGGCGCGCGTTCTGGCGAGCTACGCGGCCAAGCGCGAGAACCCGACCCTGGAAGACATCGGCTTCGTCCAACAAGCAGAAATCTTCGAGGAGGTGTGCGCGCGCGGCTTGCAAACGGTTGTGATTGACAGCCATGACATCCGGCAAGAGCCCGCGCCCATGTTGCGCGCCCTGTGTGATGCGTTGGGCCTAAGCTTCGAACCTGCCATGTTGTCCTGGCCTGCCGGGGGGCACAAGGATGACGGGGTTTGGGCGGCGCATTGGTACGACGCGGTGCATCGCTCAACGGGGTTTGCTGGGCCAGAAGGGCCGATGCCCGCGGTCAACGATGCCTTGGCTCCGATCTATGACGCGGCCCTGCAACCCTACGAGCGTTTGAGGGCGGCGGCACTCCCTCTCTCACAAGCGGCTGGCTCTGAGAGGGCTGGCTTGCAGGAGGCCGGGGCATGAGTTTTGATCTGAACGACACCCTCACCACGCACAGCTCTGAGCACGACCCGCGCAACGATGACTTGCTGATCTATGTCAACGGCGCTTTGGTGCCCAAAGACCAGGCGGTTGTGTCGGTCTATGACTCAGGCTTCATGCTGGGCGATGGCATGTGGGAGGGCATGCGGCTCTATGACGGCCAATGGGCGTTCTTCGATGAGCACATGGACCGACTGTTCGGGAGCTGCAAGGCGATTGATCTGGACATCGGCCTCACCCGCGATCAGGTGCGGGCCCTGCTGGATCAGACAGCGGCGGCCAATGGCATGACGGGGGACGCGCATTGCCGCCTGATGATTACGCGCGGGCGCAAGGCCAAGCCGTTTCAACACCCTTCGCTGAGCCGCTGGGGGCCAACTATCGTCGCGATCGTGGAGCACTCTAGGCCCGCTGACGCGCTAGCGGCAAAGGGCATCCGGTTGGCGAGCGTGCCGCAGGTGAGGGGCCTGCCGCACAGCCAAGACCCTAAATTCAACAGCCATTCGAAATTGAACTGTGTGATTGCCTGCCTACAGGCCGAGCAGGCTGGGGCGGATGAAGGCTTGATGCTGGACCCCCATGGGTTTGTGAACACCACCAACGCCTGTAACTTTTTCATCGTGACAAAGGGCGAGGTTTGGACCTCGACCGGCGATTATTGCATGAACGGCGTGACCCGCCAGAAAGTCATCGACCTATGCCGGGCCAACGATATCCCGGTTTTTGAGAAAAACTTCTCCCTCTATGAAGCCTACAGCGCGGATGAGGCCTTCTTGACCGAGACCTTTGGTGCGCAGACCTCCGTTGGCGAAATTGACGGGCGGACAATTGGCAATGATGCGCGCCCGGTCACCAACCACATTCGGGCGCTGTACAAGGAATTGGTCCAGCGTAATATCGAAAGCCAGAAAGGCTCGCGCGGGCAGCAAAAACGATCAGATGATGGTCAGTTCAGTTAACCAAATGACCAAAAACCTCACTTATTCAAAGGAAATCTCCCGCGACGGTTGACAAAGCGGCGGAATAAGTTTTGATCGTGCCATTGACCACCGGCATGTCTGTAGACATGGACAAGCTGGTTGGCAATTCTGGAGGTGAGCAAGCTCAATCTCCATCCGATAACAGGGAGAAAAACATGAAAAAACTCATTACAGCGACTGCAGCCTGCGCACTGATGGCTGGCGCCGCTTACGCTGAAGAAATCAAGATCGGTGTTATTCTGGGCTTCACCGGCCCCATCGAATCGACCGTTGCCCACATGGGCCCTGCGGCTGACCTGGCCATCAAAGAAGTTTCTGACAGCGGCAAGCTGTTGGGCGGCGCGACTGTTGTTCCCGTCCACGGTGACACCGGCTGTATTGACTCGGCTGGTGCGGTTGCTGCGACCGAGCGTTTGGTTACAGCCGATGGCGTAAAAGGCATCGTTGGCGGTGACTGTTCTGGTGTGACCGGCGCTATGCTGCAAAACGTTGCGCGCCCGAACGGCGTTGTGATGATTTCACCATCAGCTACTTCACCCGGTCTGACAACAGCTGAAGATGACGGCCTGTTCTTCCGTACGGCGCCTTCTGATGCGCGCCAGGGCCAGATCATGGCTGACATCATGATGGATCAGGGTATCACGTCTGCTGCTGTTACCTACACCAACAACGACTACGGTAAGGGTCTTGCTGACGCTTTCCAGGCTGCTTATGAAGCTGCTGGTGGTAGCGTTACGCTTAGCGCTCCGCACGAAGACGGCAAGGCAGACTACTCTGCGGAAATCGGCGCCCTGGCTTCTGCTGGTGGTGATCGTCTGGTTGTCGCTGGCTATGTTGACCAAGGTGGTTCAGGCATGGTCCGCGCCGCTTTGGACTCCGGTGCCTTCGATACCTTCCAGTTCGTTGACGGCATGATTTCTGACAAGTTGATCGAAAACTTTGGCGCAGAAATCGACGGTTCTGCTGGTCAGCACCCCAGCCCTTCTCCTGAGTTGGCTGCACGCTTCAAAGAGATCGCAGGCGGCAATGGTTTCGAGCCTACCTATGCCTTCGCTCCTGAGTCTTACGACGCAGCTGCTCTGATCTTGTTGGCGATGCAGGCTGCTGGTTCTTCTGACCCGGCGGACTACAAGTCTAAGGTCATGGATGTAGCAAACGCTCCGGGTGAGCCAATCCAAGCTGGCGAGTTGGCCAAGGCTCTGGATATCCTGGCTGCTGGCGGCGACATCGACTACATCGGCGCCACTGGCGTTGAGCTGGTTGGTCCAGGTGAAGCGGCGGGTAACTACCGCGAAATGACCGTTGAAGGTGGCATGGACAAAACTGTCAGCTACCGTTAATCGGTTCGCATGAACAAGGAAACAGCCCGGACCCGTTCGTGTTCGGGCTGTTTTTGTATAGACCGGTTGTTCATCCAAGCGACGTAGCTTTGTTTGGATCGGCTCAACAATAAAGTTCAAACTTGACTTCCAGCCGCCAACGAGTGGGCTGCATACATTAATCCCAGAAAATGCTGGCTTGCCCGCTTAACAAGTCAATAATTTCTGGGCGATCAGGTAAGAACAAGGACTAAACCGGAGGGGAATACAGGTGATCAAGGTTGAGAACCTGCACAAGCATTTCGGCGGCTTTCATGCTGTTGATGGCGCCAGCTTGGAGATCGCGGAAGGCTCGATCACAGGATTGATTGGCCCGAACGGTGCAGGAAAAACGACGTTATTTAACGTCATCGCGGGCGTTCATGCGCCCACTTCAGGGCGCGTGACCTTGAAAGGCGAGGACATTACGGGTCTGCCGCCACACGAGCTTTTCCACAAGGGTGTCTTGCGCACCTTTCAGATTGCGCACGAATTTAGTTCGATGACCTGCCGCGAGAACCTGATGATGGTACCGTCAGGGCAGTCGGGCGAAACGCTGTGGAACACCTGGTTCGGCCGAAAGAAAATCGCAGCGGAAGAAGAAGCCCTGCGCGCCAAAGCCGACGAGGTTTTGGAATTCTTGACCATCAGCCACCTGGCGGACCACAAGGCGGGTCAGGTATCGGGCGGCCAAAAGAAGCTGTTGGAGCTTGGGCGCACCATGATGGTTGACGCCAAGATCGTATTTCTGGACGAGGTTGGGGCTGGTGTGAACCGGACCCTGCTCAACACCATCGGCGATGCCATCATCCGCCTGAATAAAGAACGCGGCTATACCTTCGTGGTCATTGAGCACGATATGGATTTCATCGGCCGTCTGTGTGACCCGGTCATTTGTATGGCCGAAGGCAAGGTTTTGGCCGAAGGCACCTTGGATGAGATCAAGGCCAATGAGCACGTGATCGAAGCCTACCTGGGAACTGGTCTTAAAAACAAACAGAAGGGAGCCGCCTGATGTCAGAACCCTTCCTGATTGGTGACAGCATGACCGGCGGCTATGGCAATGGCCCCGACATTCTGCACAATTGTACGGTTGCCGTGGAAAGGGGCGAAATCGCTGTGATTGTCGGCCCCAACGGCGCCGGTAAGTCCACCGCGATGAAAGCCGTGTTCGGCATGCTCAATGTACGCGACGGCGCGGTGCGTTTGGATGGTGAGGATATCACCTCTTTAAGTCCACAAGACCGCGTGCTGAAGGGCATGGGATTCGTGCCGCAAACGCACAACATCTTCACGTCGATGACCGTGGAAGAAAACCTTGAGATGGGTGCTTTCATCCGCACGGACGACTTCAGCGAAACCATGGAGCAGGTCTATCACCTGTTCCCCATCCTGCGCGAAAAGCGCCACCAGCATGCGGGCGAGCTGTCCGGCGGCCAGCGCCAACAAGTCGCCGTGGGCCGTGCGTTGATGACCCAACCGAAAGTCTTGATGCTGGATGAGCCCACCGCGGGCGTGAGCCCTATCGTCATGGATGAACTGTTTGACCGCATTATCGAAGTTGCGCGAACGGGCATTCCTATTTTGATGGTGGAGCAAAACGCCCGCCAAGCTTTGGAGATTGCCGACAAGGGCTTTGTGCTGGTGCAAGGGCGTAACGCCTACACAGGAACAGGCCAGGAGCTGTTGGCTGATCCTGAAGTCCGCAAGTCATTCCTGGGGGGCTAAGACATGGATTACCTAAACGCCCTTGTGGCCTTCAGCAATTTCGTCGCCATCCCCGCTGTTGCCTATGGCAGCCAATTGGCCTTGGGCGCCTTGGGGGTGACCCTGGTCTATGGTGTGCTGCGCTTCTCCAACTTCGCACACGGCGACACCATGGCTTTTGGTGCCATGATTACCGTCTTGTTTACCTGGTTGTTCCAAAGCTGGGGCATCAGCTTGGGGCCACTACCAACCGCTCTGCTGGCCATGCCGATTGGCATTGTTGCGACCGCGGTCTTGCTGGTGGGAACCGACCAGGCGGTCTATCGCTTCTATCGGAAGCAAAAGTCGCCGCCGGTTATCTATCTCATCGTATCGCTGGGCGTCATGTTCATCATGAACGGCCTGGTGCGCTTTATTATCGGGCCAGGCGATCAACGCTTTTTCGACGGCCAGCGCTTCATCATTTCCGTGCGTGAATTCAAGGCGATGACCGGCTTGCGTGAAGGCTTGGCCATCAAGACCACGCAGGGGCTCACGGTTGTTACGGCGGTCATTGTGGTGGCCGTCTTGTTCTGGTTCCTCAATAAGACCCGAACCGGCAAGTCGATGCGCGCCTATTCGGATAACGAGGATTTGGCTCTGTTGTCAGGCATCAATCCAGAGCGCGTGGTTTTGGTTACCTGGCTCATCGTTGCCGCGCTGGCGACCGTGGCGGGCACGCTCTACGGCCTGGACAAAAGCTTTAAGCCCTTTGTTTACTTCCAGCTGCTGCTGCCGGTCTTTGCGTCGGCCATCGTTGGCGGTCTAGGTAACCCGGTTGGGGCCATTGCGGGGGGCTTTGTCATCGCATTTTCTGAAGTGACGGTGACCTATGCGTGGAAGAAGGTGCTGGTCTATGCACTGCCGGACCAGTGGGAGCCAACCGGATTGGTTCAACTGTTGACCACCGACTATAAATTTGCGGTCAGTTTTGTGATCCTGGTGATCGTCTTGCTGTTCCGACCGACGGGCATGTTTAGGGGGAAAGCGC
>JAUIHE010000010.1 GCA_030432195.1 Alphaproteobacteria bacterium
TCAACATGGGCTATCGGGAAGGCTGGGCCGAAAACGGTGTTTTGATCTCAGGCGAGTCCCCTGATGGGCGACTGCCGGAAATCATGGAGGTCGAAGGGCATCCTTGGTTTATTGGCGCTCAATTCCACCCCGAATACAAGTCGCGCCCGCTCGAGCCGCACCCCTTGTTTGCCTCATTCGTTGCCGCATCACTGAAGCAGTCGCGCTTGGTTTGATAAGTGGACTGGTCTTGTTGGACTGGTCTTGTTGGGCTGGGTTGACTGGACCGGGTTGACTGGACCGGGTTGACTGGACCGGGTTGACTGGGCAAAGGCGCGACGCCTCTTAGTCCAAGTCCACCAGAGCTGTAGCGAAGGCTTGCGGGTCGAAGGGCGACAGGTCTTCCATGGCCTCGCCGACGCCGACAGCGTGGATGGGCAGGCCGAAACGGTCAGCTAGGCCCACGATGACCCCGCCGCGGGCGGTACCGTCCAGCTTGGTGACGATCAGGCCGGACACGTCGATCAACTCCTTGAAGGTCTTGACCTGGTTGATGGCATTTTGCCCCGTCGTGGCGTCTAGGACCAACAACGTGTCGTGGGGCGCGCTGTCGTCCAACTTCTTAATGACCCGCACGATTTTTTGCAGCTCGGCCATAAGGTCGGCCTTGTTGTGCAAGCGCCCAGCGGTGTCGACGATCAGCACGTCGCAGGCTTCGGCCCGAGCGCGTTCTACGGCCTGATAGGCGACAGCAGCCGGGTCTGCCCGCTCTGCGCCGGTCACGATGGGCACGCTTGCGCGTTCTGCCCAAACCTGGAGCTGACCGACCGCCGCCGCGCGATAAGTATCTGCCGCTGCCAGCATGACCTTGGCGCCTTGCGCCTGGAACTGGCTCGCCAGCTTGCCAATGGTTGTGGTTTTGCCCGCGCCGTTGACGCCTGTGACCAACACGATGTGGGGCTTGTGCTGGTCCTTGATGTCGAGCGCGAAGGCCACGGGCTCCAGCATTTCCGCGATGATCCCGGCCAGGGCTTGACGAAATTCGGTGTTGCTGGCCTCTTGGCCAAAGCGTTGTCGGCGCAGCTCGGCGACGATCTTGGCGGCGGGCTCAACGCCCAGATCCCCCATGATGAGTTGATCTTCCAGTTCTTCAAGCGCATCGTCGTCAATCCGCCCCCCGCTGAACAGGCTGGTCAGACCGGCACCCAGGCGTGAGGAGGACTTGGCGAGCCCCTGGCGCAGGCGCTGTGTCCAGGAGAGGCGCGGTTGGTTGGTTTGGCTAGTCTGACTAGTAGGATTGGTTTCGTCAGTCGGTGAAAGATCGCTGGGCGCTGGCGGCGATGGCTGCGCTGGGCCATCAGTTGCCGTCTTAGTTACTGTTTCGGCCGCTGTTTCGGGTGTCGCTTGATCCAGCTCAGCATTGGCTTGCTGCGGCGCGCCCGTCTGCTCGGCCGGATTGGCGGTTTGCTCGTTTTGTTTCTTCCGGCCCCAGCCAAATAAACGCATAAAAATCTCTATCAGCTTGGAATGTTGCTTGGAGTAGGGGCCAGGCTGCGCCCACGCAGAGCCGGGCCTTTGCCGTTGTTCGGATTGGCCTCAAGGCGGACATCCACCAGGCGACCCGCTGGGGCATCTGGAAGGCTAACCGCCAAAAACTGAGGGGAGCGTGCCAGGCCCCCTTTTTCCACCAGCACTTGGCATTCGCTGCCGACTTGGCTTTGGGTATAGGCATCCAGGGCCGCATCGCCCGCTGCGCGTAGCCGTGCGGCGCGTTCCTTGCGAACCGCTTTAGCCACTTGCGGCATGCGCGCTGCGGGCGTTCCTTTGCGTTCCGAATACGGGAAGACGTGCAGATAGATCAGGCCGCAATCTTCCACCAAGGCCAAGCTGTCCTGAAACTGCTCTTCGGTCTCGGTGGGGAAGCCTGCAATCAAATCGGCCCCGAAGACCACGTCCGGGCGCAGCGCGCGAATGTGTTGGCACACGCGCAGCGCATCAGCGCGCAAGTGGCGCCGCTTCATGCGCTTTAGTATCAAATCGCTTCCGGCCTGGAGCGATAGATGCAGGTGGGGCATAAAGCGCGGTTCGTTGGCCAACACGTGCAACAGGTGCTCGTCGATCTCGATGCTGTCGATGGACGACAAGCGCAGGCGCGGCAGCTCTGGAACGGCAGCCAGCAGGCGACGCACCAACTGACCCAGCGAGGGCTTGCCCGGCAGATCGGGGCCATAGGAAGTGATATCGACGCCAGTCAGCACGACTTCCTTTGTGCCGCCCTTGACCAGATGGCGTACTTGGTTGATGACATCACCCATAGGCACCGAGCGCGCATTGCCGCGCCCAAAGGGGATAATGCAAAACGTGCAGCGGTGATCGCAGCCTTGCTGGACTTGGATAAAGGCCCGGGTCTGCTGGTCAAATCCATCGATCAACTGGGGGGCAAGTTTGGTTGCCTGCATGATGTCGTTGACTTCGATCCGGGCGTGCTCGGCGCTGGCGCCCCAAGCCTCGGCGGTTAGTTTTTCTTCGTTGCCCAACACCCGTGCGACTTGCGGCATGGCGGCAAAGCGCTGAGGCGCGATTTGTGCCGCGCAGCCGGTGACGATGATCGGACGCTCGGGGGCGTCGCGATGGGCGCGCCGGATGGCCTGTTCGGCCTGGCGTTGGGCTTCTGACGTCACGGCGCAAGTGTTGACGATTAGGGCATCATCCAGCCCCGCCGCGCGGGCATGGCGGCGCATGACCTCGCTCTCATAGAAATTGAGTCGACAGCCGAAGGTTTGAACGCTGAGCCCAGAGGCGGGGGCAGCGTCGCTTGAAGAGGCGGGCTTAGCGTGGCGTTTCGACAAGGCCGTGATCGTCCAACATTAGGGTGGCCTGGAACACATAAGAATAAGGGCCGGTCATGTCCACCGTGCCGTCATCCAACCAGTCAATGCGCACGGTGCCGCCGGGCATCATGACCCGAACGCTGCGCTCGGTCAGCCCCCGGCGCATCGCAGCCGTGGCAGTCGCGCAGCTTGACGAGCCGCTTGCCAACGTTGGCCCGACGCCGCGCTCCCAGATCAAGATCTGTATCGTTTCGCGGTCCCAAACCTTGATGAGCTGAACGTTCGTGCGCTCAGGAAACAAGGGGTGATGTTCGATCTCTGGCCCGACCAGATCGCGCAGGGCCTCGCTGAGATCATCGACGAAAAAGGAACAGTGCGGATTGCCGACGTTGGTTGCAACGGGCTGGCTTAACCCCTCGATCGTCAGAGGCAGGGCGTCAGGGTCGGCTTCTCCGGCTAGCGGTATGGTCTGCCAATCGGTGTTGACTGGCCCCATGTTGACGCGGATCTCCGCGCCATTGCGGCGGGCAGGTAGCAGGCCAGAGATGGTTTGGATCGTCACGTCATCGCGCCCGCGCTCGCGCATGATGAGATCGGCGATGCAGCGAGTGGCATTGCCACAAGCCCCCGCCTCCGAGCCGTCCGCGTTCAAAATCCGCATGAAAACGTCGGCCTGGATACTGGGCTCAAGAACGATGAGCTGGTCAAAGCCGACACCCTTGTGGCGGTCCGCTATCGCCTGAGCCTGAGCGGCATTGGGGCGAAAACCCGTGGCGTCCGCGCACCGCAGCGCTTTGGCGGCCGCAGTGGAGGCACCAACGACAGCGGTATCAGGCGCGCGCGCGTCCATGACGACAAAATCGTTGCCGCAGCCGTGCATCTTGAGAAACGGAATAGTGAGCATGGCTCAGCCTTTTACACAATCGGTGTCAGCGCTCAAGCGATGTTGCTTTGCTAGGGGCGGGTTAGGCGCAGGGAGTGCCAGAGGCGCGACATTAAGGCATGGCTGTGGCACATTTATGGTCGTGCTGTCACATTCGGGCGCAATCATAGCGCGTTAATGGGGTGAGGCCCAGCTTCGCAACTTGCGAATTACGGCAAAAAAGGGGCTGCGAAACGCGAAATGTCGCTGCAATCTGCCAAAACGACGCCCTGGAGGCTAGGCGCGCCTTCCCGAGCCTGGTGAACTCAGCTTGTCGCCCAGTCCTCCTTTTTTGTTTCCTTCGGGAAGCGGCCGGAGGGCGGGCGGCACGAGTTGTCTTTATGTTTCCTCCCTAACTTTTCGGCCGCTCATCCCATTTGGACTAGATCACAGCCAGCCAGCCACTTCCTGTTTTCAGCCCTCTTGTGAGCGGCTTTTTTGTGGCCTTGAACACGGCGGATTTGCTTAAAGTGGCACAATATATCAGCCCCGTTGCAGGTGGCTTGACCAGGCGCCCCTTTTCCTTTAGATACCGCCCCACAAACTAAGCAAGACGGGAAGTCCAGCGATTTCCCCCGCTCGTCCGCGAAGGCTCGCGCACGGGCGTTTTTTGCTTGGGATCAATAGGGTGCTTTAATGTTTGAAGGTCTTGGCAATCGCCTGACGGGAATTTTTGACGGACTTCGCGGGCGCGGTGCGCTGAGTGAGGATGACGTCAAAAAAGCCATGCGCGAAATCCGCGTGGCGCTGTTGGAAGCCGATGTCGCGCTGCCGGTTGCCAAAGCTTTCATTGACCGCGTGCGCGACAAGGCCGTTGGTCAGGAGGTGGTGCGCTCCGTCACCCCGGGCCAAATGGTCGTTAAGATCGTCAGCGATGAGCTGGTGCGCATGCTGGGCTCTGAGGCGTCAGAGCTGAAGTTGATCGGCGAGCCGCCGCTGGTCTACCTGATGGTCGGCCTGCAAGGCGCAGGTAAGACCACCACCACCGGCAAGCTGGGCAAGCGCCTGAAAGAGCGTGAGCGCAAAAAGGTGCTGATGGCCTCGCTGGACACGCGCCGCCCGGCAGCGCAGGAACAATTGGCGGTACTGGGCCAACAGACTGGCGTTGATACCCTGCCGATCGTGCCCGGCGAAAACCCGGTTGCTATTACCAAACGCGCGCAGACCGTTGCGCGCATGCAGGGCTATGATGTCCTGATCCTGGATACCGCTGGCCGCCTGTCGATCGATCTGGAGCTGATGGAAGAAGTGCGCTCTGTGCGCGCGGTCTGTAAGCCCGTAGAGACGCTGTTGGTGGTCGATGCCATGACCGGCCAAGACGCTGTGCAGACCGGCAAAGCCTTTCATGAGGCCTTGGACCTAACCGGTATCGTGTTGACGCGAATTGACGGTGATGCGCGCGGTGGTGCGGCGCTGTCGATGCGTGAAGTCACCGGCTGTCCGATCAAGCTGATTGGTGAGGGCGAGGGCATGGACGCTCTGGATGTTTTCCATCCTGAGCGGATCGCCAATCGCATCTTGGGCATGGGCGACGTGGTTAGCTTGGTCGAAAAAGCCGCCGAGCACTTCGAAGAAGCCGAAGCGGAAAAGATTGCTAAGCGCCTGCAAAAGGGCCAGTTCGACCTGAACGATTTGGCCAGCCAGCTCAAGCAGATGCAAAGCATGGGCGGTATGGGCGCGCTGATGAAGATGCTGCCCGGCGGCGCCAAAATGCAGGCGGCAATGAAGGGTGCCAACATCGACGACAGTCTGATAAAGCGCCAACTTGCCATTATCTCCTCGATGACCCCGAACGAGCGCAGCAAGCCGGAACTGTTGAAAGCCAGCCGCAAACTGCGGGTGGCCAGCGGCTCGGGCACGAGTGTTCAAGACGTTAACAAGCTGCTCAAACAGTACAATGACGCTGCCAAGATGATGAAGCGCATGAAAAAGATGGGCAAAAAGGGCGGCGGCTTCCCAGGGATGGGCGGCGGTGGCATGCCCCCCGGCTTCGGCGGCGGTGGCGGCGGTATGCCACCTGGTTTCGGCGGCGGTGGCGGTTTTCCTGGCCTCGGCGGCCGCTAGCCGTCTGGTGCTGCCTCGCGCGGGATCTGCGCACAACAGTTTTTACTCTAATACTTAAACTACACTTGAAAATCTGAAGGAAATCAAACTCCTATGTCTACTAAAATCCGTTTGGCTCGTGGTGGCTCTAAAGCACGTCCGTTCTACCGCATCGTTGTTGCCGACAGCCGTATGCCGCGTGATGGCCGCTTCATCGAGCGCCTGGGCTCTTACAACCCCATGCTGCCCAAGGACCACGAAGAGCGCGTTGTCATCAAAGACGCTGAGCGCGTCAAGCATTGGCTGAGCCAAGGCGCACAGGTTACCGACCGTGTTCACCGCATGCTGGCGGCTGTGCAAGATGCAGACGGCAACGCCTTGATGGGCGCGCGTTCTATTCCTAGCCAGACTAAGAAGAGCCAGAAGTCTCAGAAGACCCTGGATCGTGAGCAGGAAAAAGCAGAAAAGCTGGCTGCCGCTGCAGAAGCAGCCGCCGAAGCTCAAGCCGCTTCAGCTGACGCCTAAGGCATGTGGGTGGCGCGGCGCGTTGGCGGTTCACCCGCGCGCGCGTCGCTCTGCCTGCTTGGCGGCCATCCATGGTCTTTGCGTTGAACAAAGGCCGTGCCCGCTGCCTTAGCCTTTGCGGCAGCCTTTGTTGCGATTTTCGCCCATGATTGATGCCTTTATCTCCGCCTTTTTGCTGCTGTTTGTGGTGGTTGACCCGCTGGGAAACATTCCTTTGTTCCTGGCGATAACCAGCCATTTGCCTAAGCAACGCTTGGTGCGTGTGGTGTGTGAGGCCGTGGTGATCGCGACCTGCATTCTGGCGGGCTTTGCGCTGGTGGGGACGGCGATCCTCTCCTACCTTGGCATCTCTTTTGCGTCCTTTAAGGTGGCGGGCGGATTGGTTCTGTTCCGCTTGTCGTTGGAGATGTTGACGTCCAAACGCGAAGAGCGCCGCCGCTCGAACGTTGAAGGCGAGGCGGATGAAGAACCGTCGGATAACGTGACGGTTTTTCCCTTGGCAACGCCGCTGTTGGCGGGGCCATCGGCGATTGTCTCGGTGATGGTCGTCATCTCGGACCATGCGGATGATTTCGCCCTTCAGGCGGTCGGCGGCACGGCCTTGGTGGCGGTGATGCTGGCCTCCGCACTTATCTTGTCGGGGGCCGTCAAGGCGCGTCAGTGGATAAACCAACAGGTCATGGCAGTGCTGTCGCGCGTTATGGCCATCATCCTGGCCGCCATGTCGGTGCAGTTCGTCGTTGATGGCGCCCGCGAAATGGGCCTGTTCCCCGCGCTCTAATGCAGGCCTACCGCCAGCCCCGAGCACAGCGCATGCAGGCGCGGGCACAGGCACACCTGGCGAGCCGCTTGCAGCCGCCCACGCGCCGGGCCTCAACAAGCCAATAGGACATAACGAGCCCATGAAAAAATTCTATAGCCAGGCTTCTTCGGGGCCGACTGATGACGGCTTTGGCCTGTTCCTTGATGGCAAACGCATGCAAACGCCAGCCAAGCGGCCGCTCAGTTTGCCCAACCAGGCCCTTGCAGCCGCAATCGCCAAAGAGTGGGCGGCGCAAGAAGACACCATTGAACCGCAGTCCATGCCGCTAACCCAACTGGCAGCAACCGCTCAAGATCGCATGAGCCAAACCGAGGCCGGGCCCGGCCAAGAAAGCGAGCGCGACAAGACCTTGCGCATTTTGGCAGACTACGCGGGAACCGACTTGGTTTGCTATCGCTCCACCAATCCTCAGCTGGAGGTCCGGCAGGCCGAAGCCTGGCAGCCCTGGCTCGATTGGGCGGCGGGCGCGCACGGCATTGTTTTCCAGCACACACAAAGCCTGATGCCTGTCGAACAGCCCGAAGCCTCCATGCTTCAGGTGCGCAACATTTTGCAGGATATGGACGCCTGGCAGCTGACGGGCTTCATGATTTTGTGCCCTGGCCTGGGATCGTTCATCCTGGCGCTGGCGGTGCGCGATCAGCACCTGAGCGCCGAGCAGGCCTTGAAGCTGGCGAGCCTGGATGAAAGTTTCCAAGAGGAGATGTGGGGCGCGGACGCCGAAGCGCAAAAAGCCATGGCCGCCAAACAAATGGATCTGGAGGCCGCGGAGCGTTTCTTGACCCTGCTTTAGGCTTATTCGTCAAGGGCTTGAAAAAGACCGCGCCGCGCGCGCGCCTATTCTTTACAAAAGCAAGGCTGGCCTGCGGTCTTTGCTTCTCTTTTCAACCCGGCACGAGCATGATATCTGCATAAGGCTACGCCCTTAGGTGGAAATCATGGGGTCAGGAACTTGACGCAGCAGAGGCAAAGGACCCTGCCGCTTGTACTGGCCCGACCCGCCAAACGAGTATGACAATAACAACGGGAAACATACCATGGATGCAGTTACCTTGCTGGAGCAAAAACGAGGCGAAGCGCGCCTTGGCGGCGGCCAAGCCCGCATCGACCGACAACACGCCAACGGCAAGCTAACCGCGCGCGAACGGATCGAAGTCCTGTTAGATCCAGGTTCTTTTGAAGAATACGACATGTTCGTGACTCACCGCTGTGTCGATTTCGGCATGGATAAGGACCATATCCCCAGCGACGGCGTGGTGACCGGACACGGCACCATCGACGGGCGCACGGTCTTCGTCTTCTCGCAGGATTTTACCGTGTTCGGTGGCTCCTTATCAGAGACCCACGCCGCCAAGATCTGTAAGGTTATGGAACAAGCGCGCAAGGTCGGCGCGCCTCTGATTGGCCTAAACGACTCCGGCGGCGCACGCATTCAAGAAGGTGTGGCGTCTTTGGGTGGCTATGCCGATGTATTCCAGCAAAACGTGCTTTCATCGGGCGTTATTCCGCAAATCTCCATGATTATGGGCCCCTGCGCCGGCGGGGCGGTCTATTCGCCGTCAATTACCGACTTTACCTTTATGGTCGAAGACAGCTCCTACATGTTCGTGACCGGGCCCGATGTGGTCAAGACCGTGACCCACGAGACGGTCACCGCCGAAGAGCTGGGCGGTGCATCGGCGCATACCGCCAAATCTGGCGTTGCGCATCGCTCGTTTGAAAACGATATCGTGGCCCTAAAGCAGCTGCGTCGCTTCATGTCTTACCTGCCAAGCTCGAACCGCGAGAAAGCACCCGAGGTGGATCAAGGCGATCCCAGCGACCGCGATATTGCCGCTTTGGATCGCATGGTGCCTCTGGACCCCAGCGTTCCCTACGACATGAAGGCCATCATTTCGAAGATTGTTGATGCTGGCGATTTCTTTGAGCTGGCGCCCAAATATGCGGCCAACATCATCACCGGTTTTGCGCGCATGGGCGGGCAGAGCGTCGGGATTGTTGCCAACCAGCCTTTGGTTTTGGCCGGGTGTCTGGATATTTCGGCCTCCATCAAGGCAGCGCGCTTCATTCGCTTCTGCGACGCCTTCAGCATACCCGTTGTAACGCTGGTCGATGTCCCAGGCTTCTTGCCTGGCGTTAGCCAAGAGCACAACGGCATCATTACCCACGGTGGCAAGCTGCTGTACGCCTACGCTGAGGCAACCGTGCCAAAGGTCACCGTCATCACCCGCAAGGCCTATGGCGGCGCCTATGACGTGATGGCGTCAAAGCACTTGCGCGGGGACGCCAACTACGCTTGGCCGACCGCAGAAATCGCGGTTATGGGCGCAAAAGGCGCGGTCGAGATCATCTTCCGCAAGGACCTGGGCGACCCGGACAAGATCGCGGCGCACACCAAGGCCTATGAAGATAAGTTTGCTAATCCATTCGTGGCGGCCCAACGTGGCTACCTGGATGATGTAATCATGCCGCACGGGACGCGGCGGCGGGTCATCAAAGCGCTGGACATGTTGAAGTCGAAAAAGCTGGAAAATCCCTGGCGCAAGCACGGCAATATCCCGCTTTAAAGCTGGGATTTCACGGGCACGATTGGTTTCAGTCGTGCCCTTTTGCTTTTAAGCTGCTAAAAACCGCGACGTTTCTCTTTACAACCGCTCGCGTGCCCGGACTGCAGAAAGCCTTATGACCCGCACCATACTCTTTGTTCTTAGCCTGCTGGCTGCAATTTTTGCGACCTTCGCCGCCTTGCCGAGCCTGGTTGACAAGGTGCATTTGGAGCGCAGCTTATCCTTGGCGCTGGGTACAGACGTGGAACTAGAGTCGGTCGAACGTTTCAGCCTGCTGCCGTCGCCGCGCATCAAGACCCGGGGCATGCGGGTCGTTGGCAACCAAGACCTGGAACTTATGGCTCAGCAAGACCTGTTGCAGGGCTTTACGCCGCGCATGTTGGGGCTCAGCGAAGCCGAGAGCATCACTTTGGGCCTGAGCTGGAAGCGCTTCTTGACCGACGGCAGCCTTGAGAGCTTTGTTTTGAGCGGCGCCAAGTTGGCCCCGTTGTTGGACAACGATTTGCTTGCCCCTTTGGTGCGTCAGCTCTCCTCGCGTTCGCAAGGCGCTGAAATCAAGGTCAACGATACCGAGGTTGCGATTACGCGGGATGGTCAAGAGCTGCCCCCGTTCCATATCGAGAGCCTGACGATAGAGACCAACGACCAGGGCGACCGGCTGGTCTCTGGCAAAATTGACGTGGAAGTCGAAAGCCAAGGGCAAGAGCCACGGTCGCTCACCTTGGATGTCACAATTGCGCTTAAGCCCCTGCGCCGGTTGGGCGAGAGCCTGATTCAAAGCTTTGACCTGGAGATCAAGACCGCAGCGAGCGAAGGGCTGGCAAACATCGGTGTCGAGCGCATTCGTGCCAA
Source organism: Alphaproteobacteria bacterium (assembly GCA_030432195.1). Classification (GTDB taxonomy): domain Bacteria; phylum Pseudomonadota; class Alphaproteobacteria; order UBA7985; family JAUIBT01; genus JAUIBT01. The sequence goes on from JAUIHE010000010.1 coordinate 10,543, forward strand.
TCTTATTGGCTCCATGCAGTTTGAAGAAAACAAGCTGCCGCGTTTGTCGGCAACCTTGGCTGTGCACAATGACGGCGCCCTAGGGGAGCAAGTGCCACTGGTGCAGGCGCGTTTGGCTTGGCAAAACGAAGCTTTGAGCCTGACCGAAATTCAAGCAGACATCGCCGGTTGGCGCCTGAATGGCAACTATTGGCCCGCCAGTCTTCCCCACGAGGAGCTGAAACCTGGCTTGCACCTGGTGGCCGCAGACCTGCCTAACCTGATTTCAGATGTTGCCGATTTGCCGGGTCACCTGCAAATCCTGCGCAGCGATTTGGATCGCGCTTTCGGCTTGCTGGACTTGATCGGACTGCGTGGTCTTGCGGTGAATCTCAGCTTGCCGCGCACGGGCTTTGGCAAGCTGTTGCTCGAAAACCTGGATCTGACCATTCGCCAGGAGGGGGAAGGCTATCGCTTCGATCGCTTGAGCTTTGATTCCATTGCTGGCGGGCGTTTTGAGGCAACCGCGGGTTCGTTGACGGATAGGCTGCTGCTCGAAGGCCTGTTTACCTGCGCTAGCCCCAGTGTCATGCTGGCAGAGTTGGGTTTGCAGAATGCTGATTTGCGCCAACGCTCTAGCCTACCGGAGTTGCGCGCGCTGGGGCGTTTGAGCCTTGCGCCGGGCGATATGGCTTTGTCGCTGGAACGCTTGTCCTTGGCGGGTGACAGCTTTGGCTTGGCGGTCGCCAAGCACGGGCAAGAGCCCTGGCAGTTCCAAGCCGGTGACGGTGTTCTAAATGCCGACTATCTCAACCAAGACCTAGCGCCAACCAAGGGCTTGGGGGAAGACCCTATGGTATGGCTCGCCCGGCGACTTCAGGGCCTGCCGAGCTTTGATGCGCGCGTTTCCTTTGGAAATTTGGCGGTTGGCAGTCTGCCCTTGGGCGCGGTAAGTGGTGCGCTGTCGTGGCGTGCCGATACCGCTGCCTTGACGCTGGGAGAGCCCGAGACAGGCGCAAACTTCCGCATACAAGACCTGTTGGGCGCGGACATTCAAGCCCGCGGCCTTGTGCAATATGGACAAGCCCCAACAATCGCGGCCTCAGGCAGCGATGCGATTGGGCAAAACGCCACCAGGAAAGACTCTGCTGGGCAAACCGCAACCGAGTTGGGCATTACGGGGCTGGACCGCTTTGAGCTCTCGCTCACCGCCAACGGCGAGCGCGCCTTCATGCCGAACCGGTTAATGCGCGACCTTGGTGCCTTGATGAACAGCGCTGGACCGCTGACCCTGTATACGCCCGCCATGGCTCTGGGCTTGAATAAACTGTTGTTGACGGCGAGCTCCGATGACAGCTCTGGTTCCAGCACCACGGTCGAATTGCGTTCTAGCCACTTGGATGGCAGCGTGTTGGCGGTCAATGCAAGGTTGGTTCCTGTCACAAGTTTGGCCGCTGGCGCTCAAATTCCACAAGCCGCGGTGTGGGCGGTATCGCGCGCGGAAGGCCTGGAGTTGGACAGCATCCTTGGCGCCGATCTTGCGCGCCTTATACCGTTGCGCATGACCTCTTTGACAGGGCGGACAAACGGCGATCCTGGATCGGGCCGCTATTTCTTGCAACTGTCGTCTGATGCCGCCAGCACGGGCGGGCAGGCCCTGCCCTCAAGCGTCTTTGTCGATACCTATCCCAGCTTATTTGGCGGCGCTGCCGATCAGCTTGCCGCCATTGATCGGCTTGATTGGATTGTGGACTATGACCTGAAGGGGCTGCCAATGCTGGCGGCTCTGGATGGGCAACGCCTGTTGGACCAGCCTCAGCAGGCGACCTTGGCGATCAAGGGGCAGCTAACCGTCGAACAAGCAGCAGAGGGACTGGTTCTTAGTGCGGGCGATGTGGAAATGGCCGGGCTTCGGGTTCGCTCTTTGAACCTCTTGCTGCCGCGCGTTGGGCAGGCCCGGGGCAATCGCGTTCTGAGCGGTGATATCGCGATTGAGGAAATTGGCCTGCGTGCCAATCCTCTGGATGGCGCGGGTCTCGCAGGCGGCCTGCTGGCAAGTTTACCCCTAGAAATTCTGTCTAATCAGAGCTTTACGCTCAATTTGGTGGTGGATGATATCACGCTAGGCGGGCTGGCCCTGCGCGATCTGGATCTCACCCTGTTGAGCGACGGTGTGACGCTGACGGCCAGCCGCTACGCCGCGCAACTCGCCAGTGAGCAAGTAACCGGCCAGGGCCGCGTGAGCCTTGGCATCCTGCCGCAGCTTCAGTTGAGTGCGGAAGTTCCACGGCTGCGCCAATCGCTGATTGTCAAGGGCACGCCGATCGAGCTGGAATCCCAGGTTATCGCCGACGTTACCGGCTTGGGCAGCACCTTGGCCGACATGATCGCCAATGCTAACATCGGAATTGAACTCAATGGCCGGGCGGCAATCCGTGCCTCGCTCCCGGCGCTGTTGCTGCCCGATTATGGGGATCGCTTGGCCAGGGATTTGGGCGAGGTCAAGCGCGACCGCCTGTTGCAACTGTTCTATGATGCGCTGGCGAACAAGACCTTGCCGTTGACGGGCAGATTGCGCTGGATTGATGGCGCTTTGCGTTCGTCATCGGGCGTTCAACTGGGCGAGGATCAAGACTATCTGCGCATCTCGGGGCGAATGTCGCTTGCCGATCAAGAGCTGGATCTCGACCTGAGTTTGTTCGGCGACGATGCGCTGATCCCTGCCGCCGCGCTGGAGATGACCGGTCGCACGGCCGCACCACGTTTTCAGGCCTTTGGCAGCGCACTGGACTGACCCGGCATTCAGAGCGTTTGCTCCCGGTTGGCATCCTGGTCGGAAACCGGGTCGGAAACCGGGTCGGCACCCTCAACCTCGCCGATTTCCTGCCGCCCAAAGTTCTGGTTCAGCGCCTCCAGCAAGGGCGTCACTGCATCGGTCGGGTGCAAGCATGCGTCGGCAAGGGCGCGCAAGACACAGAGCCGGAGCGCCGATGATAGATTGGCGGGCGCTAGCTGGCTAAGCCGTGCCTGATCCACTTGGCCGACCAGGTGTGCCAAGCTGAGCCCGCGCGTCTCAGCAAGTGCCTTGAGCAGCGCCAAAAACTCGGGCTCTAGGCTGAAGCTGGTCCGGTGGCCTTGCAAGGAAACGGAGATCTTCTTCATATCATCGGTGTCTTTCACTGTTGATGTTCGCAAATTGTGCGAAATCGAACAAAAAATGTTGCCTTGCGAGCTGCAGCGGCTTGGTGTAAGCAAGGTCCGCGCGCGTTGCTGTGTGCCTGGCTCTTCTTAATGGCAATGCCGAGCGCGCCCAAGCACGGGAAAGATTTGTTCCCGTCGCCAGTGTTGGTAGCGTAGGCCAGTGTTGGTAGCGTAAGCCAGTGTTGGTAGCGTAATTCAGCACGCAGGACAAAAGGGAAGGGAGTCCGCGATGATATTGGTCGGTGGCGAAGTCTTGATCGACTTTATCCAAACCCCGCAAGCCGACGGCTTGCCCGTTTATCAAGCCAATCCTGGCGGATCGCCTTACAACTGCGCCGCGGCCCTGGGCCTGCAAGGCTGTGATGTGGCGTTCATGACGCCAATTTCGACCGATTCTTTGGGCGTGCTGTTGCATCAACGGCTTGTGGATGCAGGTGTCACGGTCTTGAGCCCGCGCGTGCCCCAGCCCACCACATTAGCGGTTGTTTCTTTTAAAGATGGCCAACCCGCGTACCAGTTTTACCGCGAAGGAACCGCCGATCGGCAGATCGCGCTGGATACCCTGAAAGCGCAAACGCCAGATGGAGCCCAGGCCTTTCAAATCGGATCCTTGGGGCTTACCAGCGGCGCAGATGCCGAGGTTTGGAGCGCCTACTATGCTTGGTTGGCGGGGCGCGGTTTGCTCATGTCCTTGGACCCCAATATTCGCGCCAGTTTCATCGCCGACCGCACTGCTTACCTGAAGCGGCTAGAGGGTCTGCTTGGCCTGTCGTCCGTAGTGAAGCTTAGCGATGAAGACCTGGAGTGGATCGCTGACATGCCGGGTGCGTCCAAACAGGCCTTGATCGAGCAGGCCGAGGCCATGGCTCAGCGCTCGGGCGCCGGTCTGCTGGTGCTCACGCTCGGGGCAGACGGAGCGATCGCGTTTTTTGCGGGTCAGCGCATCACGGTTGCCCCGCAGCCGCCCGCTCAGATGGGCGATACCGTCGGGGCAGGCGATACCTTTATGGCAACGATATTGGCAGAGTTGGACCGCCGGGCTGCTCTCAGTCCCGATGGTTTGCGGGCCTTGTCGGTGGCACAGATTGCTGACAGCTTGGCTATGGCCGCCAAGGCAGCGGGGATCAATTGCGGGCGCCATGGCTGCAACCCGCCCAGTTTGACGGAACTCCAGGCGCACTAGCAGGCGCTAGGCAGGCTGGCCGCTTTTCTCCGCCTCACTGAGCGCATTGCTTGGATCGCCTTCGGCCAGCATCTCGGCCAGTCTTTGGCGTTCAGGGGCGCCTGGAACGATGCCGGTTGTCTCTGCCTCAAGCACCACATGGCCATCGCCATTGACGACCTGGACGTCAGCTCTGGCGCGCAGCTTGTCATCAATGTCCAGAATGACCCAGTTGCAGGTGAGGACGTCGCTGGCATAGACCGGGCGCCTGAAACGGAAGGTCATGGTCGCGGCAAGCCAGCCGATTTGACCGCCGATCTGGGTAATGAGGCTTGCGGTCAGCAGGCCATGGGCTATGGGCGCGCGCATCCCCTTTAAGTCGGTGTAGCCCTTATCAAAGTGAACCGGGTTGTAGTCCTTCGAAAGCGCGGCGAAGGCGGTAATCTCGTCTGGTGTGAAGCTTCGAACAATCGTGAATCTATCACCGGCCTTCAGCCCCTGGGCCGCCCGTTGGCGCATGCTTTCCATATCGTCTCGTTGTTTTGTTTGTCTTTGGCCATGTTTCGGCGGGTGCTGTCTTGCGAACTTGACCGTAGATCGGGCGTCGGCAAGGTAGCCCTCGCGCCGCCATAGCCGCACAACAAGGCCCGACTTTCAAGCCTCTTGTGGAGATGGCTTGCCGAATTGACAAGGGCTAGGCCCACAGTGCTTGACGATGCTTGCGGTTCGTGGCTTTGCTGTGGCTGGGCTCCATCAGGGATCGTCGGAGCCGTATCGAGAACGAAAGGCCCGGTCCGTGGACATAATTTACAGCGAAAGCCATCGCTTGCGCGCGCCCAAATTCGAGTTGACCGGCGGCCTGCTTGTGCCACCCTTCGAATGCCCGGAGCGCCTGGATATTATCCTTGCCGAAGCCAAGGCCCGTGGGTTTGACGCCCCCATCGCCCCTGACGACCACGGGCTCGCGCCGATCCAGGCGGTGCATGATCGCGACTATTTGAACTTCCTGAAGACCTGTTGGGACGAATGGTCGGCGGAGGGCTTCAAGGGCGAGGCGATTGCCAATGTCTTTCCTTCGCGGCGCATGACACGCTTGGTGGTCCCTAGCGATATTGAGGGCAAGCTTGGCTATTACTGCTTGGCTAACGAGACCGCTATTTCGCCCGGTACATGGGAAGCGGCGGTGGGATCGGCGCAGGTCGCCCTCAGCGGAGCCGACCGCCTGTTGGCGGGGCAGCGTTCTGCGTTTGCTTTGTGCCGCCCGCCTGGCCACCACGCCGCGCAAGACATGTTCGGTGGCTATTGCTTTATCAACAACGCGGCGGTTGCGGCCCAGCATCTGCGCGACCAGGGCGCCAAACGGGTCGCGATTTTGGATGTTGATTTTCACCATGGCAATGGCACGCAGGCCATTTTCTATGACCGCGCTGACGTGCTGGTGGTCAATATCCACGGCGACCCTGATCGCGCCTTCCCGCACTTTCTGGGTGGCGCCGACGAGCGCGGCGAGGGGGCAGGCGTTGGGGCGACACTCAACTATCCCTTGCCCGAGGGCTGCTCGTTTGAGCGGTGGTTTGAGGTGCTGGAGCTGGCGCTCGCAGAGATCGAAGGCTGGGGCGCCGACGCTTTGGTTGTCAGCCTTGGCGTCGATACCTATGAAGAAGATCCGATTTCGTTTTTCAAGCTTAAGAGTGCGGACTTTTCGACCTATGGGCAGCGGTTGGGACGCCAGGGGCTGCCGACGCTGTTCGTGATGGAAGGCGGGTACGCCGTCGAAGCTATCGGGGTCAACACCATCAATGTTTTGGAGGGCTTTGCTCAAGCCTAGGACGAGTCCGGGCCAAGCAATGCCAAGGAGGCGTCATTGGAAAGTTCTAGGGCCGTATTGCTGCGCCACACAGACGATATCTGCGATGATCGCGTGCAGCGCTTTTTTGAGGCGCGCGGCGCGCAGATTGAAACCTACTGCGCCTTCAAGGGTGAGGCCTTGCCAGAGATCGACAGCACGATTGCGGCCGCGGTCGTATTCGGCGGGCCGTTCTGTGTGGATCAACCCGAAGTGCACCCCTTTCTGGCCGATGAAAATCGCTTCATTGAGGCTTGTCTGAAGGCGAACATTCCCTTTTTGGGTATTTGCCAAGGCGCTCAGCAGTTGGCGCAGGTCTTGGGCGCCTACGCAGGCGCGCCGAATGCGCAAGTTCCAGCGCGCGGCCATGAATTTGGCTATTACGAATTGAGCCCAACACCGGCGGGTGTTGACCTGTTCCCCCAAGGCCTGGTCGTCCCGCAAGCGCATTATCACACGTTCGCAATTCCAGCTGGTGCCGACCACTTGGCGGGCAGCCAACGCTTTGCCAACCAGGCTTTTCGCTATGGCCGGGCCTATGCCTTTCAGTTTCACGCAGAGGTGACCAAGGCAGGCTTCAAGCGCTGGCAAGACCGGCTAGGCCCGATCCACTACGGCCAAGAAGGGGCGCAGACGAGGGCCCAGCAAGACCCGCTGATGCAACAGCATGACGCGACCATTGACGCTTGGTTCTCAGGCTTTATGGATCGGCATTTCGGCCCAGAACTTGAGAATCTCGCGCAGGAGCAGCCCTCATGAACCTCTATTCTGCGATGACCGCCAGCCGGGGGCAAACCGGGGCTGAACTCGATTTTCGCTCCGATACCGTTACACGACCCTGCTCTGGCATGCGCGCGGCCATGGCAGGGGCGGCGGTGGGGGATGACGTTTTCGGCGATGATCCCACAGCGCTCAAGCTAGAGGCCGAGATGGCGCGTCTGTTGGGCAAACAGGCCGCCGTTTTCTTACCTTCAGGCTCCCAGGCCAATCTTTGTGCTGCGCTATCACACTGCGGGCGCGGCGAAGAAATAATCGTCGGGCGTGGCTACCGTCTTTACGCCGACGAAGCAAAAGGGGCCTCGGTGCTGGGCGGCATCGGCTTTGAAGCCTTGCCGATAGACGAGGGCGGGGCGTTGGACCCAGAAGCGATCGAAGCCGCCGTGCAGCCCGATGACCCGCATCAAGCCATATCGCGCCTTTTGGCGCTCGAGAACACGGTGTCAGGGCGCGCCATTCCTTTGCCGCGCCTGCAAGACTGCGCACGTGCGGCCAGCAGGCATGGGCTCAGCGTGCATTTGGACGGCGCCCGGCTGTTCAACGCGGCCGCCGCGCTGGGCTGCTCGGTCGGCGACCTGGCGGCGGTCGCGGACAGCGTGACCGTGTGCTTGTCGAAGGGGCTCGGCGCGCCGATGGGCTCAGTGTTGGCGGGGGATGCCAGGACAATGGCGCGGGCGCGAAGAAACCGGAAGCTGCTGGGCGGCGGCATGCGCCAAATTGGGATCGTTGCGGCCGCAGGGCTCTATGCCTTGGCGCATAATGTTGACCGTCTGCCCGACGATCACAGGAAAGCAGAACGCTTGGCACACATGCTGGCCGTCCTGCCGCAGGGCACGTGTGGTTGGAAGGTCAGCCAAGCAACCAATATGGTCTTTGTAACACCGCCAAGCGGTCAGCATGCGAGGTTGGCCGCCCATTTGGCAGAACGTGGGATCTTGGCGGGCGGTTCTCCCAGCCTGCGGTTGGTCATGCACAAAGACATCGATGAGGCCGCTGTTTCGACCCTCGGCCAGGCCTTGCTGGACTTCGCCCAAACACTCGCCTAGGAGGCTCTATGTTGCTTCGCGCTGATTTCTCAAAGCCTGAGCAGGTTGACTTTGACCCCAGCGCCTTTGTTGCCTCGCCGTCCGGCGGCGTTGCGCGCTTCATGCTGGATCGCGTGGGCGAGGAGGTCGCGCGGGCTACCTCGATTGTCCGCTTTGAGGCGGGCGCGGAATTTAGTCCGCACACCCATGACGGCGGTGAAGAGTTCGTCGTTCTGGACGGGGTGTTTTCGGATGCTTACGGCGATTTTCCCGCAGGCTCCTATGTGCGCAATCCGATAGGTTCTCACCATCGTCCCGGGAGCAAGGGCGGCTGTACCATTTTTGTGAAGCTATGGCAGATGAGCGCGGCGGAGAAGCTCGCGACGCGCCTTGATGCTCAGCAGGTGGCCGCCCGTGCCGCGGCTGGTGGGGGCTTGGGCGGGGTCTTGTATGACGATACCAACGAAAAGGTGTCGTTGGCTCACGTTGAGGCTGGTACCCCTTTGACCTTGGCATGGCCGCAGGGGGGCGAAGTCCTTATTTTGGAGGGCGCTGTCATAGTCCAGGCTCAAGAACAGCGCTTTCAGCTCGCGCATTGGAGCTGGCTGCGGCTGCCGCCCTCGGCTCCGGACCGCGCGACCGTGACGCTGAGCGCCATGGTGTCGACGCGGGTGTGGCTGAAACAGCTCAAGGCGGATCGCTCGCACGAGGCTTGGGCGCAGCGCGCGGCCTCGTGATGGTCGCCTTGGGCGACAGGCGGCGGCCGGGTGAAACCCGCTCTAGCCGCCGGACGGCATGTTGAACAGCTCGGCGACTTCAATGCTGCCGATCTGCAAGAAGGGGCAGGCCTTGGCGACTGCAAAGGCGGCGTCAAGGGACTCTGCGCTAATGATGGTAAAACCCATCATCGCTGCTGGGCCGTCAACCCGTTCGACCTCACCGCCTTGGCGGACAAAGTGCGACGGCCCCATTGGGCGACCCGGATTGATGACGGCATCGCCGAGACTTTGCAGCCAGGCGCCCCAAGCCTTGCGCTGTTCAGCGCCTTGTTCCGGTGTGTCGAACTGGCGCTCTTCGTGATAGGCCAAGATGAATTCGGGCATAACAGGGCTCCTTCTTGCAGGGCGAGTGGGCGCCCGATCGCTGGACCGGGAGCCGGGTTTGAGGTCGGTTGGCCTTGGCACGCTGGACCCAAGGTGATCTAAATGTTGGGTGATTTAGATCTTTAGGGAACCAAATCCTAGGCGTTGGTGCTAGGCATTTTGTGGTCGGGTGTTGGCGACCGAGGGGCGATCGGCGTGCATATCATACCAAGCCGCCAGCGACGGCCGACCTTCCCGCCACGGCTCGTGGCCAAAGCGAAAATCCAAATAGTCCAACGCACAGATCCAGGCGATATCGTCGATAAAAAATTTATCTGACAGCCAGCCCGGATTGGCCTCCATCAGGTCCAAAATCGCGGTCACGCGGCGCTTGAACTTGGCTTCTTCGGCTGGTGACGGGTCTTGGTCGGCCTTGCGCACATTGCGCATGCGATCGACCGCAGCGTCCATCAGCGCATCGGCCAAGGCTTCGTTTTCAAGGACGCGAAACTTGGCGTGCTCGTTGGCCGGAAACAGGGCTTTTGCGTTGCTCTGGCTGTCCAGAAAACGGCAAATTGTCTGCGAGGAGGTGAAGACGCGGCCGTCGTTGGCCACCAGCGCGGGCAGCTTTCCGACCGGAGACACCTTGAACAGCTCGTTATCTGGGTCGTTGTAGTCGCCGTGGACGACTTCGATTTGGTCCCACAACTCCAGCTCGTACGCCGCTATGACGGCCTTCCGAACAAAGGGCGAGGCAGGCGAATGTAGTAATTTCATGATAGGTAAGCTCTTGAAATTTTTGTTGTTGGTAGCGCCAACGTTGGCAGCGTTGGTTAGAAACGGTCTTTTCTCGCGCGCACCTCAGCAAACACCTCGGCTGCGCTCTTGCCAGACAGGCCGAGCGCCTCTTGGAAAGCTGGATCATCGCAGCGCAGGAAAGGATTGAAGCGCTTTTCATCCCCCAGCAGGGACGGCACCGTCGGCGCGCCTTGATCGCGACGCTCTTGCAGTCCGTCAATGTGGGCTTGCAACGCGCTGTCGTCGGGCGTCAGCGACAAAGCAAAGCGGGCGTTGGCCATGGTGTATTCGTGGCCGCAGAATACCAGTGTTTCGTCGGACAAGGCGCGCAGTTTCAACAAGCTGTTCCACATCATGGGGGCGTCGCCTTCGAAAACACGGCCACATCCCAGCACGAACAGGCAGTCGGCGCTAAACAAGCCTTGGTGGCCTTCGGTGTAGTAGGCGATGTGGTCCAAGGTATGCCCCGGCGTTTCGATCACGGTCAATTCCGCTCCCAAGCAATCCACACGATCGCCCTCGCTCACGGCACGATCGAGCGGCAGTTTGCCGGCACTGGCTTTGGGGCCGACAACCTCAGCGCCATGGGTCGCTTTCAGCGCGGCGACGCCGCCCACGTGATCGCCGTGGTGATGAGTTATCAGGATTTGGCGCAGCGGTTTGTCGAGTGTCTTGATCGCAGCGGCTACCGGCGCTGCCTCGCCCGGATCCACCACGGCCAGTCCGTCGTCGCTCTCGATTAAGTAGGCGTAGTTGTCACTGGCGAAGGGCACCAAGTTAACCATCCAATCAGCCATAGCTTGCAGCCTCGTCTAAAATGCTTAAGTGTGAGGCAGGCTAGCCCGAAACCCAACAATAGGAAAGGGGTGCAATCGCCCATGTGGTTAGATGCCCGCAGCTTGGAAGCTTTTTATGCGACGCCTTGGGGAGCCCTGGTGGGAAGCAGCCTGGCGGGCTATGTGGAGCGCCTTTGGGGCTCGTTGGAGCATCAACACCTGTTGGCGGTTGGCTATCCCTTCCCGGTGCTTGATCGACTGGCGCCCGCCCCCGAGCAATGCTTCGTCGGTTTGCCTCAGCGCATGGGGGCCGTAGACTGGCCGCAAGAGCCCTTGCACCCGGCGCTTGAACCGCGCCGCCACCGCTGTAACCGCACGCTAATGCTGAAGGGCGGGGCCTTGCCCTTTCGCGATGGCAGCTTGGATAAAGTCCTGCTGTTGCATCAAATGGAGTTCTCCAACGACATCCCAGCGCTGACTTCAGAGCTGTACCGCGTGCTGCACGACCAAGGCGAAGTCTTGATGATCGTGCCCAACCGCGCGGGGTTGTGGAGCCGCTCCGAGCGTTCACCCTTCGGCTATGGTCAGCCCTTTACGCCGGGGCAGATCAATGGGCAGTTGAAGGGCGCGGGCTTTGAGACCTGTATGCTGCACGGCGGCCTGTACTATCCACCGCGCGCGAGCCGACTGGTGCGTCGCCATGCCAAGCGTTGGGACCAACTGGGCGGATGGTGGGCCAAGCTGGTGGCGGGCGTGCTGATCGTCCAAGCGCGAAAAGCCAAAGCGCGCCGCCCGCGCAAAGTTGAACACCAAGACGCGCTGCGTCGCATTCGCGGCCTGTTGGCTGACGTGCCGTTGCGCCCTGAAGGGCTGTCGCCCGAGCCCAGTACTTTGGGCCATATCGACAAGACCCCGCACCAATCTGGGCAGAGCAAGGACTAGACGGCCAGCAGGCTGGTGCATTAAGCGGCGCGCGACGCCTCAGCAAAGCCTAGATCAACACCCAGTGGGACCAGCGCCCAGTTGGATCAAAGGTGTAAGGCGCTTTGACACATCCAAAGCCGGACGCATGACGGCTAGGCTGCGCGATCTTGCGGGCGATGGACCCACAGGCTTTGTTGGCCCTCTTTGATTTTTGGGAGATTTGCGGTGAGCACATCCAAACAAGCACCCTACCATGAAGGCCACACGCCGCGTCATTTAAAGGCGCGATTTTGGGCTGGCGGCTTGTTCGCGGCGCTCTATGGAGCGGCCGTTACGGCGGCGATTTGGGCGGGCACCTCTATGCTGGCGATCGAGACCGAAGAACGCCGCGCCCAGTTTTCAGGCCAGGATTATCCGACGGCTGATATGGTCTATTGGCCTATGTTTTACATGCTGTGGCTCAGCCTGCCGTTGGTGTGGATTTGGTGGTCGTGGCGGCCGGCACGCTATTCCGGCGGCGGCTTGAAGCGCAGCTTGGCCTTGGCCGCGGTTGCGCTTGGCGTTACAGCGCTTCTTGCCTCCATATTGACCCTGTTTGCGGCAGCGATTTTGATGCCCTTTATGGGGCTAATCCTGTGGCCGATGGTGACCTTGGTCGCGGCTCTAACGCTTAGATTGAGCGACGCCTTCTGGGGTTCGACCCATCCCTAGGCATTTTGGCAAGGCGTCATACAAAGGGCCGCTTGCAGCCTTAGGGACGGATAGGGGGGCCTGGAAGCTGATCCTGGCCGAATCTTTCAAACTGTTCAGCCCATGTAGGGTAGGCTGAGTGCCGGGCAGGCTGCCCCGCTTGCTGGTTGGCCTATTCGTGGCCAGCGTCATCGCTTTCGCTGCCTGGGATGGGGAACAGGCGACTATCTTGCGGGTCGCGCCCTTCTGGCAGCAGCTGGGCCACGAGCCAAAACAGCCCGAAGATGCCCGCGAAAATCGCGATGATGATCCATAGCGTAGCGCTGAACATGATCTTATCCGATTTATAATACTAACCCTTTATGTGGGAAGTTTAGGGCTGAAATTCACTAGTCGCAGGCAAAAAATCTCACGAAAATGCGAAGTAACGTGGTCGTTTGGTTGCTTGGCATCGCGTGTTCTAGGGGGCATATTCCCCTTGCAACTGCGCCAAGAGTGGTTGCCGTTGAAAGGTCCTCCCCATGCTTTGTTACGCCCGATCATTGACCCTAGTTGCCTTTGCCGTTGGCTTTGCGGCCGTACTGTCCAAACAGGCCATGTCCGGCAGCGGTACGAAAGCAGGAGGCACAAACGCGGCCGTGTCGGGCAACATGCCGAGCATGCAGTCTGAGGGGCAGGCCCCAGGTCCAAGCCCAGGTCTAAGCCCGGGTCTAAGCCCAGGTCTAAGCGATGCACAGCGTCAGCTTTGCCAAACGGCGTTTTCGAACGGCAGCGGTACCAAGTTCAGCGATCAAGCCGCCTTCGATGCTGCTTGTATGGCACTGTTTCCTCAGTCCTTTGACGGCCAGTCAGATCAGCAAAACGAGAGCTAGTCGGCCAGACCCGCCGCTTTAGGCTTTTTTACCACATCTGCGGTCGCGTATGGAACGGTAACGCCCCGTGCAGCCCTTAGTGTTTCGGCAAGATTCCAGCACTCTAAGGCAAGACCATGGCTCAGCTTATCGTCACCTTTTGGCGCGATATTCCCGCGCAAGTCACCGTCAAGGCAGGACGCAAATCCGCCAAGCGGGCGCTTCCCGAACGCTTTGAAAAAGCCATCGACGCAGCAGCAATGCGCGGCGGTATGGCGGGCACGGACGACTATCTGTCTGAATGGCGCAAGGCTGTCCCTCAAGAACTGGACCCCGAACAGAGCAGCGATCTGGAGGCCGCCGCCGAGCAGGCTGCCAGCGCTCTAGACCAAGATTACGATAGCGAGCGCTTGCGGGCGCTGATCGCTAACGAAGGACGCCAATAGGAAGCCGCGCCATGACGACAGCCACTAAGACCCACACTGCTGACAGCATTTTGGCTCCCATTCAGGAGCTGATGGCCAATTTCACCGCCGAGACCACCCCGGCCTCATCCAAGAAGGTCGAGGATTTCCGCCAGCACCTGAAGCCGGGCACGGACGTCTACGTGACGTTCTTGCCGGGTTCCGATTTCAAAGATACCGTCGCGGTCTGTAAGCGCCTGCGGGACGAAGAAATGCGCCCCATTCCGCACTTCGCTGCACGGTCTATCCCCTCACGCGACACGCTGGAAGAAAACCTGAAGGCCGTTGTCGAAGAGGCAGGCGTCGATCGCGTGTTGGCGATTGCTGGCGGCGTGGCTGACAAGGAAATTGTCGGTCCGTTCAGCGATTCCATGCAATTGTTGGAAACTGGTCTGTTCGACAAATACAACATTAAGACGATCGGCGTTGCGGGCCACCCCGAAGGCTCGCCCGACATGTCGCAAGAGGCAATCGGCAAGGCTCTGGCTTGGAAGAATTCCTTTGCAGAGCGTACCGATGCGGATTTGCACATCGTGACCCAGTTCTGCTTTGAAGCAGCCCCCATCATTGCATGGGACAAAGCCATTCAGGCCGAAGGCAACAAACTGCCGATCCACATCGGTTTGCCTGGCTTGGCCACCATCAAGACCTTGCTGAACTTCGCCCGGATCTCTGGCGTTGGACCGTCGATGCGCTTTTTGACCCGTCAGGCCATGAACGTGCACAAGCTGGTAACGGTCTCTGACCCCAACAAGCAGTTGGTGGGCTTGGCCAAGTACAAGGCGGAAGATGCAAACTGCGGTATCACCAACGTCCACATGTACCCCTTGGGTGGTCTGCGTCGCACGGCGGCCTGGGCTTATGAAGTGGCCAAGGGCGAAATCGAGTTCGACAAGAAGTTGGACGGCTTCAAGACCCGCACAAAGATCGAATAAGCCATTCCCACCGGTCGGCTGGTGGGCGCCTGCGGGACCATCCGCGCGACGGCTCTTTGCGGCGCTTGATGCTCACTGCTATACTTTAAGGGGCGCGGTCATTGTTCCGCGCCCTTTTTTGTTGCTTCCCAATAGACGGCCCACGGGAGTCTGGCCGCAAAGCACTTGCGGTCGGCGGTGGGATCAGCCACAAGCGCAAGCGTCGGTTTTCGACGAGTCCTCCCCGCGGCCTGAGCTATACCCAAGACATGAACAACGATCCTTCCAACACCGCAAGCCGGCAAGGCCTACTCTACGGCCTTGGCCTTGGTCCGGGCGATCCCGAGCTGATGACCCTGAAGGCGCACCGGCTGCTTCAGCAGGTCGAGGTTATTGCCTATCCCTCGGCGGAAGGCACGCCCAGCCTCGTTCGTGCAATTGCGGCGCCCTATCTGCCCAAAGGCGTGATCGAGATCGACATGGCCATGCCCATGGTCGAAGCGCGTTTTCCCGCCCAACAGGTGTATGACGCGGCGGCCGATCAGATCAGCCAGCACCTGAATGAGGGGCGCTCTGTTGCTGTGCTTTGCGAAGGCGATCCTTTGTTCTATGGCTCATTTATGTATTTGTATCAGCGTCTTGAGGGTCAAGCGCCGGTTCAGATTGTCCCCGGCGTGACCTCGCTCAGTGCGTGTGCGGCAGCCGCTGGTCTGCCCCTGGTCGCGCGCAAAGATATTTTGACCGTGCTGCCGGGACCGCTTAGCGATGAAGCGCTGACCCGCCGCTTGACCCAAGGCAAGAGCCTGGATCAAAGCCAAGATCAGGCCTTTGCCATCATGAAGGTTGGGCGCCATTTTGCGCGCCTTAAAGCGCTGTTGGGTCGCCTTGGCCTGGCGGATCAAGCTTGGTATATCGAACGCGCCACCACAAGCGAACAACGTGTCGAGCGATTGGCTGATGTGGATCAGGCCAATGCACCGTATTTTTCCATGATTTTGCTGCACAAACGAGGCCGCGCCGATGCCCTTTGAAACGCCAACCTCTGAAGACGCGGGCCAGACAAACCCTGGTCGTCGCGCCGCAATAGTTGTTTTGGGTGCTTCGGGCCTAACAACAGCGCGTCGGATCAAGGCGGCACTGCCGAAAGCGGAAATCTGGGGTCAGACAGGGCGGGTTGGTCAGGACCAAGCCGACCGGTTTTTCAGCGACGCGCTCTTGACCCTGAAGGCTTTGTTTCAGTCCGGCCGGCCGCTGATTGCTGTTTGCTCAACCGGTATCATCATCCGCGCTCTGGCGACCTCGTTGGTAGATAAGAGCAAAGAGCCACCAGTGCTTGCGGTTGCTGACGATGGTTCCAGCGTTGTGCCGCTGTTGGGAGGGCATCGCGGCGCCAACCGCATGGCAGAGGCTTTGGCCGAGGCGCTGAGTGCCGCACAAGACGCGCCCAGCCACGCAGCGCTAACCACCGCGGGCGATGTGCGCCTATCGCTGGCGTTGGACGAGCCGCCTGCGTGTTGGAGCTTGGCCAATCCGCAAGACTATAAGGGCTTTGTCGCCCAGCTATTGAGCGATCCGCAGCTTTGCCTTGGGCTCAAGGGATGCAGTGACGGCGCAGATTGGCTGCACGCTTCGGACTTGCGCTTTGTGGCAAGCGGCGCGCTGCGGATCAGCGAGAGCCTGTCTCGCTCCGCACACGGCAGCGCGCGCGAGCTGATTTATATCGGGCGGCGGGTCTGTCTGGGGGTGGGCTGTGAGCGCGGCACCGACCCACAGGTTTTGATCGACTTCGTTGAAGCGCAACTGGCCGCAGCCGACCTAGACCCCTGCGCGCTTGCTGGCGTCTTTTCGATCGACCTGAAAGCCGACGAAGCCGCGGTTCACGCGCTAGCGGCCCACTTCGGCATCAAGGCGCGCTTCTTTACAGCTGAACAGCTTGAAGGCCTGGCCGCCTACCTGCGTCACCCGTCAGATATCGTATTCGCAGAAACGGGATGCCACGGCGTCGCTGAAGGGGCCGCGCTGGCGGCATCGGGTACGACCCAATTGCAGCAACCCAAAAACATCGGGCAGGACGCCGCGCGCGGTTGTACCTTGGCCTGGTCACTGGCCCATCGCGCCCGCGATCCTCAGCAGCCCTTGCAGGCAGGTGTCAGCCTGGAGGGGAGGGCGCAAGGCCGCCTAACGCTCGTCGGATTGGGGCCAGGTGACCAACGCTGGCGCTCGCATGCAGCCCAACGTGCGCTCGATACGGCCAGCGATTGGGTTGGGTTCAAGATGTACCTGGACATCGCTGCGGAAGGTGGCGCCCTGACAGCCCAGCAGCACAGCTTTGCCATTGGCGAAGAGGCCGACCGCTGCCGCTATGCGCTGGATCTGGCCGCTCAGGGCCGTGATGTGGCGCTGGTTTGCTCGGGCGATCCGGGAATTTTCGCCATGTCGGCCCTGGTCTTGCAATTGCTGGACGAAAGCGACAACAAGGCCTGGCGACGTGTGGCGCTGGCCTTCGAGCCTGGCATTACAGCTATGCAAGGGGCGGTGGCGCGCTCTGGAGCGCTGATGGGCCATGACTTCTGCGCTATTTCCCTGTCCGACCTGATGACGCCTTGGGAGCAAATCGAACGCCGCATCGCGGCTGCGGCGGTATCTGACTTTGTGGTCAGTTTCTATAATCCCGTCTCTTTGCGCCGGCGCTGGCAATTGGCGCGCGCCAAGGAGCTGTTGCTCAAGGCGCGGCCTGCCGATACCCCGGTTGTTTTGGGGCACTCTATCGGCCGCCCAGAGGAACGGATCGAGCATCTGACCTTGGGCGCGCTGGAAGTGGAGCAGGTCGATATGCTGACGGTGGTGTGTGTCGGCGCCGCGTCCTCGCGGCAGGTGGCCTTGCCCAGCGGTCAGACCTGGGCCTATACCCCGCGCGGTTACAAGCCCCGACTGAACGACGAGCCGCAAAGCCCCCAGGCTAAAGACATCCCTACCAACCCCAATGCAAAAGAGGCCGCGCGCTCATGACCGTTCATTTCATTGGCGCAGGCCCCGGCGCGCCCGACCTGTTGACCCTGCGCGCGCGCGATCTGATTGCCAGTTGCCCGGTCTGCCTCTACGCGGGGTCGCTGGTGCCCGAGCAAGTCTTGCAGCACGCGCCCGCCGATGCTGAGATCATCGACACCGCCCCGCTGCACTTGGATCAGATCATTGAGATTATCGAAGATCGTACCGCCAAGGGCCGAGATGTGGCGCGCGTGCATTCGGGTGATCCTTCGCTCTATGGGGCCATCGCTGAACAAATCCGCCGTCTTGAGGCCAAAGGCATCGCCTATGATATCACGCCAGGCGTTTCGGCCTATGCGGCCGCGGCCGCGCAATTGGGCCAAGAGCTAACCTTGCCCAACGTTTCGCAGTCGATCATCCTGACCCGCTGCGCGATGAAATCCACACCCATGCCGAACCATGAAGACTTGGTGACCTTTGGCCAGTCAGGCGCAACGCTGGTTATTCATCTGGCAATCCGCAATCTGAAGCAGATTGTTGAGGAGCTAAGCCCGCTCTATGGGCAGGATTGCCCGGTCGTTGTGGCCTATCGGGTCGGCTGGCCGGATCAGGCTTTCATTCGCGGAACGCTCGCCGACATACGCGGCAAGGTACGCGAGGCTAAGATTACCCGAACGGCATTGATCTTCGTCGGCCGGGTGATGGACCCTGAGGGCTTTGAGGACTCCAAGCTATACGATGAAGGCCACCGCCATATTTGCCGTTACGACGCCAAAGCCTGATAGCGGGCGCCGCGCGCTTCAGATTAGACCGGCTCGCCTAGTTGGCGGTGCAGAAAACTGGGCGTGCAGAGAACTGGGCGCGCTGAACGGGGCTATGCGCGCGCCTGGCTACCGCCCTGCGTTCTTGGCAGGTGACATTGGCTGCGTTTTCAGGCATAGTGCGCACAATCGACCCTGCTTGACCTGCATGCGCAGTGCCTGGCCTGTTCGCCGCGAGCCTACTAATGGCTAGCCATTCCCCACAAGCCTCACGCCTATGCTCTACCCTTGAAGGTCAACTTTGAAGGAATCGGCGATCGGGCGATCTTCCAACAGATAATGTTATACGCGGCCCCGACGTGCTGATCTTGCATGCGGTCGTGTGATAGGACCAATCCATTGACCGAACCAGTAAGAGATACCTTGACCGAAATCCCGACAGACGCCCAAACATCGCCCGAAACCGTGAATGACAATCAGCCCGCTGGCGCTTTCCAAGCGTTGGGCATTGATGAATCGTATTTGTACCGTCTTGCCAAGCAAAGCATTGAAAAACCAACGGAAATTCAAGAAAAGGCGATTCCTATCGTCTTTGAGGGACGGGATATTGTAGCGCGTGCGCCAACGGGATCAGGCAAATCCGCAGCCTTCTTGCTGCCGATCCTTCACCGCATTTGGGAAGATCAAAGTAAAATCGTATTGGAGCCCGGCGCTCCGCGTGCTTTGGTGTTGGTGCCAACCCGCGAGTTGGCGGCCCAGCTTGGCCGCATGGCGCGCGCACTGCAACCGCCCAAGACGACCCAGCCTTGTGAGATCACCGGCGGCGTGCCTTATCCCCCTCAGTTTCGGATGCTGGACCGTCCACAGCCGATCATGATCGCAACACCGGGCCGCCTGATTGATCTGATGGACGATCAGCGCATTAGCCTTAGCTTGTTGGAAATGCTGGTGCTGGACGAGGCCGACCGCATGTTGGAGATGGGCTTTACCGAAGCTCTGGATCAGGTTTTGGCCGCTGCCCCCAAGGAATGCCAAAAGCTCTTGTTCTCGGCCACCGTGCCGCGCTGGGTTGAAAAGGCGGCTAATCGCTTCTTGAACAATCCTGCCAACGTTGAAGTTGGTTCGCGCCACGGCAACACCCCACAGATCGAGCAGGGCGTCTATTATTGCGGTAGTGAGCGCAAACGTGACGTTCTGAAAACGCTGCTGGAGGACGAAGCACTTACCAAGGTTGTGGTCTTCGTCAACTCGAAGGCTAAAGCCGACGAATTAGAAAAAGATCTGCGCAAGTCGGGCGTTCGCGCCACCTCGCTGCACGGCGACCATAACCAAAGCACGCGCCGCAAGGCTCTGGCCAAATTTCGCGACGATGAAGTCCGGGTGTTAGTGGCCTCTGATGTCGCTGCGCGCGGCGTGGATTTGCCCGCCGTTAGCCACGTGATCAACTTTGATTTGCCGCGTGAGCTGGAGACCTACGTTCACCGCATCGGGCGGACGGGCCGCGCACAGCAAGAGGGCGTTGCTATTGCCCTGTGCGACACCTTTGAAATGTCGATGATCCGCTTGATTGAGCGCAAGCAGAACATTGAGATGGTCGTGCTGGCCGATGAGCTGCCGCCAAAAGCGAAGCGGAAAAAAGATAAAGGTGCGAAGCACTTGCGCCCCGAATGGTCCAATAAGCGCCAACCGCGCCGCGCCGAAGAAGAGCGTAGCGACCGCGCCAAGGACAGCGGATTTGACCCCGATGATGAAGCGCGTCGCGCTGAGCGCGGCGACGGCCGGCCCTCGCGACCAAATGCACGTCGCGTCGGCGGTGCACGTCCGGCGGCGGATCGTTCTGCTCCCTCGCGCCCAGGCCGCAAGCCTCGGGCATCAAATGCCGATACCCGCACCGATCGTCCATACAGTCGCGACGACCGCCCAGCTAGCCGCGATGATCGCCCGCGCAACCGCGACGTCCGTCATGGTGGCGGCTCTCGCGAGCGTCGCGAAGAGCGCGGTAGTTTCCGACGCGATGATCGTCAGGATAGCAGGCCCGCACGACGCCCATCGCGCGCAGTGGAGGCCGATGGTTTTGGTCGCAAAGATCGCGGTCCGCGCCCAGGCAAACCGGATTGGAAAGATCACCCCGCACGCGCTGCACGTTCTGAGGGGCCAGACGCGTCCAGACGTGAGCGGTCGCGTGATGACGTGAGCGAGACCCGAGCGCCTCGTGGCAAAGCCCCCGGCAGGACCGATCGCAGCGCACATGCTGCTTCTGGCCCAGCAGCGGGTGGCCGCGCCCATCATGCCAAGCCCGGCGCGAACAAGGGCGCGAAAAAGGGCGCGAAAAAGGGTGCTCGTCCCGGTGCGAAGGGCTTCGCTGGCGGCCATAGGGCCACATCGGCGAGCGATGGACCTGTCCGCCCCAAGCGGCAGGTGCGCGGTTCCTACATCGACGATGCGCTGGATCGCGTGTTCGGTCGGGAAAACGACGAAGGCTGAACGGCCTGGCCGCCTTGTTGATCCATTGATTAGGTGGGCAAACCCGAAACCTTGGCACTAGTCGGACAAGGGCTTTGAGGGCGGCAGATCAATGCCAACACAGAAAAAAGCTAGAGCGCGCGGGTGTCCTTGCGAGCATCAGGCCCGTTCTAGCTTTTTTGTTTTTGCCGCAAATGCACCTTGTGGACCGTTGGCGCAATCGACGGCGATTGCTCGGGCTTTGCACTAGGCCCTAATGGCTATCGCGCTTCATGATGCCAAGTGTTGCAAAGATCGCGCCTGCGATCCAAAGAACCGGACCCCAGATTCCCAACCAAAAATCAACATAGCCGGGCATCATGATGGCCACGACAAAGCCGATATCGGCGGCGGATACCAAGACCATATTCGCCCAATAGCCGGCAAAGCTGTTTGTTCTGTTCCAGAAGACGGCAATAACGGTGGAGGCCAAGCCGAACCAAAGCAAATTCCAGGCATGTTGGTTCATGATGGCATCGATTGTGCTGCCTAGTCGGTCCGGTGTTGGCACGGGGCCGGTGTCCAAATAGATCGCCTCCAGAATGGCGGTCGCTGAGCCCGAGGCGTTGAGCATCAGCATTTGGGCGCCAAAAGCGATGTGCATCAAGCCCCAAAGGGCGAAGAATATTGCGCCGAGATGTTGGGATTTCATGGTGAGGAATTCCTTTTGTGGGGAGAGGAATCAGGGGCGGGTTGGCTGTAACTGCGCCCCCAATTCTGCGCTCAGGTTCGGCGGCCCGCGACGGCGCGATCGCCCCTGAACCAGCGCAAGGTATCGGGATAATCGAACAGCAATGACACGGTGTTGGTCACCAGCAGCAGGGTCAAAAAGCTGTCGTACAAACCGTCAGCCGGTGGGCGGTTAAAGGCCAAGATGTAGACCAAGATCGTCCAGGGGATGAGGTGGGGCAGACCCATCAGCTTTGAAAAGCCACGCTCTTTCAGCATGACCGGCATATTCAGCATCATGGCCAGGTTTGCCAGCCCCGCGACCAGCAGGCCGCCCGGCTGATTGATAAACAACAGCGTTGCCATGTTGACGGGGGCCAAGACGAAAGCGACCCAGATTTGCACCCAGGCAGGCAGGGCACGAAACGAAGACCAGATGTCTCTAATCATGTGATTTTCCTTTGCTCAATGGTGGTCGGTGGCGGCCGTTTAGGCGGCCTGCGGTAAAGCCTGCTGGGCCAAGTAGTTGGCGTTTCCAGCCAGGATTTTTTCGATTGTCTTGCGCATCATCCCTTTCATCATGGGCACCATAAGCTGGCCCACGACCCCCATTTTGGGTTCGAATTCCATGTCAAAGCGCAACATTGTTGCTTCGCCTTGGCGCGGCTCCAGGGTCACGGTGGCATGCGCGCTCTTCATCGGCATGTTGCCGTCGATGATCTTGATAACCATGCACTTTTCGGGCTGGTACTCGGTGATTTCCTCACGCACGAAGGTCTTGTCGTCCTTCATGTCGCAATGACGCCGTGCGCCCAAGCCACTGGCCGCGCTGCCTTCCAGCAGCCGCGATGCCTTCAGGCCCGGATTGAATTTTGCGATGTCGCCAAAGGCGTACCAACTGGCCCAAACCTGCTCAACAGGAGCTGGGATCAGGCGTTCCACTGAAACCTTTGCCATGTGTTTTGATCCTTCTTGTTTGCGGTGAGCGACAGGTTCGCCCTGACGCGATCTGACGAGGCTAGATGCCGCGACTTGCGACGGCACTACGTGGCCTGTTGCCTATAGTTGGGGATTGTGGTGTGGTTGAAAATATCGAATATTCAACCGTAGTGGATTGAATTCGATCCGCTACGGTTGAGGGCTACGCGTGATTGAGAATTGGGACAACTTTCGGATCTTCTTGGCTTGCTATCGTACCGGGAGCCTGCGCGGTGGCGCCAAGGCCTTGGGCGTTAATCACGCGACTGTAGCCCGTGCCCTGAAGGCCCTGGAGGATGGGCTGGGCGCCAAGGTCTTTCATCGCTCGGTCGGCGGTTTGCAGCTGTCCGATACAGGCCGCTTGCTGGTCCAGTATGCAGAAGAAATCGAACAACAAGCCCAGCACATTCACCGCCGCATCGCCGGTCTTGATGCCCAGCCGTCGGGCCTGTTGAGGGTCAGCGTCCCACCAGCCCTGGCCCAGAGCCTTCTGGCGCCGGAACTGGCTGGCTTTTCCCAGCGCTATCCCAACATTGAAGTCGAACTTTTGGCGACGAACCGGGTCTCGAATTTGCTCCGCTCCGAAGCGGACGTCTCATTGCGGGTGGCGCGCAACGTCACCGATGACGTCGTGGGGCGGCGTTTGCTGCGCTATGTCACCGGGGCATTTGCATCGCCCGACTACCTGGCGCGCGTTGGGCCTCTCAAGGCGGGTGACGGGCAGGGCGCGCAGTGGATCGGCTGGTCTGCGAGCCGCGATTGGGTCTTGGCCACGCCTTTTCCTAAAGCCGAAGTGCGTCACCGATTGATGGATATTCACGCCCAGCTGGAAGCGGCAAAGGCGGGCTTGGGCATGGCGTGGGTGCCCTGCTTTTTGGGCGACCAGTTCGACGGCGTGGTCCGTGTCCCGGGCGCCGAACCCGTGCCGGACTTTTCCATTTGGCTGTTGCTGCACCCCGATTTGCGCCACTCGGCACGCGTGCGCGCCTTCGTTGATTATTTTGCAGAGCGCATCACTCAGCAGCAGCACCGCTTCACGGCCTAGAGTCAACCGCGAGAAAGGGCATCACTTTCGAGCAAGGTTGCTTTAAAAACAATAGGTTATAATGGCAGGTGATGCGGCAATGCCAGCGTCTGTTGCCCCAACACGCGGTCCCGTTGGAATCTTGGCTGCTGCGTTAGTCCAAGGCCGCGGTTTGGTAAAGTTTTAGCGGCAGGCCGCCGTGGTCGATGGGTGCAGACGGCTCCAGCCACGGCAAACCGGTCGCCTGAGCCAGACCAACGTCGGGTGTGATAATCGCCACGCGCCACCCTGAAAATCGAGATTTTGCGACCTTGCCAAGCGCTCCGTACAGGCCGACCAGCTTTCGCTTGTCACCGATGCGCGTGCCATAGGGCGGGTTTGCGATCAGCAAGCCTGGCTCATAAATTGGCGGTTGCAGGTCGCTTAACGCGCGCTGTTCGAAGCTGGTAGTCGAAGCAAGGCCCGCACGTTCTGCGTTTTGCCGACTGGCCGCGACGGCGCCCTGATCGCGGTCAGAGCCGAAAAAGCGGGCCGGGCCTTCAGGCAGGCTGGAGCTTTTAGGGCTGGCGCTGCCGTCGTAACTGGCCAGGTTTTCAAAAGCGAAGGGACGCGCACGCCCTGGGCTGAGCCCGGCGCCCCGCTCGGCGGCCTCTAGAATGAAGGTGCCAGACCCACACACGGGGTCCAACACCGGTTCGCTGCCGTCAAAGCCTGCCATCCGCAGGAAAGCGGCGGCCAGGGTCTCGCGAAGGGGGGCCTTGCCGACGGCTTGCTTGTGGCCGCGTCGGTAGAGCGGTGGTCCTGAGGTATCGATGCTGACGGTGCAAATGTCGTGGTCGATGCGCAGCTTGATCGTCACTTGCGGCTGATCGTCGTCGGCGATGGTTACGGTGCCCGACAGCGCCTTCATGATGGCCGTTTCAACCCGTTCTTGCGCCGCGCCGCTGTGATATATGCGTGATTTCCGGCACTGTGCCTCAACGCCGATTTGGGTGCCTGGGCGCAAGATCGCGCCCCAGTCCATTTGCGTTACCTGCTGCTGCAATTGGCTGAGCTGCTTGGCCTCGAAGCGCGCCAGGCGGACAAGAACGCGGGTGGCGCAACGCAGTTCCAAATTAGCGCGCCACACGTGGACCCAGCCCCCTTGAAATACCACGCCACCGCGGGTGGCCTTTGGTGCGGAAAAGCCGGTCTCTAGGGCTTCCTGCTTGACGACGCCCTCCAAACCGGGTGGGCAGGTCAAAAAGATTTCAAAGCGTTGCAAAGGGGATCCAGCCAAAAGTGCGAGCAGAAGGCATTAAGTCCTATACGCAATTCGACACTTTGGCTAGCTAGGACCAGGCTGTACTAAATCCTCGCCAAAAAGACATGGATGGAATCGGGATAGATAAGGCGGTCGCCTTGCCTAAGATGGCCCAGCTCAGCCTCGACCTCAGAAATGAGGGCTCGTTGTTCTGCCTCGTCTAGGGCCTCATAGGCTGCGGCGATGGGCATGGAGCCCAGATGCAACGGCACGAAGTCAGCCACCGCAGGGACATCTATCAACAGCTCCTGGCGCACGATTTCGACCTCTGAAAATCCACCTGCGCGCAGTTCGTCTGCCAATTCGCTGGTGGGTGGTGTTGTGCGCTGTTCGCGCTGCTTGGCGGCGATGTCAGCCGAAAGATGACGCCCCAAGGCATCACAAAGCGCATTGGTATAATCGTTGTGGCCGTCCCAAATCGAAACCGAAAGACGGCCGCCAGGACGCAGAACACGGGCAATCTCACCAAGGGCTGCGGCTTTGTCGGGAAAATAGTGATAGCCGTGCTGACACAAGACCAGATCATAGTGATGATTTGGGCGTGGGATTTGGCTGACGTCGCTTTCCATCCAAGCGATGTCAAAATCGGCCGACAATTCGCGTGCCATAGCCAACATGCTGGTGTTGATATCCAGCCCTTCAACCTGGCCGCCGGGTCCAACTTTTGGGCGGGCACGACGGGCCACAACGCCGGTGCCGCAAGCCACATCAAGGACGCGCTGACCTGGCTCCAATGGCACTAAATCAATCATGGCCTTCGCCCAGCGGTCGAACCAGGCGGGCACCAGCACGTCTTGATAAATTTGCGGCGCATTGCCCGCAAGTTGAAAAGTCATGCGCTTTCTTGCCCCGCTTTGACGCCCAGTATTGTCGTCAATTCAAGCACTGTTGTGAGGATTTACAAGAAAAAAGGGCCCAGCTGGATGCTGAGCCCCGAAGGCGGCAGAAGGCTTCCCGCCTGTTTTCGCAGACAGGCATCATGCCAGGGAGATTAGCACTTAATGCCACATGGCGCCGGCCTTAGTCCTTGCACTCCAGCAGCAACATACCAGCGCCTGTGTTGGAAATCGGAATGTGGTAGTTCTTGGCCAGAACATCGACATCATCGCCCAGAGCGCCGCGCATCATCATCCACATGATCAGCTCAGTGCCCTGCGAGCCTGCTTCTTTGACCAGCTCCATACGGCTGATTTTGGTCAGCGCTTCGGGATCGTGGACGATCTTATCCATACACATCTGGTCGAACTTCTTGTTGATGTGACCCGCGCGCTCGCCGTCCAATTGGTGAGACAGTCCGCCGGTGCCCAACACGACGATCTTGACGTCTTCGGGGTAAGAGCGCAGCGCCTTGCCCAGCGATTTGCCGAAGTCCAGAGCGCGCTTGAGCGTCGGGATGGGGTGTTGAACCGTATTGGCGCTGATCGGGATAGCGCGCGGTAGGTTGGGGTTATCCAACAGGCCGGGCCAGAACAATTGCATGGGTACGGTAAAGCCATGATCGACCGCCAGCTCCTGGCAGGAAGTGATGTCGAATTCGTCCTCGACCATGCCTTCGATGATGTGCCAGCTTAGCTTGGCATCCCCTGGCATGGGCGGAATGGCCGGAATGCCCCAGCCTTCATCTTCGTTGTGGTATTCGTGCGCCGCGCCGATGGCGAAGGTCGGCATCTTGTCCAAAAAAAAGCCCAAGCCGTGGTCGTTATAGATATTGACGACGATGTCGGGCTTTTGTTCAGCTAGCCATTCGTGAACGGGCGGGTAGGCGTCAAAGAAGGGCTTCCAATAAGGATCTTCGAACAACTCCTGAGCGATGGCATTGCCGACCGCAGGGATGTGAGAGGTGGTGATACCACCGATTACTTTTGCCATGGGTCGCTTCCTTAC
>JAUIHE010000162.1 GCA_030432195.1 Alphaproteobacteria bacterium
CTCGAGAACGGTCCTGCAATAGACCCAGCATTTCACGATCCAACCGCCGCCACTGCTCGCCATAAATGGCGTGGCGTGCAGTGGCTTCCAATCCCTCGGAAGCCTGCCAAATCCATAAGACAAGCATGGACTTGCGTTAGAAATCAGTCAGCTAGAGCGGAAGGGCCGTTGCAAGGTCAGCGCCCGACGCTCTAGGCCCGAGGACACCGCGCCTTTGCTCCTTTCCATCTGGGGCATCATCTCCGCTGAAGCGCGGCGCTGGCGGATGGTCTCCAGCATTTCCAACGTTGCGTTACGTTTGGCCGCGCGTTTGGCCGCTCGCCCTTTGAACAAGCCCATGCGGCGCCAAGCGCGGGTCCACAACTTGCGCTCAATGGCATCAAGCGCCGATAGGGTCTCTTGCGCTTCAACCCAGCCTTCCAGCACCGCCATTTGTTTGCGAATTTGCGGGCGATCGACCGTCAAAATCGGCGCGCTTGCATCCGCGATCAAGCTGCTGACAAAAGCCTCCGCTGTCAGTTTTTCTAACTGCGCGCGGCCGCTCGCATCCTCATAGACCAAGAAGTACTGCAAGTGGTCCGGCTGAACGGCATAGGTCTCAAAGACCTGGCGGACCGCCCGTTCCATTGGCGTTGCTCGGGCATCGGCCAAATCAGGGCGCAGACGCACATAGGCGACGCGCTGGCATTGGGAGCGCCCCTCACCTCCGGGCCGATCTGGGCGTCCGGGCCGATCTGGGCGTCCGGGCCGATCTGGACGTCCGGGCTGATCTGGGCAGTCCGGCAAATCATGGAAGATGTGGAAGGCATCAAAGCCATAGCGCGGCGCGGGCTGCTCGATGTGCAGAATCTCGTTGGCGGACAGTGCGCCCGCCTGATCGTAGAAGCGCAACAGGGAATAAATGGCCCCATTGCTGGCCGAGGCCGGGTCCAGAATATCGGCAGCCCCCGATAGCGCGCCGACCTGGGCCGCATCCGACGGGGAGACCTCAGAGCTGATTTCTTCTTCAGGATTGCGCGCATCGACATAGACCAGGTTTTGCAGCACTGCGGGGTCGATGGGGCCCTGCGTGCCGGCATCAAAATTCTGTGTCATGAGGGGGTGGATAAAGCGCCCTGGCTGGTTCAAGAGGTCAAGGTTTTCGCTGCGCACCACCACCCGTTTTGTCGTGTGGCGAAACAAGCGGAAAACGTTGTTAAACAAACTCACAATGACGGCGATGATTGCCGCCAGCATCCCACGCAGCAAGAGTTGCAGCGTGGCGATGCTAAGCGCAGAGAGCACCGGAAAAACCAACTGAAGTATGCCTGTTTTCTGCTGATCCTTGCGGGACATTTGACCTAGGACCTTGGAGAAAAACCGCACGAGCGGATAGCGAATGATCTGCATGACGCGCTCGGCCAGGCCTTTGCTGCGCACGTGCAAATCATCAACGGTTTGCATCAAATCCGGCCGGTTGGTCAGCAGCGCGATATCGCTGGGCGCCAACCCATAGCGCATGGCCTCGGAATAGCACTTAAACAAAGGCCGAACGACCTGATCGCGATCAGCCACACCAGACAAGGCCCGCTCTGAGATATGCGCTATCAGGGCGCCGATATTGCGATCGTGGTCGATGTCCGGCAGTTTGGACCCGTAGCCGTCACCCAGGATAATGCGGATATCATAGGTCTGCGGGGTCTGCTCGTCGGGGGAAAGGGCGTGATTGCGAATAGCAAAACGCACGGCATCATTTTCGAAAGTTTGGGTGCCGGTTCGGTACAGATAGTGGAAATCTAAATTGCGGTCCAAGAAGGTCTTGTGGTGCGCATAGACCGCCGACAGCAGCTCATCAATGTTGAGAAGGTTTTCTTCTCCGTTTGGGGTCTCGAAATTGGCCACCACCTCGATTTGGCTGGCCGCGCGCTCGTCCACCTTGCACAGGGTCAGCGCGTGGGGCGCAAACGGGCTGTGCGGGAACAAGCGCTGGAACGCTTCGCTGGTCAGATGAACCGGCTCCAAATCAGCCGGATCGCGTGAAAAAATCACCAACAAGCGACCGTACTGGTTGGACTTGAGCTCGGTTTCATCACGGTCTGGCATACGCGCAACCGCATAAGCGCCCTGGCGCATTTCAACCAGCAACTGACCGGTTTCTTTGCGGTGAGAAAGCCGCTGCGGTACTCGGATTTGATGACGGCGAATGATCCGCTGGAAGCGATCAACGTCGGCGGCAACCATCTCCCCCAACAGCCGCCCCTCAGCGCAGTGACTGCCTAGGTGAAAGCAGCCCTGCGGATCGACAAAGAAAGGGGACGTCGAAAGGGCCGATCCGGGCGGGCGGGCCATAGGGCTTCCTCATCTAGCGCATGTTGCTCATGTGCACAGGTTCTACAGGCGCTTTCTATAGGCGCTTTCTATAGGCGCTCCCGGATTGGATTGCGCAGGCCCCGCCTTCACCAACGAGACCGATTGCGCAAGCTTGCTCTAGCCTAGCCCAGTAGCGACCGGCAACGCATCAAGCCCTAACCTGACCCCTTAGTCTTAGAAGCCAAGACCGCCAAAGACAAATCTTTCACGATGTCGTCAGCAATGCAGAGATGCCGCCCTCGCCTTTGCCCAACGCAAGGATCTAGCCAACCAAGGGGCGCGGCGCAGGGCCATAGGCACTGGCTCTAGGCCTTAGACCTCCAGGCTCATCCAGATCGACTTCATGTTGGTATATTCCAACACCGAGTGCAAAGAGCGGTCACGGCCATTGCCCGAGGCCTTGACGCCCCCAAACGGCAGGGTTGGATCACCACCGCCCCAGCCATTGACCCAAACCATACCGCTTTCAATCTTGCGGGCCACGCGGTGCGCGCGGTTCAAGTCACGGGTCCAAACGGACGCGCCCAAGCCACAGGGGGTATCGTTGGCCAGCGCGATGACCTCCGCTTCGTCCTTAAAGCCGCAGACCGCCAAGACCGGACCAAAAATCTCGTTGCGCATAACGCTAGCTTCAGCAGGCACTTCATCAAAGATCGTCGCCGCCACATAGTAGCCTTCGCCCGATTTGTGCTGGGTTGTGCCGCCATGAATGCAGCGCAGGCCCTCTTGCTCGGCTCCTGCTACCGAGGCGTTGACGGTCTCAAAATGCGCCCGATCGACAACCGCGCCCATTTTGGTTTCAGGATCCAAAGGATCGCCCGGCTGGTAGGTCTTGGCCAGCGCGACCAGCTTTTCCAAAAAGGCCTCCTTGATGCTGTCCTGCACGTAAAGGCGCGAACAGGCGATGCACATCTCGCCCTGGTTCATAAAGATGGAGAAAGCGGCCCGCTGGGCAGCGGCATCCAAATCAGCGCAATCGTCAAACACCAGCATGGGCGACTTGCCGCCCGCCTCTGTCAGGACGCGCTTCAAATTGGACTGCCCGGCGTATTGCATGAGTTGGCCCGCAACCCGCGTCGAGCCGGTGAAGGTCAACACCCGCACATCCTCATGCAGAGCCAGCGCCTTGCCTGCTGTGTGACCATAGCCCGGAACGACATTGAAAACCCCCTTGGGCACGCCTGCTTCCAGAGCCAACTCCGCCAGACGGATCGCGCTGAGCGGCGCGCGCTCTGAGGGTTTCAGAACGACTGAGTTGCCCGCCGCCAGCGCCGGCGCGATCTTCCAAGTCATCATCATGAATGGATAGTTCCATGGCGTGATGGCACCTACGACACCGACGGGCTCGTGGCTTATCAGCCCTAGCGTGTCACCATGGGTCGGTGAAATCTCGCCATAAATCTTGTCGATGGACTCGGCGGTCCACTGCCAGCAATCCAGCGATTCCGACATATCGACCCCGATCATTTCGGCGATGGGTTTGCCCATGTCCAAGCTGTCGATCAAGGCAAATTCATCGCGATGCTCACCAATCAACGCGGTCAACTTCAGCAAAACCTTTTTGCGATGGCTGGGCGCAGCTTGGGACCAACTGCCCTCTTCGAAGGCCCGCTTGGCCGCCGCAACGGCCCGGTCGATGTCGGCCTGGTCACCTTCGGCGGCCTCGACCAAAACGACTTCACGAGCCGGGTCAATAACCGGGAAAGTCTTACCGCTTTGTGCATCCACGCGCTCACCGTCAATTAACGCCTGGCCGCTGAGGCTCAAGGTATCTTTTAGGGCGTACCAATCTTGTTTGGTCTTCATATCAAGCTGTCCATCTGACGGATAAATAAAGGAAGGACTGCGGCGTTGCTCTTCAGAGCGAGGTCAGCCGCTGTCCTGGAGGTGTGGGCGCTAGCACGTCGTGACGGGGTGATGCGCCCGGAGGAAAAAGCGGGCGGCTCGCGCAACTGGCAACGCTGCGGAACCTAGCCCTTGGCCTAGGCGTAGGCCGCCTTGGCCGCGTCAAAGACCGTTTCGACCAACTGATCGACCTGGGCCTTTTCAATGATAAGCGGTGGAGAGAATGCCAAATTGTCACCAATGGGTCGGATGGCGGCACCCTTGGCATAGCAGGAGTTGGACAGTTCAGGCGCGCGCGGGCTGCCGTCCGCGTTGGGCGCAAACTGCACGGCGCCGATCAAGCCGCAGTTGCGGACATCGACAACGCCCGGCGCATTGGCCAACGAGTGCAAGCTTTCTTCGAAATAAGCCC
Organism: Alphaproteobacteria bacterium; assembly: GCA_030432195.1. GTDB lineage: Bacteria > Pseudomonadota > Alphaproteobacteria > UBA7985 > JAUIBT01 > JAUIBT01. The sequence goes on from JAUIHE010000162.1 coordinate 4,607, forward strand.
CGATTTCGCCGGACGCCCGGGTCAGCAGCCCCTCTTGGTCATAGATATTCAGGGTTGCCAGGCCCGCAGCGCAGCCGATAGGACTGCCCGAATAGGTGTAGCCGTGGAAAAACTCGACGCTGCCGTCTGGGGCGGCGGCCTGCACCGTGTCGCAAATCTCGTTGCGCATGAAGACCGCGCCCAGGGGCACCAAACCATTGGAAATGCCCTTGGCAGAAGTGATGAGGTCCGGTGTCACCTCAAATTTGCGCGCAGCGAAGGGCGCGCCCAAGCGTCCCCAGCCCGTGATGACCTCATCGAAAATCAGCAGAATATCGTGGCGGCTACAGATATCGCGCAGGCGTTGCAGGTATCCGATCGGCGGCATAAGAACACCGCCCGCGCCCGAGACAGGCTCGACGATGACCGCCGCGACGGTATCCGCACCGTGGAAATCAATCAGGCGTTGGAGTTCGTCGGCTTTATCCGCGCCATGCTCGGGCAAACCGCGCGAAAAGGCGTTGGCCGCCAGATCATGCGTATGGCCGAAGTGATCGACCGGCATCAAGGGGCCAAAGCCGCTGCGGTTGGGTGTGATACCGCCGACCGTGATGCCGCCAAAATTCACCCCGTGATAGCCCTTCTCGCGGCCGATAAAGCGGATCTTGCCCGACTTCCCGCGAGCCCGATGATAGGCGAGCGCGATCTTTAGGGCCGTCTCGACCGACTCTGAACCCGAATTGGCGAAAAAGACACGATCCATACCTTCGGGCGTATACCGGGTAAGGCGTTCGGCGAATTCAAAGCCGATATCGTGGCCCATGTTGAAGGGCGAGGAGTAGTCCAGCTTTTGTATTTGGGCGCTGATGGCATCGGCAATGGAGCGGCGGCCATGTCCAGCATTGACGCACCAAAGCCCGGCGATGCCGTCTAGAATTTGCTGCCCCTGATCGTTGTAGAGCCACATGCCTTCGGCCCGCTCAATAATGCGCGGAGACGCCTTGAAGGCTCGATTGGCGGTAAAGGGCATCCAAAAGTGGTCCATGCTCTTATAGGACTTTTCCATGTCGCCTCCAGTTGGCTGAGTGCTTTGGCTTTGCTTGGTGTTGTGGGTCATGCTGCTGGCGCCTGGTTTGGCGCTGCCTGATCTCCTGGTGGCAAGGCCCTGAGCCGGTCGGCCGCTTGCAGGCCTTCACGGCGGGAGCGATCCGACGCTGGACCGCCCCCTGCACACCCAGATCCCCCCCGGGTCCAAGTGCGCAGGACGGAGGCTAGGCTTGGACGCTACCGGTTTTAAAGAACCGCCCAATTTCCTCGCCGATCTTATGGTCCACCCGATGGCGTCCTAAGGTCCGTTGATAGTCTTGGCGTGCGTCATCGGACAAAACATAGTTGTAGTCCTCATAAAGTTCGGCCAGGTAGGTATCGTCGAATTCGGGGTGCATCTGATAGCTCAGCGCCTTATCGCCGTACTTCAGACCGGCATAGCGGCAAGAATCCGTTTCGATGAAAGCCCGCGCGTCGCTGGGGGCCTCTGCAACTTCGTACTGATGCCAAGCCGAGGCGGTGAAATCTTCGCCGCCGTCGATGCGCCGATAAGGCGTCACGCCAACCGTCCAGCCGCTGGCGGAAACATCGACCTTGCCGCCCAAGGCGTGAGCCAAAATCTGATGAC
>JAUIHE010000163.1 GCA_030432195.1 Alphaproteobacteria bacterium
TCTCGCCCAAGCCCTTGAAGCGCGAAATCTCCACTTTGGCGTTGGATCGGAAGGCGCTGGCCATCAGCTCGTCTTTGTGGGCATCGTCGCGGGCATACAAGACTTTTCCGCCCTGGCTGAGGCGGTAGAGCGGCGGCATAGCCAAGAACAAGCGGCCCGCGTCGATCAGTGGGCGCATCTCGCGATAAAAGAAGGTCATAAGCAGGCTGGCAATGTGCGCCCCGTCCACGTCCGCATCGGTCATGATGATGACCCGCTCATAGCGCAGATCGTCCAGCTTGAACTGACGGCCCAAACCGACGCCCAGCGCCTGCGACAGGTCCGATAGCTCTTGGTTGGCGCGCAGCTTGTCGCTCGTGGCGCTGGCGACGTTCAAGATCTTACCGCGCAGGGGCAGGATGGCTTGGGTTTCGCGCTTGCGGGCTTGCTTGGCAGAGCCGCCTGCCGAGTCGCCCTCGACCAGGAAGATTTCGGTATCGGCGCGGTTGGCGCGCGAACAGTCCGCCAGTTTTCCTGGCAGACGCAGGCGCGAGGTGGCGGTCTTGCGCGACTGCTCTTTGGCTTGGCGACGGCGCTGGCGCTCTTCGGCGCGCAGCACGATGTTGTCCAGCAGTGCCTTGGCTTCTTTGGGGTGCTGGGCCAGCCAGTGGTCCAACTGATCCTTGATGGCGTTGTCCACCAGTCGCGTGACATAGGCCGAGGTCAAGCGGTCCTTGGTCTGACCCTGGAATTGAGGCTCGCGAATGAAGACTGACAGCAGGCTGCGCGCTGCGCCCATCACGTCTTCGGGCGTAATGCTGGCCGCCTTCTTGTTGCCCGCCAAATCGCCAAAGCTCTTGATGGCCCGCGCCAAGCCAGATCGCAAGCCCTGCTCGTGGGTGCCGCCCAGCGGGGTGGGAATGGTGTTACAAAAAGCGCTGACGCTGGCATCAGCCTGATCGAGCCAGGCGATGGCCCACTCCATGCGGCCTTGATCGTCGGGAAAGTCGGTTTCGCCCGCGTACAAGATGGGGGTCACCAGGCTCTCGCCAGCCACGGTTTCTTGCAGGCTGTCGGCCAGGCCGCCGGGGAAGTGCAACACCGCTTCGGCGGGGGTCTTGGAGTCCTTGTCTAGCAAGGCGGGATCGCAGGACCAGCGGATTTCAACACCCTTCTGCAAGAAGGCCTTCGAGCGCGCAAAGCGATACAGGGGCTCGGCCTTCAACTTGGCCTTTTCGCCAAAGATCTGCGGGTCGGGGTGAAAGCGCACCGAGGTGCCGCGCCGGTTGGGCGCAGCGCCAACGCGCTCCAAGGGGCCTTGCGCCAGCCCGCGGCTGAAGGATTGTCGGTAAAGCGACTTGTCGCGTGCCACCTCGACCACCAAAAGGTCAGACAGGGCGTTGACCACTGAGATGCCGACGCCGTGCAGACCGCCAGAGGTGGCATAGGCCTTGCCGGAGAACTTACCGCCCGAATGCAGCGTGGTCAGGATGACTTCCAGCGCGGACTTGTCTTTGTACTTGGGGTGCGGGTCAACTGGAATGCCACGACCGTTATCGGTGATGGTGGCGCAGCCGTCAGCGTCCAGGTGAATCTTGATGTGGCTGGCGTGACCGGCCACAGCCTCGTCCATAGCGTTGTCGATAATCTCTGAGGCTAGGTGGTGCAGGGCGCGCTCGTCGGTGCCGCCGATGTACATACCCGGACGCTTGCGCACGGGCTCCAGGCCCTCCAGGACTTCGATGTCCTTGGCGCTGTAGGATCCTTTGGCGTCTTGCTTGGGTGCGGGCACCAAATCGTTGAGCAGGTCTGACACGACGGCTCCAGCCTCTATCGTTTGAACGGGAAGGCTTGGTATAAGCCGCCTGTCGCACGCTGGCTATAAAGCTGGGGTTGCGAATCCTCTCAGCGCTGGCGTGCTGGGGATAGTTTGCTTACCAATTGGCGTTCTTCTCGCGCGTGTCGATGTGGACCCAGGAGTCATATTTGCCCAGGCCACCGACGAACAGCTTTTCTTCATCGCGCATGGCGAGCAAGATCTTGTGCAGTTTGGCCACGTCTTCGGGCTTGCCGCTCTTTGGCGCCACGTCGAAGGCCGTATAGCGCATGTGTTGGCTGCGTCGTGCGCCGCCGATGGCCGTGTTGTAGACCGGCGCGCGGTAGCCGGAGATGATGTTGAGCTCAGCGCCGAAGCGCTCACGTAGCTCTTCAATCACGAACAGGCTGGCCAGCATGCCGTCCCATAGGTGGCGCGGCGGCAGGCGATTGAGGCCATAGCCACCAGAGCCCACGCGCCGATGAGAGCCGCCCGGGGTCAACAGCTCGCGCGCATCGAAATAGATGATGTAGTTGGTCTTCAAGAAGTCCTGAAATTCGGCAACCAGAGCGGCGTTGGCCGGATCGTCGATCGGATCAAAGAACTGGCGGTCTTGTTGATAGAGGTAGCGCCAGGCGCCATAGCCCGCCAGGCCACCCAGGACCAAGAGTGCGACCAAGGCCAGGGCCAGCATGCGTTTGCTCAGCCGCCTGGGCGGGTCTTGCGACACCCCCTGGAGAAGGCGCTTGAGCAGGCCCTTGGGTCGGCGCAAACGCGTTTGCTCCTTGTGCTCAGCCTCCTTGGGGCGTCGCATGTCTTCGGGCAGATAGAGGGGGGTGATCTCCATGCTGAGGCCTTTAGCACAAATCCCGTGCAAATAAACCCAAATGCAGCGGATGGCTTGTGGTGAAATGACGATTGTATGGGCTTGGGAAGCCGCTGTGAAACGGCCCGCAGTCCTAGCAGAGACATGTGGCTTCTTTTTGGCTCGAGGCCAGGCAGGGACAGGCCGTTTGTTTGCGCGAGCCTTGCAGTTTTTGCATGCCAGATCCCCAGGGGCCTTCGCGTCGGTTTTGCGCTATGACTTGGCGGTCCCGGCTTAGTTCGCGTCCACGAAAACTGCGACACCCCAGGCCGCTGACGGGCCGCGCCAAAATCACGACTCGCCGAGCTATCTCTGCCATGCCAGTCTTTAGAGGAGTTCGCTATGATTGGTCTTATTCGCCTTATCTCTCAACAGTCCCGCCGCGGCCGCCTACTGTCTTTGTGGGACAACATGGATGCTCGCCAGCTCGACGATTTGGGCCTGACCCGCGCTGACCTGATGAAAGAAATGGGCCGCCGTTTCTGACAAAGAACACTGCTTGCCTTATAGATGACCGAAAGCCCCGCCCTGGCAGCGGGGCTTTTTTGTTGCCGCCTGTAGCGTGAATGCAGCTGCACAAAGAAAAACCCCGACCAAATGGCCGGGGTTTCTTGCTGGGTAAGGCTGGAGCCTTAGCAGGAGTAGTACATGTCGAACTCGATGGGGTGAGGCGCCATGTCGAAACGCAGCTGCTCTTCCCACTTCAGTGCCATGTAGGCTTCGATCTGGTCGCGAGTGAACACGCCACCCTCGCACAGGAAGTCCATGTCTTCGGCCAAAGCGTCCAGAGCCTCGCGCAGAGAGCCCGCAACGGTCGGGATCTGAGCCAGCTCGTCTGCGGGCAGCTCGTACAGGTCCTTGTCCATGGGGTCGCCAGGGTGGATCTTGTTACGAATGCCGTCCATGCCAGCCATCAACAGAGCCGCGAAGGCCAGGTAGGGGTTGGCTGTCGGATCGGGGAAGCGAACCTCAACGCGCTTGGCTTTCGGTGATGAGCCAAACGGGATGCGGCATGATGCAGACCGGTTGCGCGCTGAATAGGCCAGCAGAACAGGCGCTTCAAAGCCGGGAACCAAACGCTTATAGGAGTTGGTTGACGGGTTGGTGAAGGCGTTCAGAGCCTTGGCGTGCTTGATGATACCACCGATGTAGTAAAGGCACGTCTCTGACAGACCAGCATAGCCATCGCCTGCGAACATGGGCTGGCCGTCTTTCCAGATTGACTGGTGGACGTGCATGCCAGAGCCGTTGTCGCCCTGCAGGGGCTTGGGCATAAAGGTAACGGTCTTGCCGTAAGAAGCCGCAACATTGTGAACGACGTACTTATAAAGCTGCTGCTTGTCTGCAATGTCGGTCAGGGTTGAGAACATCATGCCCAACTCGTGCTGCGCAGGCGCCACTTCGTGGTGGTGCTTGTCCATGGGCAGGCCCATTTCGCGAGCAACGGTGGTCATTTCGGCGCGGATATCAACAGCCTGATCAACGGGAGCGACGGGGAAGTAGCCGCCCTTGACGCGCGGGCGGTGGCCCATGTTGCCGCCTTCGAACTCGTCGCCGGTGGCATAAGCGCCTTCAGCCGAATAGAACTCGAAGAAGCTGCGGTTCGGGGAGACTTCAAAGCGCACGTCGTCGAACATGAAGAATTCGGCTTCGGGGCCACAGTATACGGTGTCGCCGATGCCGGTTGACTTGACGTACTCTTCAGCGCGCTTGGCAGTCGAGCGCGGGTCGCGCTCATAGCCTTCGCCCGTGATGGGGTCGTAGATGTCACACATGATGTTCAGCTGCGGCTGCGCTGTGAAGGGGTCAACCGTCAAGGTAGACATGTCGGGCTTCAGCACCATGTCAGACTCGTTGATGGCCTTCCAGCCATCGATAGAAGAGCCGTCAAACATGATGCCTTCTTCGAACTCGTCTTCGCCCATAGCTTCGGCGCACATGGTCAAGTGGTGCAGCTTACCGCGTGGGTCGGTGAAGCGTAGGTCGATGAACTTGGCGCCGTGCTCTTCGATCATCTGCTTAACAGTAGAATAGTCGCTCATAGTATCCTCAGATTAATAACTGCTGCGTGTTTAGGTTAGGATTGGGAATAGAGCAATTGGGATTCTTGCGTTCCCTTGCTCGCGGATGGGGTTAAACCGCCGCTGCGCCGCGCTCGCCGGTGCGAATGCGAATGGCTTCGTCGACGGTTGAGACAAAGATTTTTCCGTCGCCGATACGGCCCGTGTGGGCGGCGTTGGTGATGGCTTCGATGGCGCGATCCAGCAGATCGTCCGACAAGACCACTTCGACTTTGACCTTGGGCAGGAAGTCAACGACGTACTCCGCGCCGCGGTAAAGTTCGGTATGGCCCTTTTGGCGGCCAAAGCCTTTGGCTTCGATGACGGTAATGCCATTGATGCCGATCTCGTGCAGGGCTTCTTTGACCTCATCAAGCTTGAACGGCTTAATGATCGCTTCGATTTTCTTCATGAAAGAGCTCTCCTTCTTGGGTTTGCTTATACCATGCAAGCAGCGTGCCAAGTTTCGTCGGGCGCATTATCGCTAGATTTCGGCCTCAAAATCCGCGCGGATCGGGCCAGCTGCCGCGCTTGTCTAAATATTGAGCTGGTTTGCCTATTTCTTGTCCAGGCTGAAGCGGCAATTCCCCATTCGCACCCTCGTTTGACCGTCATCGCTTGGTTATCTGCCAGCGTTGAAACATTTCATTTTTCGGATTTCATATGCACAATTCATTTTATAAGGCGGTCGGCCGAGGCCTGACTGCGACCCTAATTTCTGCCGCAGCGCTGATGGGTTTGGGCCTGGCATCGGCTCAAGCGCAAGTCGCGGCTGGCTCCGGCCCCATTTTGGCGGGCTTGCAAGACCGTTATCTCACCGCAGGCGGCAGCTTGAGCGTCAATAGCGATTCGGGTATGCGTATCGGCGCGGTTCATGCCGTGACCACTGGCGACGACGACGAGGTGCAAGGCTTCGTTGGTGTTGGCGCAACCGTTGCGCACAGCCAGTCCGGCATCGCCTCCATGCGCGTTGAAGCCGAAGGCCGCGCAGCAAACTTGGTGCCTGAAAGCTTCCTGAACGGTTCTGGTTGGACGGGTGACGTCAACCACTACGCAGCCATGGCCAATGGTTACATCGACTTCAACGCGCCGGGCGCGGGCTCGGTCTATGCAGGTCTGGGCGTTGGCGCGCTGTTGATTGACGGCACGATTGGCCTCGCAGGCACCTCAAACAAGATTAACGATTGGGCACCCGCTGCCCAGGCGATGGTCGGTGTGGCTTTCCCCGTAGCGCCGAATGTCGGTGCTAAGGTTGGCTATCGCTATCTGGAGTCTGGTGACTTCCGCTTGGTCTCAACCACTGCCGGCGTCGCTACTCAGGGCGAATTCTCCGTTCGCGGTCAGCACAACATTGACGCTGGTTTGATGTTCAAGTTCTAAGCTGACGCCTAAGCACTTGCTTGAGGTTGATGCCCCGCTTAGGGGGCGGGCTTAGCCATAAGACACTCACAAGAGCCGTCCTTGCATTGGCAGGAGCGGCTCTTGTGTTGTGTCGGTGTTGGTTTTCGGTGGCGCTGGCGGGCTGTTGCGAAAAAAACT
>JAUIHE010000164.1 GCA_030432195.1 Alphaproteobacteria bacterium
CTGCCGATCTTGGCGTCCTACATCGTCACGGGCCTGGAGCAAGGCGCGACGTTGGAACAGCTGGCCGGGACGATCCAGAACGACATCCTCAAAGAGTTCATGGTGCGCAACACCTACATCTATCCGCCCGAACCCTCCATGCGCATTGTCTCGGACATTATCGGCTATACGGCTGAAAACATGCCGAAATTCAACTCGATCTCGATTTCTGGCTACCACATGCAAGAAGCGGGCGCGACCCTGGAGCAGGAGTTGGCCTTCACCCTGGCCGACGGTCGCGAATACGTGCGCGCCGCCATTGCCCGCGGACTGGACGTGGACAAGTTCGCCCCGCGCCTGTCGTTCTTCTTCTGCATCGGCATGAATTTCTTTGCTGAGGCCGCCAAGCTGCGCGCCGCGCGCCTGCTGTGGTCGCGCATTATGGCGGAGTTCCAGCCCAAGAACCCCAAATCGCTCATGCTGCGCACCCACTGCCAGACTTCGGGCGTCTCGCTGCAAGAACAGGACCCCTATAACAACATCGTGCGAACGGCCTTTGAGGCCATGTCGGCGGTGCTGGGCGGCACCCAATCGCTGCACACCAATTCATTCGACGAGGCTATCGCGCTGCCGACCGAGTTCTCCAGCCGCATCGCTCGCAATACGCAGCTCATCTTGGCGCACGAGACGCAAGTCACCGATGTTGTGGACCCGCTGGCGGGCTCCTACTACGTCGAGCGCATGACCCACGATATGGCCGATGCCGCCTGGAAACTGATGGAAGAGGTCGAGGCGATGGGCGGCATGACCAAGGCCAACGAAGCGGGCTGGCCCAAGAGCCAAATCGAGCGCGCGGCCATTACCCGCCAAGCCAAGATCGACAGCGGCGAGACCGTCATCGTCGGCGTCAATCGCTATGAACGCGATGAAAGCGACCCGGTGGAAGTCTTGGACATCGACAACCGCGCTGTGCGCCAGGGCCAGATCGAGCGCCTGGCCGCTCTGCGCGCTGGTCGCGATCAAGCCACCGTTGACAGCGCCCTAGCCAAGCTGGAAGCCGCCGCGCGCGGTGACGGCAACCTTTTGGCCGCCAGCGTCGAAGCCATGCAAGCGCGCGCCAGCGTTGGCGAGGTGTCCGACACCTTGCGCCGCGTGTTTGACGAACACCAAGGCTCACCGGCCATCGTGCGGGGCGTCTATGGCGAAGCCCTGGGCGATGAACCGCGCTTTACCAACCTGACCGAGCGCCTGGCCAAAGTCGGCAAAAAGCCACTGGTCTATATGGCCAAGCTGGGCCAGGACGGCCACGACCGCGGCGCGCGCGTGGTGGCCTCGGCTTTCTTGGATTTCGGCTATGATGTGGAGACCTCTGAATTGTTCCAAACCCCGCGCGAAGCCGCCGAGCAAGCCGTAGCGGCGGGCGCGGACGTGGTAGGGGTCTCCTCGCTTGCTGCGGGCCATAAGACCCTGCTGCCCGAGCTGATCGCGGCGTTGGGCGAGCTGGGCAAGGCGGATATGCCCGTCATTTGTGGCGGGGTCATCCCCGAGCAGGACTATGCCTTTTTGCGCGAAGCTGGTGTGGCGGCCATTTTTGGCCCCGGCACCAACCTGATGGAAGCGGGCGCCAAGGTCATGGACATTCTGGAAGGCCGCTTGCCGAACCGCTAGCGCAAAGCCCAAACGATTGGCTTCAATTGTGCCAAGAGGCAGCAGGTGACTTTGCGGCAAAATCAAATAGGCGCTGCGAACCAAAGCCAACCCCGACCGCACGCCCCACCCCATTTGCACGTCCAGTGAAAGGCCTCCCATGTCCGACATCTTGATCCAGCGCACGGGCGCAACCGGCATTTTGACCATCAACCGCCCGGACAAACTCAACGCGCTTTCGGGCGCGTCGGCGGACGCTCTGGCGGACGCGCTGGACGAATTGCAGAACGATGAAGCGCTGCGCGTTATCATCCTGACCGGCAACGGGCGCGCCTTTTCTTCCGGCTTCGATTTGAGCTTGGAGGAGGGCAACAGCGGGGTGCCAGACTTGGCGGCCGTGTTGCGCGACCACTTTAACCCCTTGATTCTGGCCATACGTGCTTGCCCCAAGCCCATTATCGCTGCGGTCAACGGCGTCGCCGCTGGTGCGGGCGTGGGCTTAGTGCTGGCGGCCGACGTGGTGCTGATGGCCGAAGGTGCGACGCTCAATCAGCCCTTTGCTAACATTGGACTGGTGCCAGCGGCGGGCAACTCCTGGTTCTTGACCCAGGCTCTAGGCCGTCACCGCGCTGGCCAGCTGATGATGACCGGCGGCAAGATCAGCGCCCAGCAGGCCATCGCTTGGGGCCTTTCAAGCCAGGCCAGCCCCAGCGCCTCGGTGCTAGAAGACGCCTTGAAGCTGGCGGAGACCATGGCCTCAAAATCTGAGACCTCCTTGCGCCTGTCTAAGGCTCTTTTGAGCGCCGCTGAGGCGGCCGCCTTGCGAGCCCAGCTGGAACGCGAAACCGGTGCCCAAGCCGAAGCAGGTGCCTCGCCTGAGTGGCTGGCTGCGACCGAAAAGTTCCGCCGCTCTTGAGGGACGCAAAGCCCAAGCAATTTGGGCCAAGAGCGCCAAGAATTTTGCGGCAAAACCAGCCGGATGACGTGTCATGCGAGGATCGTTGAACGAAGCATGAGCCCGACTGCTGCCGCAGTTTCCGTCGAGGGCAATTCAGTGTCGATGAACAATTCCAAAAACCAGATCAAGAAATACAACGGCCAAAGGGGGTCGAAATACGGCAAAACTACCGGGCCGATATAGCCGACAGATAGGCTCGCAAAAAGCCCGCCATAAATGAAGCTGTTTTGTCGGCGCTTGGAGGATCCTCTAAATCGCAAGAATTGGAACACTGCGATTGACGCCAGTCCCCAGCACCCTAGATAAACGATCAAAATCGAGATCACGCCCAGCCACATTGATCTATCCTACCTTTACTGAGCGTCAATTTTTCTGGCAATGCGCTCATTTCGGCGAATCGAAAATGCGCCCTCAATTGTCTGAGGCGCTGATACCCAGGTATCCTCCATAAGCACCGCCCAGCAAAACACCGACACTGGCACCACCAGCGGTTGTCACGGGCTCCGGCAAAGCCGATCCTATGGCTGCACCGAGCCCAGCGCCGACCCAACTTCCGTCTCTCGCTCCTCCGATTGCGGCCTGTTCGATTGGCCCGGCTTCAAGGCCAAGACTCTCTCAAAGGTCGCTGCGCTGACCGGATTGCGGCGCAGACTATAGGTTATTGGGGTTCCCGCGAATGGCTGGTTGATCGTATAAGGCATGGTTTTGCCCCTAAATATCGTTCGTTTTTTGTTCTAGTGTATGCACTCGAAAAATGCAAGGCAATTTTTTACCTAGCTTATGCAAAGGACAGCTTTGCGCTCGTTTGAAAGGATGGCCCTGTTGATAAATCTCCGCAAGTTATAGGCTAATTTCCCAAAACTCATAGAGGGCCTGCCCGCAACGGGTCGCTTTGTTATGCCTATGGATTTGCTGTGAAACTGAGTTTACGTTCTTGTTTTGAACTTGACAATGAACTGAATTTCGCCGTCAGCCTCACACGCATCCCCGGCCCTGCCCCTGTTGGGCCGTCAATCGTCGTCGCCCCAATAGTCGCCCAGGGCTTCTTGCGCGGGCTCCAATGCGCCCTCTACCAACAAGCGCACGCCGCCCTCGTCATAGTCGCGGGCGAGCACCGCCAAGCCCAGCCCCTCGACCAAGCGCTCCAGCTCGGACTGGCGGTCAAAGCCAGCGCTAAGCCAGTGCTGTTCAATTTTCTGCCAGACTTGCAGCGCGCCTTGCTGCTCGGCCTCGGTAATGGCCGCGTTAGCCGCGCCCGCGTAGGCGCGCGCCAGACCGCCCGTCCCGAGCTTCGTTCCGCCGAAATAGCGCACGGTAATCAGCCCAACATCCACCAAGCCCGCCCCCATCAGCGCGCGCAGGCTCGGCATGCCGCTGGTGCCGCCCGGCTCACCGTCGTCCTTGGCGCCCTCGTCGATCCGGCCCTCGTCCAGCATGCGCCGAAACGCCGTGACGTGGTGCGCCGCCTTGGGGTGCTGGGCGCGCAAGTCGGCCAGGCGGTCTTCGAAAACGGCAATCGGCACCAGGTGAGCCAGAAAGATTGATTTCTTTTCTTCCAGCTCTCCTACCACCTCGCGCTTTATGAAGCGAAGGTTCGCGGCGTTTGCCATGCCCGCAAGGCTCCCCTCATTGGCTAGTCTTTTATGACCAGATCGCGCGGTAAATCCGCGAACAGCTCAGGAGCGCCGTCGGTAATCGCCAAGCTCTCGGTGATTTCAAAGCCCCAATCGTCCATCCACAGCCCGGTCATAAAGTGCATGGTCATGCCCGGCTGCAACACGGTGGTCTCGCCGCGGCGCAGGCTATAGGTGCGCTCGCCCCAGTCCGGCGGATAAGACAGGCCGATGGGATAGCCGGTGCGGTTGTCCTTTTGGATGCCGTACTTGGCCAGCGTATCGAAGAGCGCGATGGCAATCTGCTGCACCTCATTGCCCGCGCGCGCCTTTTCCAGCCCCGCCGCCAGACCTTCTTGCACCGCCTTTTCAGCGTCCAAGAAAGTCTGTGATGGCTTGCCTAAGAAGACTGTGCGCGACAGGGGACAGTGGTAGCGCTTATAGCAGCCGCCCAGCTCATAAAAAGTGCCCTCACCGCTCTTGAAGGGCTGGTCGTCCCAGGTCAGGTGCGGGGCCGCCGCGTCCGAGCCCGAGGGCAACAGCGGCACGATGGCTGCATAGTCACCGCCGAACACGCCGCTCTCGTCTTCGGCGCCGTTGAAGGCCGCAGACTGGATGGCGGCGACCACCTGGTTCTTCGGCACGCCCGGCTCGACCATATCCCAAACCACGCGATGCATGCGCTCGACGATCTTGCCCGCGCGGCGCATATAGGCCAGCTCGGTCGGCGATTTAACCGCGCGCTGCCAGTTGGTTAGGCCGGTGGCATCGGACCACCGGACGTCTGGCAAGGCAGCAACAAGGGTCGCGTGCGCTTTGGCAGAATAATAGTAGTTATCCAGCTCAACGCCGATGCGGCCCTTGGCCATGCCGTGATCGCGCAAATGCTGAGCCAAGACCTCCATAGGGTGCTTTTCAGGGTTCTGGACATAGATGTCGTCGTAAGACAGCACCCGCGCGTGGTCCATGTAGACCGTGCGCACAGCGCCGTTGGCGTCTTGGCGACGGCCGAACCAAAAGGGCTCCCCATCAGGTCCAACGATCACCGCTTGGTGGACATAAAATGACCAGCCGTCATAGCCGGTCAACCAAGCCATGTTGGAAGGATCGCTGACGATCAAGGTGTCAAGCCCAGCGGCCGCCATGGCTCTGCGGGTCTTGTCCAAACGGTCTTGATATTCTTGCAGGCTAAACGGCAGCTTTTCAGCAGGTAAACGCGACATGCCTCTTCCTTTCCTTGTTCCTCGATTGGCGGTCGTCTGCCGCCTTGATTTATTGCCAGCTTCTGCGCAGTCTGGTCCGGTTGCCTGGTTTGAGCTACCTAGCTAGGAAAGCCTGATTGGAGCAATCCGGTCGGGTCTGGCCAGCTTCGGGATGCTTTGATAAATCCCACTACCAGCTAGCAGCAAACAGCCCCCCCACGTCCAGCGAAAACCGACCCTTTCGCGTCAATGTACCCTTGGAGACTTTATCAATGGACAAAGCCGAAAGCTTGCGGCCTGCCTTCGAGGCCATCGTCGGCACCGCTCAGGTTTGGGGACGCGAGCGCGACCTTAGCCACTACAATAATGAAAATCGGGGCCTCTACTTTGGTGATGCGGCCTTGATCGTGCGCCCCGCTTCGACGGACCAGGCTAGCCGCGTTCTGGCCTTGGCCTACCAAAACGGCATCGCCGTTGTTCCGCAATCCGGCCACACCGGCCACGGCGCAGGCGGCGTTCCCGCCAAAGGGCAAATTGTGGTCACAACCGAGCGCTTGACCCAAGTCCGCGCGGTTGACCCCGAAAACAACACGATGGCCGTTGATGCCGGAGTCATCTTGGAGACCATCCACAACCTAGCCGACCACCACGACCGCCTATATCCTGTGTCACTGGCCGCCAAGGGCTCGTGCCGGATCGGCGGCAACGTTGCCACTAATGCCGGGGGGACCGCGGTCCTGGCTTATGGCAACACCCGCGACAATGTGTTGGGCCTAGAGGTGGTGCTGCCCGACGGGCGCATATGGGACGGCATGCGGGCTCTGCGCAAAGACAA
>JAUIHE010000165.1 GCA_030432195.1 Alphaproteobacteria bacterium
GAAATCCGCTTGATTGTGACTAACCGCGACGGTGCCAGCAAGCTGCGCGCCATGTCCGAGATTGCGCAAGCCGGTTTGCAGATTTTGACCGTGGACGGGGCGCATAGTGACCTGAACACGCAAGACCTGCACGCCGCTATGGCAGGGCAAGCGCCCCACTTTGAGACCCAGGACACCGGCCCTGATGATCCGGCGCTGATAATCTATACCTCGGGAACGACGGGCGCGCCCAAAGGCGTTCTGCACGGCCATCGCGTGGTCTGGGGGCACTTGCCGGGCATGCAGACCTATCTGGATTGGCTGCCGGGCCAAGAGGGCGAGAGCGGCTTCTATTGGACGCCAGCGGACTGGGCTTGGATCGGCGGTCTAGTCAATGTCATGCTTTCAGGCCTGGCATTGGGCACACCGTTGCTGGCGCATCGCTTCGCCAAGTTCGACGGTGCAACGGCGCTGGCCTTCATGGAGCGCGAACAAGTTGCTTTTGCCTTCTTGCCGCCGACGGCGCTGAAGCTCATGCGCTCGGCACACCCGGAAGGCTATCCGGGCAGGCTCGCCTTGCGGGCTCTAGGCAGCGGCGGCGAGCCCTTGGGCGAAGAAATTTTGGGCTGGGGGCGCCAGGTTCTGGGGCTCGATATCAACCAGTTCTACGGTCAAAGCGAATGCAACCTGATTGTGTCTTGTTGCGGTGCGTTTATGCAGGGGCCGCCTGCCAGTATGGGGCGCCCGGTTGCCGGGCACGCTGTAGCGATTGTCGATAGCAAGGGCAAGCGCTGTAAGCCTGGCGAGCTGGGGGCGATCGCCGTCAAGGCGCCCGATCCGGCTATGTTTTTGCACTATTGGAACCGGCCTAAGGCCACCCGCGAGAAGTTTGTGGGCGACTGGATGCTAACCGGCGACCAGGGCTGGCAAGACGCGCAAGGCTGGATCACCTTCCAGGGCCGCGATGATGACGTGATTACCTCAGCCGGTTATCGCATCGGCCCCGCTAGCATTGAGGACTGCCTGCTGCGCCACCCAGCGGTGTTGATGGCCGCAGTCATTGGCAAACCTGACCCAGAGCGCACCCAGATCATCAAAGCTTTCATCGTGCTTACAGAGGGGCAACAGGACAGCCCGGAACTGCATCGCGCTTTGCAAGACTTGGTCCGCCAGCGGCTCGCGGCGCACGAATATCCGCGGGAAATTGAGGTGGTACCGGAGTTGCCCATGACCGCAACCGGCAAGATCCAGCGCGCCCAGTTGCGTGCACAAGAAGCGGCGCGCGCAGCGGCACTGCCCCGCGCCTAGAGCTTGACTAGAGCAAGCCGCGAATGAGTGGCAATACGAATGAGCATGGACTTGCGTTAGGAATCAGTCAGCTAGAGCAAGCCGCGAATGAGTGGCAATACGAATGAGCATGGACTTGCGTTAGAAATCAGTCAGCTAGAGCAAGCCGCGAATGAGTGGCAATACGAATGAGCATGGACTTGCGTTAGAAATCAGTCAGCTAGAGCAAGCCGCGAATGAGTGGCAATACGAATGAGCATGGACTTGCGTTAGAAATCAGTCAGCTAGAGCGGAAGGGCTGTTGCAAGGCCAGCGCCCGACGCACTAGGCGACAGCGGCGCTCTGCAAGCGCTTGACCATAGCCAGCAAGCCATTGTTCCGGGTGGGGCTCAAATGGGCTTGCAGACCCAGCGCTTCGATGAACTGCGGCGGTGTCGTTGCAATGGTCTGGGACAGGCGGCCATCATAGACCCTCAGCAGCATGGCGATCAGCCCGCGTACAATCATGGCATCAGAGGTGGCGCGAATCTTCAAACGCCCTTCAGCGTCCTTTTCCAACACAAACCAGACCTGTGACTGGCAGCCGCGCACTAAGTTCTGGTCGATTTTTTCCGCTTCGTTCAGCTCCGGCAAGGCCTTGCCCATGTCGATTATATGGCGATAGCGTTCCGTCCAGTCGTCGAAAAAGCCAAATTCTTCAACGAGTTCGGCTTGAGCCCGCTCGGCGGCAGCGCGATCATCGGCTAGGTTTTGGGGGCGGGTGTCGTTGTCGGCGGTCATAGGGTCGCTTTGATGGGGCCTGAATGGGGGTGGACAGACTAGGCCGCATAGGGCTAGAAGCGGCCACCCCTTGAAATCAAGGCTTGAGCATCTGATGTCAAGTCTCTGGTTTTGGTGGTGGCGTCGTGCCACTGGGGACGCTATGGTCCCTTGTGGCTCTAGGCCCAACCGGCAAAGCCCTGCACCGCCAGGCTAAGGGTTGCGACCACTGGCTGGGCGGGGGTGGTCAAAGTTTCTTTGATCGTCCATTTGGCGTGATCGCCATCGACCGCGAATGACCGCGAATGACCGCGAACCGAAGGAAGCGAAGCTCCGCGTGGATAAAACCAGTATCTCTCTTGTCAGCGACCTGTCGCAGACTGACGCCACAGACACCGCAGCGGTTTCTGGCGGCGTGAGCCGTGAACAAGCCGAAGCAGCCGTGCGCACCCTCTTGGCCTACATCGGCGAAGATGTGGAGCGCGAAGGCTTGTTGGATACGCCCGCGCGTGTGGTGCGTTCCTACCAGGAGCTGTTCGCTGGCTACGATCAAGATCCGCGCGCCTATTTGGAGCGGACGTTCGAGGACGCGGGCGGTTATGACGATATGATTTTCGTGCGCGATATCCCTTTTAGATCCCATTGCGAACACCACATGGTTCCGATCATGGGCGTGGCACACATCGCCTATTTGCCGCAAGATCGGGTGGTGGGTTTGTCCAAGCTGGCACGGGTTATCGACACCTACGCCAAGCGCCTGCAGATCCAAGAAGCGTTGACCTCGCAAATTGTGGATGTGATCCAAGAGGTGCTCAAGCCAAAGGGTGTTGCGTTGATGATGTCTGCCGAACACCAGTGCATGACGATGCGCGGCGTTCAAAAGCCGGGCGCCCAAACGGTTACGATCAAGTTTTCGGGGCTCTTCCAGTCCGAGCCGCGGTGGGAACAGCGCTTTTTGAACTTGGTGCACGGTGGCGGCAACTGAGCGGCGAACCCTGGTTCGCACTGGTTGTCGGCGCCCAATACCGTTTGTACGAGCAGAGGGGATAGGCCGTGAGCCGAGACTCCGAACCATCGGCAAAACCTGAGCCTATGGCTTCGGCGGGCACCGACCTAGCCGAACGCCTCTATAGCGACCAGATCAAGGACTACGCCAAACGCGGCGATCGGGACGCGAGCTTAGAGCCTGCATCTTGGCGGCTTTTGAAGCGCAATCCGACCTGTGGCAGCCAAGTTCTGTTCACGGCGCGCCCCTTAGGCCTCGGCGCGGCAAACGACGAGGCTGGCCCTGACATTGGCACTGGTTCTGGCACTAGCACTGGTTCTGGCACTAGCACGGGTTCTGGCACTAGCACTAGTTCTGGCACTGGTTCTGGCTCCGATGATCCCCATCTGGAAATTGGGTGCGACGCGCGCCGGGCCTGCCTTTTGACCCAAGCGGCAACGGCAGCACTGAGCGAGGGGCTTGAAGGCCTGCGTTTGTCGCAAGTGCGCGCAAAGCTGGAAGACGGACACGCAGCATTGCAGAGCCTATTGCAAACAGGATCGGCAGGGCAGGATGCTGAGATGCTTGCCGCTAGCGGCTGGGCAAACCTGGTGATGTTCGCGCCCGCAGCCAGGGTGCGTGCCCGGCATTCTTCTATTTTACTGCCCTTCTTGACAGCCAGCCAGGCGCTGGCCCCGGCGCAGGCGGACTGATTGCCGTTTGCCTGCTTGCCGCGCTGAAGGCATGACAACCTTGATTTTGCCCCAGTTTTGGGGTCTGATAGCGCCCTCGTTGCAACGCCTATAGGTCCCCCATGCGTGGAACATTCACCGCTTTTCTGGCAGTGCTGACGCTTGTCAGCGCCCTATCAGGCTGTTCGGCCCTGCGCCGCGAGCCGACCCTAGACCCCTCTGCCAGCCCGCAGACGGCGGCGGCTCAGGCCGGGCCCACAAAGTCCCGTTTTGCCCAATTCCGTGAAAATGTCAGCAAGCGCTTCCGCATGCGTCCAGAAGCGCAAACGGCCTTTGGTGGCGTGCAAAATCAAAACAACGATCCAACCTTGGACCTGCCCAATACGGCGGCGGTTCCAGCGCCCATGACCAGCACGGCCAACTTTGGCACGCAGTCAAATTTCCAGCCTCTGGCGCAGGCCAGCCCGGGCGCAGCGCCGCTTTCACCGCTTGGCCAAAGCCGCGGCAGCATTGATGCTGGGTCGACACGGGGATCGGCGCAATTGGCGCGCGAGGGTCTGGGACTCAGCCCGGGTCTTGCGGGCCAAACCCGCGGCTCTGCCTCACCTTATGGCAACTTGCGTGATACCTTGGCCAGCGCGGGCGGCTATACCCGCAGCGCTGAAGGCGACGGTCGCGTGGCCCCCGTGCAGCCGCTGAAATCGGCCTACATCCCCCTGCGACAGGGGACACGATCCGCCGACGAGGCGGCCTTGCTGGGCCCAGCGGCTGACGTGATCGGCGATACCCGCCCCGTGGCAGCAGCGCCGTTGCCTGCGTCCCCACTGGCGGCCGAAGAGCAGCGCTTGCAAGCCTACATCAATGAAACCCGACAAGTCGAAGCGCTGCCGCAGAGCCGCGAATACTACGCTGATTTGACGGCGATTGGCATTCAAGACCCCTCAAATATGCAGCCAGTCATCAATGGCACGCCTGGCATTGGTGGCGCCACATCTGGAACCGTCGATCTGGGCGGTGTGCGCATGTCTTGCAACGAATTTGCCAACAGCGCCGAAGCCAACGCCTTCTTTGATGCTATCGGTGCTGGCCGTCCTTGCTAGCAGCTGGCACTTGGGGTGGTCGCTTGGCTGTCCGCCAAGCCGGGCCAGCGAAATACTCTTGGCAATCGTCGGAACGGCTCGGGCTAAAGTTAGCGCGAGGCCGGGCGGAAGATGGCCAGGAAGCGTCCGTCACGATCCCAAATCAGGTGCTTGAGCGCACCCAACACGTGCAAGACCAACAAGGGAATCCAGGCGTGGACGGCCACTTCGTGTAACTCTTCCATGAATTCGTGCAGGCCGTAATTGCGCCCAATGGGGGACGGCAGGCTAACAAATCCAAGGTCGATCGCGCCACCGCCGGACCAAACAGTTAGCAGACCAGAAATGACAGCGGCCAAGAGGCTCAACAGCAGGCCCCACATCACGATCGTTTGGGTCAGCGTTAGGACCAGCGCTTGGTCGCCGACCGGGGCAAAGCCGCGGAACGCGCGCCAAATGACCCTCGCCAAGATGGGGGCAGCCATCAAGGTTGCCCAAAAGACGTGACTGTTCATCGCCGAACGCGGCGCGTCTTCCGTGAGCTGCCCGGTGATGAAGGAGACCAACAGGCCAATCACCCCAAGCCAATGCAGGGAAATTGAGATCCAACCGTATTGTCTGGAAGCGGTGTGGTTGCTGGTGGCAGGTGACATAGTGTGCTCCGCGTCTTGAGATAGGACGTGAACCTAGCCCAGAAAGGTAACGCGCGTATGTCGCCAGCTTTTCTGCTTTGTATCAGAACCGACACGCAAACAGGCCTGCCGCGGTTGCTGCCGACAATTGAGCCAAGCCCGAGGGGGCCCAACAACCTGGCGGGTCCAACAACCTGGCGGGGCCAACCACGAGGTCAACCAGGAGGCCAGCCAGGGGCACCACAGCCCAAGGGCAGATTCAAGGGAATCGCGGCTCGGTCAGCCCTGGTGGCGCTCTTTCAGACAAGCGACAACGTCGTCCAGGCTGAGGCCCGCATCATAGAGCAACACGGTCAGGTGATAGAGCAAATCGGCCGCTTCGTTGGTCAGCTCTTCGCGGTCCCGCGCCATGGCGGCCAGGGCCGATTCCACGCCTTCCTCACCGACCTTCTGCGCGATGCGCTTGGTGCCTTTGGCCATGAGCCGCGCCGTATAGGACTCTTCGAGCGGCGCCTTAGCCCGCTCTTGAATAATCGCTTCAAGCTGGCTCAACCAACCGGCCTTGGCGGCGGGCTGCTCAGCCCAGCAGGTGTGTGCGCCCGTATGGCAGGTCGGACCTTGAGGCGTGGCTGTAACCAGCAGGGTATCTTGATCGCAGTCCAGGCGGATTTCACGGACAATCAAGAAATTGTCGCTGGTCTCTCCTTTGGTCCAAAGCCGCTGCTTGGAGCGCGAAAAGAACGTGGCTTTGCCGCTATCAAGGGTGGCTTGCAGGGACTCGCGCGACATGTAGCCCAGCATCAGGGCTTGTCCGGTCTC
>JAUIHE010000166.1 GCA_030432195.1 Alphaproteobacteria bacterium
GGTCTTTGCATGGTATGATCGAACCCAAAAAGGAGACCTCTCCCATGAAAAAAATCGAAGCCATTATCAAGCCGTTCAAGCTTGATGAAGTCAAAGAAGCCCTGCACGAAATCGGCATCAACGGCATCACCGTGATCGAAGCCAAAGGTTTCGGCCGCCAAAAGGGCCATACGGAACTTTACCGCGGCGCGGAATACGTCGTGGACTTCCTGCCCAAAGTTAAGGTCGAGGTTGTTTTGTCGGACGATCTTCTTGATCGGGCTATTGAAGCCATTACCAACGCCGCCCACACCGGCCGAATTGGCGACGGCAAGATCTTCGTGTCCAGCATCGACGAAGCGATCCGCATTCGCACCGGCGAACGTGGTGCGGCAGCGGTCTAAGCCATGAAAAAGAGCAAAGGGAACGCACAATACCTAATTGCTCATCTCATCAACCTATCCTACACACGCATAATCCAAAATACTGAGGAACATATGAGCGACTTTTCTACCGTCAAACAGATGATCGAAGAACACGGTGCCAAGTTCATTGATCTGCGCTTTACCGACCCCCGCGGCAAGCTCCAGCACCTGACTATGTGCGTTGAAGCCATGGGCGAAGACGAGTTTGAAGAAGGCATCATGTTTGATGGCTCTTCGATCGCGGGCTGGAAAGCCATTAACGAGTCCGACATGATTTTGAAGCCGGACCTGTCCACCCTGACCGTTGATCCATTCACTGCTCAGCCCCAGCTGAACGTCATGTGTGATATCTACGACCCGATCACTGGCGAAGGCTACGAACGCGACCCGCGTTCGACCGCCAAGCGCGCTGAAGAGTTCGTAAAGACCTCTGGCGTTGGCGACACCGTTTACTGCGGTCCAGAAGCCGAATTCTTCATGTTCGATGACGTTCGCTTTGAACTGTCTGCAAACCGCAGCTTCTTCGAGTTCTACTCTGCTGAAGGCCCCTATGCCTCTGGCGACGAGTTCGAAGGCGGCAACATGGGTCACCGCCCCGGTGTGAAAGGCGGCTACTTCCCCGTTGCACCGGTTGACTCTGCAAACGACATCCGCGCCGAAATGGTGACCGTCGCTCGCGAAATGGGCCTGCCCATGGACAAGCACCACCACGAAGTGGCCCCGTCGCAGCACGAGCTGGGCATGATGTTCTCAACCTTGACCGACATTGCGGACAAGCAGCAGCTCTATAAGTACGTCGTTCACAACGTTGCCGCCTCTTACGGCAAGACCGTGACCTTCATGCCCAAGCCTGTCCAAGGCGACAACGGCTCTGGCATGCACGTTCACCAGTCAATCTGGAAAGATGGTCAGCCTCTGTTCGCGGGCGACGGCTATGCCGGTCTGTCTGAGACTTGCTTGTACTACATCGGTGGTATCATCAAACACGCCAAGGCTCTGAACGCCTTCACCAACCCGTCAACCAACTCATACAAGCGCTTGATCCCTGGCTTTGAAGCGCCTGTGCTGTTGGCTTACTCGGCCCGCAACCGCTCTGCGTCTTGCCGTATTCCGTTCGGCTCGTCGCCCAAAGCCAAGCGCGTCGAAGTTCGCTTCCCTGATCCGACCGCAAACCCCTACCTGGCCTTTGCAGCTCTGCTGATGGCTGGCATGGACGGCATTCGCAACAAGATCCACCCCGGCGATCCCATGGACAAAGACCTGTATGAGCTGCCCGCTGATGAGCTGGCGCAGATCCCAACCGTTGCGGGTTCGCTGCGTGAAGCGCTGTTGGCGCTTGAGAGCGATATGGACTTCTTGTGTGAAGGCGGCGTCTTCACACGCGATCAGATCGAAGCCTACATGGCGTTGAAGTGGGAAGAGGTCTACAAGTTCGAGCACGCACCACACCCGGTCGAGTTCGACATGTACTATTCTTGCTAAGCCTGGCTTGGCACACTGCAAAACCCCCGGTCTTTTGGGCCGGGGTTTTTTGCGCTTGGACCGCAACGGTAGGGCAAAGAAAAAGCCCCGCCAGAATGATCTAGCAGGGCCCTCAAATTCAGCGCTCGGGGCTAGCCCAGACGCGTCAATGTCTCTATTTGGATTAGAAGCGTTTGCCGGTTTGGCGGCTCAGGTCGGCGCGGGTTACGCCCAAATCTTCCAACTGACGTGCGCTCATGTTATCCCACGTGGACAAAACACGGCTGCGGTTGTTTTGCTTTGAAATCAAACGAATAAGACCGATCATGGCGAGCTCCTATAGGGTGGTCTTTTGCAAGGGTTAGCTCGGCGAGTCGTGGGATTTTGCGCGGCTCGTCAGCGGCTGTGGGTGTCGCAGGTTTTTGAGCCAGAGACTAAGCCGCCCGCGCCTTTTCATAGCTTAAAACCGACCGCCAAAGCTTTGAGGACCTGAATTGCAAAAAACGCATGTCTTTCACGGACATAAGTAAGGTTTTGTTGGGCACAAAGCACCCATGTGCCGCCCTCAATGGCGGAGCAAAAAGCGCGAGAAAGAGCCGACTTTGTGTCCTATCCCCAGGCCACCATCAGGCGCCGTCAAAAGCGCGCTGCAGGTCTGCGACAATCAGCTTTTTCATCCCATACATCGCCTGCAAAGCACGGTCTGCAGCCGGGCGGTTAGCTGCGCCCAGCAACTCCGGCAACACGCGAGGAATGATTTGCCAAGAAAGGCCCCAGCGATCTTTGAGCCAGCCGCATTGGCTCTCTTGACCCCCGTTGGCAGTCAACGCCGACCACAAGCGATCGGTCTCGCCCTGGTCGGGCGTCATCACAACGATGGAAGCCGCTTCGTTGAGCTGGAAGTGCGGGCCACCGTTCAAAATTTGATACGGAACGCCTGCCAGGCTAAACGGCACCACCAGGGGCTCGGGGGCCCCAGCATCACACTCAAGTGCGCTGTTTGGGATAAGATCGACATAGGTTTGAGCTGCCGCCAAACCGTCCCGTTCAAACCACAAGCAGGTTCTGATTCCTAAACTGTTCAGCATGATCGGCGCCCCCAAAATGGTATGATCTGCGACACACTAGGCCAACCCGGAGTTGGGGTCAAAATCCAGCCACAAGGGGTTGCTAGAGGCCAAACCATGGATGCCAACGCTCTTTATCTTCCCCCGGACAAGCGCCGCCCGTTGCCCAGCGACGACAAACCTGCGCGCCCTAAGCGCAAGCCGGGTGTCGTCATTGCGGTTGCGCTTGCTGGTTTGTTAGCCTTGGGCGTTTTCGTCGGCCTCTTGTCCTGGCGGTATTTCTATAGCCAAGATCGCCAGTTCTTTGACCCCATTGATGACCCCAAGAACGCTGCGCTGGTCACCGAATTCGAAGAATTCTTACATACCAATTACATCGTCTACTTCAGTGCCCGGGAAATCCTGACGCCGGGCGGATCACACCGACAAGTTGGCTCAAAAGGCTATGGCCTGAACCGCTTGCCGCCGCGCCACCTTTGGGATGACATGCTTGCCAGCTTGTTCATCTTGGAGGAATTGCGCGAGCGCTTTGGCGGTAAGCTTGATATTTACTCGGGCTATCGCGCGCCGACCTATAACACTGCGGTCGGTGGCGCGCGCCGCAGTCAACACATGCGTTTTCGTGCCTTCGACGTCGCCCCCAGCAGTCGTAAACCTGAAGATGTGGAAAAGCTCTACGCCTTGTTGCGCCAGATGCGCGACGATGAAAAATTGTTCACCGGCGGCATCGGTCGCTATGGCGCCTGGGTTCACTTGGACACGCGCGAAAAGAATGCCAACTGGTAGGCAAACTATCCCCAAGAGCTGGCCAATCAGCGGATTCGCAACCCCAGCTTTATAGCCAGCAGGCGAGCGGCGGCTTATATCAGGGCTCCTGCAATTTTACTTTATAGGCCCCGCCGCCGTGTCAGACTTGCTCAACGATTTGGTTCCCGCCCCGCGCCCCGACAGCAACAAAGGCTCCTACAGCGCCAAAGACATCGAAGTCTTGGAGGGCCTGGAGCCCGTTCGCAAACGCCCTGGCATGTACATTGGCGGCACCGACGAGCGCGCGCTGCACCACCTGGCCTCTGAAATCATCGACAACGCCATGGACGAGGCTGTCGCGGGCCACGCCAGCCACATCAAGATCCATTTGGATGCAGACGGCTGCGCGACGATCACCGACAACGGGCGCGGCATTCCGGTCGATCCTCACCCCAAGTACAAAGACAAGTCCGCGCTTGAGGTCATCTTGACCACCTTGCACTCGGGCGGCAAGTTTTCAGGCAAGGCCTACGCGACTTCGGGCGGCCTTCACGGGGTCGGCATATCGGTGGTGAATGCGCTGTCGGACGTGCTGGTGGTTGAAGTTGCGCGCGATAAATCGCTCTACCGCCAAGAGTTCAGCCGCGGCCTGCCTAAGGGCAAATTAGAGCGGGTCGGCGCGGCCCCCAACCGACGCGGCACATCGGTACGCTTTCACCCCGACCCTCAGATTTTCGGCGAAAAGGCACAGCTCAAGGCAGACGCCCTTTATCGCTTTTCGCGCTCCAAAGCCTTCCTGCAAAAGGGCGTGGAAATTCGTTGGTCTTGTGATCCCAGCTTGCTTGATAAGGATTCCAAGACACCCGCTGAAGCGGTTCTTCACTTCCCCGGCGGCCTGGCCGACAGCCTACAAGAGACCATCGCGGGCGAGAGCTTGGTCACGCCCATTCTCTATGCGGGCGAAGCCAGCTTTCCCGACGACCAAGGGCGCATGGAGTGGGCCATTGCTTGGCTGGATCAAGCCGACGCCAGCGTTAGCGCCTTTTGTAACACCATTCCCACGCCCCTAGGCGGCACGCACGAACAGGGCCTGCGGTCCGGTTTGACCCGCGCGCTCAAGGGTTTTGGCGAGCTCGCCGGCAACAAAAAGGCGGGCAATGTTACCCCTGACGACGTTATGGGCGCCGCGCGCAGCCTGCTGTCGGTCTTTATCCGCGAGCCACAATTTCAGGGCCAGACCAAGGACCGCTTGACCTCTTCGCACGTCACGCGCCTGGTTGATAATGCCATCAAGGACCAACTGGACCATTGGCTAGCCCAGCACCCCAAAGAGGCCAAGGCGCTGTTGGATAACGTGGTGTTGCGGGCTGAAGAGCGGCAACGCCGCCGCCAGGCCAAGGAGTCCGCCCGCAAGACCGCCACTTCACGCCTGCGCCTGCCCGGAAAATTAGCTGACTGTTCGCGTTCCAACCGGGCCGACACTGAAATTTTCCTCGTCGAGGGCGATTCCGCGGGCGGCTCGGCCAAGCAAGCGCGCAATCGAGAGACGCAAGCAATCTTGCCGCTGCGGGGCAAAATCTTGAACGTCGCCAGCGCCACCGTTGACAAGCTGCGCGCCAACCAAGAGCTATCGGATCTGTCGCAGGCATTGGGTGTGGGTCTCGGCCGACAATTCAAGCTGGATGATCTGCGCTATGAGCGCGTCATCATCATGACAGATGCGGACGTTGACGGTGCTCACATCGCCAGCTTGCTCATGACCTTTTTCTATCGCGAGATGCGCCCCCTGATCGAAGCGGGCCGCCTGTTCTTGGCAATGCCGCCGCTGTACCGCCTTAGCCAAGGCGGCAAGGTTATCTATGCCCGCGACGACAATCATAAGGACGAACTGATCGCCGAGACCTTCAAGGCCAACGCCAAGATTGAGATCTCCCGCTTTAAGGGCCTGGGCGAAATGTCTTCGCCCCAGCTCAAGGTGACCACCATGAGCCCCGCGACTCGACAGTTGCTGCAAGTGCGCCTGGATGATTTCAGAGCAGATGCTATGGGTCTGGGCGCTGAGGCAGAAACGGCAGAGGCCGACAGCCATCAGCAAAGCGAGCGAGTCGAACAGCTTGTTGAAGACTTGATGGGTCGAAAGCCGGAAAGGCGCTTTGCTTTCATCCAAGAAAACGCAGCTTTTGCAGAAGATTTGGACATCTAGAGTCTACTATTGGCAGTCAAGCTGCTAGGTTGCAGCCAAGATCGCCACAAAAAGACCTATTGCGGGCTGGCTATAACTGCCGCTAACCCCCATCTAGAACTCCATGAGCCAAACGCCTCTGTCTGACACTGCCATAATTGCCAATCTAAACGCCCCGGCCGCGGGTGTGGCAGTGCGGCGTGGCCCGGGTGACCCCAACCCTTCAGAGCATGGCGGCCTGGCGCGAAGGGACATCTTACGTCTTGGGGGGCGCGGTGTTGCAGCAGCAGGCTTGGCGGCGAGCGGGCTCATGGGCCTCACCGGATGCCAAC